>QHYE01000092.1 GCA_003224055.1 Acidobacteriota bacterium | reverse complement strand
TCCTTTGGCGTGAGGAATGCAAACTCATTGTTACAGGCCGATTTATACGGCATCAACCCCACAGGGGTAGGAGAGATATTGACTATGTCAGAGGATCGTATAGAAGTGAGAGAAGGTTCTTCTTGGCAGCTTCCCGCGATTATTGTTCTCGGGTTGGTTGCCCTCGGTGGTCTAGCATTCGGTTGGAACGCCTCATCGAAGCTCGATAGCACGCAGCAAGCCGTGGCGACGCAGTTGAAGGCCACGCAGCAGTCGGTCCAGCAAGATATGTCGTCCTTGAAGGATCGCCTCGCGCAGGACGAAAAGTCCAATACCGAACTTCAGGGCGACCTGAAGGTTGTCACTACCAAGCTGAAGATTACCCAGGGCCAGCTCAAGAAGGCACGCGAAGAAGCCGCCAAGCTCAATGACGCAACAAGCAAGCAGGTGGCCGCGCTTGATACCTCCGTCCACTCCGAGCTTGCCACCAAGGCCACCAACGATGACGTCAAGACGGTTGACACCAAGGTTGTGGGCGTCAAGACCGACCTCGACGCCACCCGTGAGGACCTGAAAATGGCCCGCAGCGAGATGGGCACGCTCATCGCGCGCAACCACGACGAAATTGACCAGCTCCGCCGCCTCGGTGAACGCGACTACGTCGAGTTCACCATCGTCGGCAAGAACAAGCCGCAGAAGGTGGGCAACGTCACGGTCGAACTGAAGGGCGTCAACGAAAAGCGCAACCTGTTCAGTGCTGCCGTGACCGTCGAAGACAAGCAGTTCGAAAAGAAGAATCGCGCCATGAACGAGCCGATCTTCTTCTATCTCTCCGGCACCCATATTCCCCAGGAAATCGTGGTGAACAAGGTGGGCAAGAACACCATCAGCGGATACGTTAGCATCCCGAAGGCGAATTCGCAGACGGCCGCCACCGCATCAAAGTCTGGCAACTAAATAAAGAGAGAAGTGCCCGGACGCTGTAGCCGGGCATCCTACGAGGCGGGCAGGATCTTCTGCCCGCCTTTTTCTTTTGTCTCAACGCGGCCTGTCCGTGGAATTCCGATAGAATGTCTTCGCCATACCGGAGCTTTGTTTGCGCCAGACTTCCAGCGTTCTTTTCATCGCCGTCGATTCCCTTATCCTCATCCGCGGCAAGAGCATTCCGGGCTTGGACGAGTTCACCGCCGCCTTGGACCACCAGGGGATCCCCGCGGTATGGCTTACGAGCCGCTCGCGCCTCCAGTTTGACGAGCCACGCCGCAAGCTTGGCCACGCTCATCCCTTCATCGCGGAAGACGGCTGCGCGGCCTACCTCCCCGAGGATTATTTCCACCTCCGCCCGGAATCAAACATCTCAAAGTCGCAGAGGGCATCTACCGTCCGCCTCGGCCGCTTCACCTGCATTCCCGTGGCAGAGGCCCTGCCAGCAGCCGCTGATGCCCTCGAAACCCTCTCCGCAGACACCGGAGTCCCGGTTGTAACATTGCGCTCACTCTCTCTTCGCGAATTGGTCCAGAACACCGGCCTCCCTGAGCGGGAGGCGGAACTCACACGACAACGTGATTTTGACCAGGTATTCTTCCTTGCGGGTGTGTCTGATCTGGATGTTCAGCGGTTTCTCGCTGAGGGCCGGAATCGAAATTTACAGCTTCGCCAGCACGGTGTCTTCTGGTCCGCCGCGATCGGCGCCAGCACGCAACGCTGCATCCGAGATCTCTCCATGCTCTATGATCGGGCGCTTCGCCAACATGCCCACATCGTAGGCATCGCAACCGAGGACCTCAGCCCGGGTCTTTTCCCGTTTTGCGAGCGTACGATTCTCCTCAGTAACCGTTCTCAAGACAGCGACTCCGCGGATCTTTCCACCAACCCAAGAGCCCGCCGGTTGGAACTCCGAGCACCGGACATCTGGGAGCGCGTCCTTGAGGCCATCTCGACAAGAAACTAGTACCGTTGGAAATGAACTCACCTAAGTGAGCCTGAAGTTGCACACACATTGCTCATTCGGTCTTGTTCTGTCTCAGAGTGCAAATTGCAAAGCACCTGTTTTCCGCATGATACGCCTTTCAGGAGTCGAGTGGATTTGGTCTTCCGATTGCCTAATCTTCTATACGCGGCGAGGAGTGTTCCCGAACCTGCCGAACCGGATTCGCTCTTTTCTAGGATAATTAGGCGGATCGAGTACTAGGAGAACCCCTACCATGGCCTGGTTTCGGCGTGTATTTCGGCTTCCCGCTCAAGAGTCCAATATCGGCCTCGTCCTCATCTTCTGCGTCATCACCATGAGCTTCATGTCCATTGCCCTCGTCTGGCAAGCGCAGATCATCGCCAATCAGCGCGAAGCCATTCAGTGGCTGGAACAGCTGAAATTTGGCAGCTGACGGCATCCGGTCGCCAGCACTCCGCCACAGCCAACTCGATTCCGCTGCCCAGCGCCCGGCCCAAGCTCGACGTAAGCTTTTGCAGTCGATTGCTTGTTCCGGCACAACCCCGGTGACGTTCCCCACGACTTCCTTCATCACTTATGATTCAATATCCCTGCCGGGATTTCTTTTTCTTTGGGAGATTTGCTGTGAAACGCACTCTAAGGATGTTTTTGTTGACCGCAACACCCGCTTTGTTTCTCTACGCCCAGCCGTCAACCGCTGTGCAATCGAGCGCGCAGGGCGCACCCCAGACTTCAAAAACCCAGTCCAACAACCCTGCGTCGTCGCATGACCGCCATCACCGTCATCACAGCAACGGCAAGCATCATCATCACCGTCACGCTGCGACTCCGAAGCACCCATCCTAGATCCTTGGTGGAAAGAAAAAAGGGGGAACCTGGCGGTTCCCCCTTTTTTCTTTTTGCTGTGTCGTCTCGGAAGCGCGCTAATAGCACGTATGTTTCACGGGCGACGCGCACCGCAAGAGCGGTGTGTTCAGTTTTGGTGCAGCTCTAAGCCCGGTGGAGTCATGATCCCTCCGGAGCTCCGTGAGCTCACGCCTTCCTTCTACTCCTCAGATTCGTAGAATGCAAGCGAAGAGTTGGTGGGCACACAATATCCACAGATCGCTTTTCGTCCCAAAGGCGTTTGTATCTTTTTTACTTAATGAAGAGCGTTTCGCGCAGTTGGTCGCGGCTCACGAACGATTTCATTGTCCGGTAGCGGCCAAAGAGGTCTTGAATCTCACGGTTTTGATAAACCTTCTGCGCTGGGAAGATAACTGGCGTGGAAATCATTTGTAGCGTGTTCGAATCTGCCACGCGGTAGCGCTGAAATCCTTCCGGCTTCTTGCTGTGAAACATGGCAAAAACCACTCCGGCGGGCCTCAGCAATTCTGTCACGCTCGCCACCATTTGTTTCGCCAGTGTCGGCTCCAGGTAGTCCAGCAAATCCCACAAAAGCACCGCGTCAAAAGTAGATTTTGGATATTGCAGGCTTTCATTCAGAAAACGCTTCGCGCGGCCGCCCGGCGTCATGTCCAAACTCTCGATTGCGGACGCGTCCTCGCGCAGCCGGGCTTCTTCCTCGGTAAGGAATGCTTTCCATCCGCGAAGAACATCCTCCGAGGAAACGCGGAAACCTCGCTCGATGAAGAAACTCAACGTGGTTTGCCACGCCGGCCCCAGGTCCAGCAGCTTGCCTTTCCCCAGGCCGTCCAGATTCCACAGCAGCTCTTTCAACCCGTTCGAAACGCGCGTTGTTTCGCGCGATTCAGGCGCCCGCGGCGCGCTTCCGCCGACCGGGGGTGTACCCGAAGTCCGCGGGCGCGCATTCGCTCCGACCGGCCTCGAAACATCGCGCCTCGCTGTGCTCCCAATTCCAATGCCGAGTTTATTCAGGAAGCTCATCGCCTAATCCGCTGCCGTGCCGGAACTCAAGGGAGTCGCGTCGGAAACCTTGCCGATCGCCGTGGCAGTCGTGGCCTTCGTCTCGCTTGGCTTCGCAGGCTGCTTGCCCGCTTCCACTTTGCCCTTCAGCAAGGCACCTTCCTCGATTGCCAGGCGATCCGTCTGCACTTCGCCAGTGACTTGCCCGGTACTCCACAATTGCACTTTGTCCCGGCCCGTAACTTTTCCTTCGATCTTTCCGCGCACGATGACTTCACGCGCATACACGTCCGCTTTTACCGTTCCATTCGGCCCGATCGTCAGGCTTCCGTTCGTCAAATTCAGTTTTCCGTCCACCAAACCGTCCACAAACAAATCTTCACTCCCCGTCACTTCACCTTTGATCCGAATTCCCTGGCTGATACATGCGGCGGAACGCGTTGAAACGGGCAGCGCACTGGAACTCGGAGGAGTAATGGCAGGCGTCGCAGCCGGCGCCTTCGAAGTAACTGCGGGAGCCGCAACGTTATCGGTAGCTCCTTGCGGCTTCGCATCTTCTTTTTTCCACATGAAACACCTCGACGTCGAAAATTGAATTTTCGAAGCCGCTCATCGCAGGGCTGGTTGGGAGCCGCGACTCGGAAGAGTGAACATAGTACACGACTTAGTGGGTGTAAACAAGAATGGCGGGTAGCAAATGTGGGGTGTTTCGTGAAGGCCTATACTACTAATTGGGGAATTGGTGCTCCCGATCCCACTACGGATTGCGATGTCTCACCTGTCTCACTTCTTCTGTGTAATTCCCAGATGGCCACCACCATCCCTGCGAACTCGCGAGTTAGCTCTTTGATGGACTTACGCTTCTCCCACCAGTGTTGCGGATCAAAGTCTCCGTTGCGTGCGCTCGCGACCTGCACCTCAATGCCCTGTGGAAAAACTCTGCGGAAAATATAGCGCGCCCGTCTGGTTTGATAGTTCGAAGTCACCACGATCACGCTATGCCATTTTCTTTGCGTCGCCAGCTTGGTCAACGCTTCCGCTTCTTCTCGCGTGTTGTCCGCATCGTGCGCGAGCCGAACGATTTTATCTTTCGGAACGCCGCGCTCGACCAAATCGTGCTCCATCAATTCCGCGATCCCCGCCATGGGTCGCAAGCGTCTTCCGCTCGCAACGACGACCGGCGCCTTCCCTTCCCGGAACAATTCCGCGGCTCTCGTCGCCCGATCCGCGTAAAAATTGTCATCGCTCAGCACGATCAGCGCATCTGCCTTGCTGTCCGCATCCTCAACGATCCAGGATTCCGCCACAAAACGAAGAATGGGCCGCCGAACAAGATACAGAAGCGCGCAAAAAACCACAAAGGACACAAGGACAATCAAGTTCAGGACGATTCCGCCCCTCTCCGCTGCCTTCGCCTTGCCCTGCTTCATGAATTCGGATCCAGCGCCCGCAATTGTGCCGCTGCCTGCTCCGGCAGCTCCGCATTGAAGTAGACCTCTTTGATGCTGTAGGACTTGCTGCGCTTCTCCACGATCGGCAGGATCTCGATGTGCCAGTGATAATCCTCCGCCAGCGTCTTCCAATATCCGGCCAGCTCGCCTTTTTTGCTTCGAGTGTTGGGCGCAGTGTGCACCACGAGATGAAATGCCGGCGCCGGCTTCTCCAGCCGCCGCAAAACGCGTCCCAACAGCGCGGCAAGTTGCTTGCGGTTCGAACCCGGCCGCGGCTGCTCGAACAAGTGATTGTGCCTGCGGTGCACCAGCCAGATCTCATACGGCACGCGCGAGGCGTACGGACACAAGGCATAGTATTCGCCCTGTACGTCCACAATACGCTTCCCCTGCTTTTCCTCCTGCCGTACCGTATCGCAGAAAATGCAGCGCTCTTTGTCCTTGAACCATTCGTGCGAAGCGTGCAGCTCGTACTTGATGCGCCGCGGCACGAAAATCGTCGCCGTCACCTGCGAATGCGCGTGCGGCCACTCTTCGCCGGCAAGCGTACCCTGATTCTTGAACACGCTGACATATTTGAAGCGTGGGTCTTTTTTGAGGTCGGCGATTCGCGAGGCCCAGACCCACAGGACGCGTTCGATTTCTTCGTCGGTGAACTGGGCCATTCGTTTTTCGTGCGAGGGGGTTTCCACCACCACTTCATGCGCGCCGATCGCGCCCATCTTGTCGTACATACCTTCGGCTGTGCGCGCCGCCTCTCCTTCCACGTGGTAGAGCGGCTCGGGATGAGGTAGCACACGCACTTGCCACGGCCCTTCCGCAGGCCACGTCAGGATGGACGGCAATTTTTCAATCTTTGCCGGCTCCAGCGGGCACTCCTCGGGGGATTCGCCGAGCGTCTCTCTCTGCCCCAGAATGATCCAGCTTTGTGTGATGGGATCTTTGCGAAGTTCCATGCAGATATCTTTAGCGGGTGTAGCGCGCCGGTGTCGGCCCCTGTTCGAGCCGGTGCCGGTCCCAGATGGCGCCTTCGCGCGTAAAATACGCCATCTCGAAATCCTGCGTCAATTCCAGCGCATCCGTCGGGCACGCATCTTCGCACAGCCCGCAGAACATGCACCGCGAAGTGTCATAGGTAAAAAAGGTGAGCACCTTGCGCCGCGTCGCGTCGTGCCGCTCCCAGCCCACCACAATCAGGTTCTCCGGGCACGCCAGCGCGCACAAATTGCACCCGATGCACAGTGTCTCGCCGGTCTCCGGATTGTTGTTCAGCCGCGGCGCGCCCCGGTACCGCTCCGCCACCATCGGCCGCTCCAGCGGGTACTGCTCTGTTACAATGTTCTTGGGATTTTGCGCCCGAAAGGTGACTGCCAGGCCCTTCAAAAAATCTACTTGAAACAATCGTTCCAGGAGTTCCCGCATGCGCGTTAGTTTGTTTCTCCCGTCCCCAATTGTCAAGCAATCCGCTCCTCTCTTTTGCTCGCCTCTCCTTTTGGCCTCATCCTCATTTCATTCATTCTCTGCGCCCTCAGTGCCTCTGTGATCTCTGCGTTAATTCCGTTTCTTCTCTTTCCCCGTGCTATCCTCTCGCCAAAGATGGAAACTGACCTCCAATTCATGCAGGAAGCACTCGCGGAGGCCCGCGCCTCGGCCTTCGCCGGCGAAGTCCCCATCGGAGCCATCCTGGTTCACGACGGAAAGATTCTCGCCCGCTCCGGCAACCGCACTATCCGCGACAACGATCCAACCGCCCACGCCGAAATCATCGTCCTTCGTGAAGCCGCGCGCCTCCTCAGCAACTATCGCCTAGCAAACACAGCGCTCTACGTCACCATCGAGCCCTGCAGCATGTGCGCCGGCGCGATCATTCAAGCCCGCGTCCCGCGCCTCATCTACGGCGCCGACGACCCCAAGGGCGGCGCCGTCCACTCCTGCTTCGAAATCCTTTCCAATCCGCGCCTCAACCATCAAGTCGCTGTCTCCTCAGGCGTCCTCGCCCCCGAAGCCGCCGCCGTGCTCCAATCGTTTTTCGCCGCGCGCAGACAATAAATTACCTTCGCGATTTCTTGCGGGGCGATTTGGCGGGTGTAGTGAATGGCTCTAGCCCGCCAGCTCCACCTTGTCCCGTTGGATGATTGTCCAATTGCCGAAAAATCGACTGCTCTGCTACGATTAAGTCTGCAACGACCGCGGAGAGGTGACTGAGCGGTTGAAAGTACTCGCCTCGAAAGCGAGCGTACGGGAAACCGTACCGTGGGTTCGAATCCCACCCTCTCCGCCAAAATTTCGCGTTTGTTTTCATTGACTTGCCTCCCCTCTACTGAATCTGTACCCGTTTTGTACCCGCGATTATTAGCGGGTCGCTGGCCCAAGCGCGCTTCACGTCGGCCTCTAGCTGCTCCTGGCGCGAGCGCACCCATGGGTTGTAATGCTTCTCGGTGATGCGAACGCTCTGATGGCCGAGCAGGATGGAGACGCGCTCGATCGGCACCCCCGCGAGCAGCAATTCCACGGCGAACGTGTCACGGAAGCGATGTGCAACGGCGTTCCCATCGCCCTTCGAGACCTCGGCCAAGTCGAATATCACTCGGAGTTTTTTCTGCCAGTCTTTGACGGCGGTTTCGAGCTTCCCCTTGCCGGTCCAGAAGTAGAGTTTCGATGTGGCGCGGGGTGAGGCCTCCAATACCTTCACAACCGAATCCGGCAACACGGTGTAGACGGGCGTGCCTGTCTTGGCCGTGTAGAGGAAAAGTTTGTTGTCCTTCACACAGTCACGATTCTGGCAACGGTAAACTTGGTGTTCTTTGGGGGACATGGTCTCTCCGGGGACTTCAGAGTTCTTGCGTGGGCCAGTTTAACAGCCACTATAGTTAACTGACAAGTGGCCTACTATCAAGTTCAGTCTACGAAGAGATACCGTAATTACCGTAAGTCGTTTACTGTACGTAATTCCACTGTGCGGGCCGCTCACACTCGCTTCTCTTCAATTCGTAATTTCAGAGCTTCAAGCTCCTGCTTGGTCATGCCTTGCAGAGCCATCGCTGTGGCCAGATGCAAAGCGGGAATCACTCTTCCGGCTTGCGGAAATTCTCCCATTAAAGGGGTAATAAGCGGCTTGTCACCAGACGGCCAGTGAGGTCTTCACCTGACCCTGATTTCAGGAACCCGCTGGATTCTATTCCTGTTTCCGAATCCCTAGTCTCCCCAGCGAGACCAGCCCGTGTCGCAACGGAAAACCAGAAATGTCCCTTGGGGACATCGTTCGGCAGATTTCTCGAATCGGGGTGGAGTACATGACGCAAAATACCGCACTTGAGTTCCCGGAAGACCAAGTTGGAGGAAATTTTTTGGGAGAGCGCTCCACGTTTTTGTTTAAGGGTCTAAATTACGAATTCGACCCCTTCCAGGCAGCATCAGAAAACGCAATCGCTTCTGAAACTGATGATCGCGCTTCCGCAGTGTTATGCGGCCCGCGCCCCTGGAACGGAAGCATTCAAAGGTCGGAACCCCGCGCCCATCTAAACACGCTCCTGTGGTTAACCAGCCTTCGGAGGCCGGGAGTTTTAGAAGTCGTTCCTACGGAGAATATCAGCAGAAACGGCATCCAGATGGTCACACGGGAATTCTGGAAACCAGCGGAGCTTGTACTGGTTTCATCCCCGCCTGGATTTTGCGTCCAAGGCTCGGTCGTATATTGCAAGAAGTTCCCCAGCGACGATTATATCCTGGGCATCCGGCTCGACGCGCCGGTCGAACATGGGATCGAGGCACTCGGATTTCGGGGGTCCTGACAAACTTTGACTTAAGCAGGGGGTAAAAGAATGCCCAGCTTCCCTGTCCCCCATGGCCGCCACTCGGCGCGAGTGATGTCGAAGAAACCCGCCCGCCTTGTCATCAATCTCGGTGGAGTTCAGAATATGTTTCCCTGTCTCATTGACGATAGGTCGCAAAAGGGGTTTAGATTGCGAGGTAGCTTCAAACTGAGACACGGACAATTGGTCGAACTCGTTGTAGATGACCCGGTAGATTCAGTGCCGTGCGAAGTTATTTGGGTCGGCAGAGCAGGGTCACAGCAGGAAGGGCAAGCGGGGGTGCAAACCGTGGGCAAATGAGCTTTGCGCGGCAACTGTCGCCGCCGTTGGAGAGAAAACCGAGATCGCCACGAAAGATGTCTGTACCTTTGTCGTACCGCTGCAGGTTGAGCGGAGGTCTCACTGGCTCAGTTCATTGCGATAACATCAACGGCTCCGTATAGCAGTTGCCTTCTTCATCTTCTCGGAACACAACGGCACTGAGTGTAGGAACGTTTTTTGTCGTTGAAGATTCCTTGCCTAGGGCTTCGGCTTCAATGGCGGGCCAGATTTCAGGTGCAGTCTGGGGAACGTGGTCTTGATCCCATATTTCTTCGCTCCGCTTGCTCTCGGCCGAGCGGCACCAGACCCGATCTTGCTCAAACTTCACAGGGCAGGGCAACTGGGGAAGGCGCCGTGCCCACGCGGCGCGAAACTTGCCAACCGCTCGGGCCATTTCCTGGACGCCCCACCTAATCAAGAGCCTGGCTAATCTCCCAACCTCGTTTGCCTACATCAGTTTCATGGACATCCCGCGAGTTCGGGGAGTATGAGTAGAGCAGAGGTACCATACATTGGATCACGTGGCAGTCTCTGTCGTAAGGGGTCATCTCTTCCATACGCATCAACTTCCCTCGTGCCGCAGCGCGCGACTCTACGGAGCCGAGAGGGAAATCCCCCGGCTGCGGAGCTGAAACCGTTGCGCCCAGGCCGTCGTGGTTTTTGTGTGATTTCATGGGGTTAGCTATCGCCTTCGGGGTCCGGACTGTGGGGTGCTGTTGCGCCCACTGTTCGAGTAAACCATTCTGGAAGAGTTGCGTCGCGTGCGTAGGCTTCGAGTTCTTCCCGCGTCATTCGCTCGAAGAGCTCATTCAGATTCACCTGTTCGGACCTCTCAACCCACTGCCCAAACGAATTAATACTGGCGTAAGTGCGTACTGCGCTAACAACCGCGGCTGCGTTCACATCTACTTCGCAGGCCCGCTCAATAATCTGTTCTAGGGCCGCTCTCACGTTGCGCTGACGCTTGGGGAAGAGGTCCAAGGCGTGTGCGTGACGATACACGCTCGAACGATCCTTCAGCCCGTACTCTCTAGCGATCAGTGCCGGACTCTTCCAGTTGATGAAGTCACGCTCGACTTCATGTCGTCGTTTATGGGAGCAGATCTTGCAGCCGTACTCGTGCCGGCCGACGCTGACCAACTTCCTGGAGGAAGCTACTCTACTAACGGACGTTTCAGAAGTTCGCTGTCCCTTTCCCATTTCACGACCCAATTTTCACCTTAAGCGACCCACCGGGTGCATTGTCAAGGGCAATAAGCAGATCGTCTCGGTCCACCCTTGCAGAAAGTTTACGTCCAAAGTTTGGACATGCGGGCTATCGCCTACTTACCTGACATAGCGATGGCGATGGTGTCACCACAGAGAGTCACGCAGCCGCCAACCACTCAAAGCGTACGGGCAGACGTTCCGTCCATGCCAGGCCCCCGGCACCACCGATACTGCCACGCGCAACACTTCCCTGCGGACTGAGGGGAGCAGGCCACCCTCATGATGTCCGCCACTTGAACTCGACGGAGTGAGAAAGTCTTTTGCCCCTGGAGTCCTCCTCTTCCTCGGACCAGACCAGATCCCGATCAATCTCTGCCTTTTCGCCGTGACCGGGCAGGTCAGTTGCATCTACCCGTAGAAGCAAACTGGCTGACACCCACCCGTCGGGCGTACAAAGGCGCCCCCATAAGATTGCCGTTCAGCAGTTTCGCCCCTAGGCTGGCGGAGCCAAATTGTGGAAATCTTTTGGCCAAATTTGGCCTGTCTCTACCCCGACGAAGTTCAGCCTAAGAACGAGATCCCTATTCGTTCTGGGCAGAGCTGTAATCCCTTACAAATAAAACACTTAGATTGGTCCTTCAGCGAGTCTTGGGTTGAACTTGGGCCTCTAAGTGCCTCATAAGAACAATGCATCGTGAGGGCATCTCCTTGCCCTAGGCTATTGGCTTGGTCGGGTCTATACAAAACTCGATACGTTCGCAGCACGTCTGTACGCCAAGATCGCATCCCCTCTGGACTTGCGTTTTACTTTTCCGCGCGCTCTTGTTCCTTCCAGCACTCATCTTGTTAGGTTGTGCGGGAGGACAGCCTAATCCGGGCCCGGTGGCTCCCACGATCACCACGCAGCCGGGGAATCAGACGGTGACGGCCGGACAGACGGCCACGTTCACGGTCATCGCGACGGGCACAGCCCCGCTCGCCTACCAGTGGCAGAAGAACGGAGTGAGCGTAACTGGAGCCACAGCGGCGAGCTACACCACACCGGCGACAACGACCGCAGATAGCGGGTCCACGTTCGCTGTGGCGGTGAGCAACACGGCGGGGACGGTGACCAGCGCGGTCGCCACGCTGACGGTGAATCCGGCCCCGGTAGCTCCCACGATCACCACGCAGCCGGGGAATCAGACGGTGACGGCCGGACAGACGGCCACGTTCACGGTCATCGCGACGGGCACAGCCCCGCTCGCCTACCAGTGGCAGAAGAACGGAGTGAGCGTAACTGGAGCCACAGCGGCGAGCTACACCACACCGGCGACAACGACCGCAGATAGCGGGTCCACGTTCGCTGTGGCGGTGAGCAACACGGCGGGGACGGTGACCAGCGCGGTCGCCACGCTGACGGTGAATCCGGCCTATCCTGTGAAAGTTGGACCAACGGGCCGCTACTTGGTCGACCAGAATAATAACCCGTTCATGATCGTGGGCGACTCACCGCAGTCCATGCTGGTCAATCTGAGCATATCCGACATGGCGACGTACATGGCCGACCGGCAAGCGCACGGGTTCAACTCAATTCTCGTGATGGTTTTATGCGAATCGTACACAGCAGGAAATCCGTTCGGCACGACGTACGATAGCATTGCTCCATTCACCATCGGAACGTCCCCTTCTGATTATGACCTGTCCACTCCTAATGCAGCCTACTTCCAGCGCCTGGACGCTCTAATTAGCACTGCGGCGTCCTATGGTCTTGTCGTGTTCCTTGACCCAATTGAGACGGGCGGCTGGCTGACCACTCTCAGAAACAACGGTGCGATGCAAGCCCGCAATTACGGAGCATTCCTCGGGAGCCGCTACAAGAACTCGCCGAATATCGTGTGGGAAAGCGGGAACGACTTTCAGACATGGAGAGACAGCACGGACAACAACCTGGTCTATCAAGTGATGGCTGGGATTGCTTCCGCTGACCCGAATCATGTCCAGACGATCGAGTTGGACTACCGCTTGAGTTACTCCAACCAGGATACAGGCCCAATTAGCTCCGTTCTGGCGATCGATGCGGCCTACACCTACTTCGAGACCTACGATGCGGTCCTAAGTGCGTACAACAGCTCGCCGACGTTGCCCACCTTCCTCACGGAATCGAACTACGAGTACGAGAACGTCAGCAGCTTTTTCTCCGGCCTAACCGGCGTGTTCATCCTGCGGGAACAAGCGTACTGGACGATGACGAGCGGGGCGTGCGGCCAGCTCTACGGAAACCATTACACCTGGACGTTCCTCCCCGGCTGGCAGAACTTTCTGGATTCCCCGGGGACGCTCGAACTGGCGTACTGGACTAAACTTTTCAACTCCATCCCGTGGTGGAATTTGGTGCCCGACCAAAGTCATCAAATCGTGACCTCTGGCTATGGGACATACAATGGAAGCAACGGCAACTTGCCGAATGCTGACTATGTGACAACGGCCTGGATTACGGACGGATCGCTGGCAATCGTCTACGATCCCGCTGGAAATACTCTGACCGTCAACTTGCAGAAATTCAACCAGTCGGTGACAGCCGCGTGGTACGACCCGAGCAACGGGATATTCACCCCCATCAGTGGGTCTCCGTTCCCAAATTCCGGGACGATCCAGCTCACGCCTCCGGGAAAGAACCACGACGGAGACAGTGACTGGGTGTTAGTATTGACGACTTCGAGCACGGCACTGTAACCATCAAGGTCTCCGGAGTAGCAACGAGCGTGGCTGCAAGGACGGCGATGATCGGTGCGACGCCAACGGTCATTCAGCCATCTTCTCCCGCGATCTATTACGCTGACTTTATATCAGGTTCTGACTCGAATAACGGGATTTCAAAGGATTTGCCGTGGTGATCAGTTCTTAAGAGACGGGCGCCGAACTCCGCCGTCCCCGGGCGGTATCCTCTGAGTCGTACATCGCCATGGGTCCACTATGGGTCCAAAATCCGGGTGAATTGGGGAGAAAACCAGCCTGCTGGCGGGAGTAAGGGCAGCACAATCAATAAGACTTACCGATGACCGTTCGGCTCATAACCCGAAGGTCGTCAGTTCAAATCTGACCCCCGCAACCATCCGAAGGCATCAGTCGAGGATGGCAACCTTCTGTTCCGCAGTGTAGTGCTCTCGCTCTTTTCTCATGCGTCCTCTCCGCGAAGCTCGAATCACAGTGCCGACTCCGACTCCCATCTCTGCCGCGATCCGTTTCCAGCCAACGCCTTGGGCTCGAAGCGTGGCAATCTGATTCGTGTCCACGATCTTTCGAGGACGCCACAAGTGTTTGCCCTTGGCGCGGGCATTCCATGGGTCCGCCCGAACGCGCTCAACTCCTCAAGCAGCAGTATTTCCAACCAACCTATGTGTACCGAAACTGTACCCGACTGCGGCTATTCCTGCGCCTCTAGCGACACCTGCGGTTTGAAGAATCAATAACTTCCGTGGATGCATAGCGCCTCCGGGGTTCGAATCCCACCCTCTCCGCCAGAAATCCGTTATCCTAAGAGTTGATGATCCTTCGCACGGTTGAACAGGTCCGCAGAGTGTTCCTCGTCATTGCTGGATTCACGTTATTGCTGGCAGGCGTCGTTATGCTGGTCACCCCAGGGCCAGGCATTGCTGCGATTCTCCTCGGTTTAGGTTTGCTTGCGGCCGAATTTGTCTGGGCGCGCCGCCTGATGGGCCGTATCAAACACGAGGGCGGCAAATGGAAGGACGCCGTGATGGGCCCGCCAAAGGAATAGCGCTCTAAGTGGGCGCAGCCAACTCTTTGCTGACGGAGGAATCTGAAATGGAAGTTGGTCTGATTGGGCTTGGAAAAATGGGAACGGGGATCGCGAAAAGTTTGTTGCGGGCAGGTCACCGTGTTACGGCTTTCAACCGGACGAGGGCTCGCGCCGAGGCCTTGCGCGCGGACGGGGCGACCGTGGCGGGATCCGTGGCGGAAGCATGCCGGGATGAAGCAGTGTTAACGATGGTCGCGGATGATGCGGCGTTGGAAGCCGTTGTGGCTGGCGAGGGCGGGGTTCTGGGGTCGCTGCGTCGAGGTGGCATTCACGTTTCGCTGAGTACGACCAGCACGGCGCTGAGCGACCGCTTGGCGGCGGAACATTCGAAAGCAGGGCAAGAGTTTGTAGCCGCGCCGGTCTTTGGACGCCCGGAGGCAGCGGAAGCCGCCAAACTCGCGGTGGTGGTGGCGGGTCCAGCAACGAGTGTGCAGCGCTGCAAGCCGCTGTTCGAAGCGATGGGACCGAAACTGTTCGTGGTTGGCGAACGGTCCTCAATGGCCAATGTCGTGAAGCTCTCGGGAAATTTTCTGATTGCCACGGTTTTGGAATCGCTGGCCGAGACGCTGGCGTTTGCGCGAAAATCCGGGGTGGATCCCGGGCTGCTCCTGGAATTTCTGACCACTACGATGTTCACGGCGCCGGTGTACAAAACTTATGGCGAATTGATCGTCCAGGGGAAGCACGAGCCGGCAGGATTTGCTTTGCCGCTGGGATTGAAAGACGTGCGGCTGGTGCTGCAGGCGGCGGAGGCGGCCAGCGTGCCGATGCCCATCGCCAGCGTTTTGCGAGACCGCTTTGTTACCGCGATGGCGCGCGGGAACCAGGACAAGGACTGGTCGGTGATCGGGCGCGTGGCCGCGGAGGATGCGGGATTGCCGCCGGTAAAGAATTAGTGCGAGTTGAGAGGCGGGGAGTTCCGGATGGACAACTGGCGGGGGAAGTGGGCTCTGGTGACGGGAGCGAGCGCGGGCATCGGCGCGGCGCTGGCGGAAGAGCTGGCGGGTGGAGGAACACATCTCGTGCTGACCGCGCGGCGGAAGGAGCGCCTCGACGAACTGGCTCGTGCGCTGACGGCGAAGCACAAAGTGAAAACTGAAGTTTTCGCTGCGGATTTGGCGGAGCCGAGCGCACCGGAAAAGATATTTGCCTTCACGAAAGAAAAAGGAATCGAGATCGATCTGCTGGCTAATAACGCCGGCTTCGGCCGGCTGGGTGAATTTCCATCCGTCGAGAAACAACGCCTGCTGGACATGGTGCAGGTAAATTGCAGCGCCGTCGTGCATCTCACTCGGCTGTATTTGCCGGAGATGGTCGCGCGGCGCCGCGGCGATGTTCTCATCCTCGCTTCGACCGCTTCCTTCCAGGCCGTTCCTTATATTTCCGCTTACGCTGCGACAAAAGCATTCGATCTCTTGCTCGCGGAAGGCCTCGCCGAAGAGATGAAGCCGTACGGGATCCGCGTGTGCGCTCTTTGCCCTGGCTCAACGGAATCTGAATTTCACGCGGTCGCCGGGCAGGAAAAATTCAAGAAAAATGCCGAGACCGCGGAAAAGGTTGCGCGCACCGGACTGAAAGCCCTCGCGGCGGGGAAAAGTTACGTGATTTCCGGCCTCGGAAATTATCTCGGCGCGCATGGCGAACGCCTCGTGCCGCGCCGTTTCGTAACCCGCATCGCCGCCGGGATGTTCAAGCCCAAAATCGAGTAGAGCACTTTTTTTGTCTGACACGCAATCGTCCAACCTGTTGTGAAATCAAAGACTTCCAAGCTTAACCGCCGGCCAGCCAGAGCCGGCGGGAACTCTTTGCAGCGGGACGGGGAATATACCCTTTGAAAGGCTTCAGAACGTCTAACCAGGAGAGATGAGGATCGCTGAGCCAGCGAGAGACGACGTTCTGTTGCGGCGGGCCGCCAAGGGCGAGGAAGAGGCGTTTACTCTCCTGTACCGGCGGCACCAAGCGGCGATGTACCGCTTCGCGCTGCGCATGACCGGAAGCGCGTGGGCCGCGGAAGAAATTGTGCAGGACGTTTTCATGACTTTGATGCGCGCTCCGAAGAAATACGATTCGAGCCGCGGAACGCTTGGCGGATACCTGTACGGAATTGCGCGAAACCGCGTGATGAAGCATCTGGAGCGATTGCCGCGGGAAGTTCCTCTGGAACAAAAAAACGAGGACGGAAGCGGCGCGGGAATTATATTGCGGGATCCGGCGACTCCGGCAACTTGGGTGGAAACGCGCGAGCGGATGAAGCAGGTTCGCGCCGCGGTGCTGGAATTGCCGGCGGAGTTTCGCGAAGCGGTGGTGCTGTGCGAATTGGAAGAGTTGAGCTACGAAGAAGCGGCGCAAGCGGCCGGATGTCCGATCGGGACGATTCGATCGCGGCTGCATCGCGGGCGCGCGCTGCTGCTGGCGAAGCTTGAGATGTTGCGCGACGTGCCGCGGCGCGCGAGCGTGGCGCGATGACGAAGAGAAATGGAAGTGCGCGATGAAGTGTGAAGAATTTGACGCCATTGGACTGGGTGCAGAGCGCGACGCATCGCTGAGTGAACTGGAGCGCGCCGCGGCTCGCGAGCACGCGAGCGTGTGCTCGCGCTGCGCGGCGCTGCAGGATTCCTGGCAGGCGGCTCGCGTCGAGCTGCATGCCTTTGCCGATTCGACCGCTGCAGCGGAGACTCCCGCGCGCGTTGAGATGCGCTTGCGGCAGGAATTCCGAACGCAACACGGCACGATGAAAACGCAGCGCGTGGCCGTAATCGCTGCGTGGGCGCTGGCTGCCGCGGCAGTTTTGGCCAGCGCGGTCAGCTGGAGCAACTGGCGGAAGAGCCAGCAAGAGGAGGCAGCAAGGCATCTGGTTGCTCCGCAAAATTCGGCACTGGCCCCGGCGCAGAATGCTGGCGCAAAGACGAACGACGCAAATTTGAAGAATGACCTCCATGTGCCGCAGGAAGGTTCCGCGAACTCGGATTCGGCCGGGACGCTCGTGGCGGACAACGAATTGCGGAACTTCACTCTGCTGCCGGGAGCCTTGTCTGCGGAAGCAGACGATGCGGCGATTGTGCGTGTGCGGATGCAGCGCGGTGCGCTTGGTGCGCTGGGCCTCCCGGTGAACGAAGAGCGCGCCGGCGAATGGATCCAGGTGGACTTGCTCGTTGGAGACGACGGGCTGCCGCAAGCGGTGAGGCTGCCGCAACAGTGATCGCGCGAACAGAGGTCGGCTCCTTACGGAGGTCCACGGAATGACGGAAGCGATGGCGCTTTGGGAGAAAGTAAAAGCCGCGGTCCACTTTGGTGAAGAAATGCAGGAGCACGCTTTGGTAATCGTGCTGCGGCGATTGAAAAACGGAATCGCGGGAATTGCTGCGGCGAAGAGTTCGCAACAGTTCGGGAGAGAAGAGGAGAGGGAATAATGAATCGCAGAATAAGCATGAGCCAGATTTTGGGTGCCGCACTGTTTCTGAGCGCTGTAGTGGCGCGTGCACAAGAGCCGCCGCCACATCCTGGCGGGGACGTGATGTTCCACAGAGTAGGACCTGGCGATGACTTCATGGCTCCGCCGATGGGCGAGCGGATTGAATTGCTGGGCTTCGAAGGAATACACGGCGGAAAAGTCGTGACGGGAGCGCCCTTCAGCGCGGTCGCCATTTCCGAGACGTCGCGAACCCTGGCGGATGGAAATCATATTTCGCGCAAGACGCAAACGAATCTTTTCCGCGACAGCCACGGGCGATTCCGCAAAGAAGTGACGCTGCCCGCCATCGGACCGCTGGCCACTTCCGGGGGACCGAGGTCGTTTGTGATGATCAACGATCCGGTGGCGCAGCAGAATTTTATTCTGCATCCCGAGGAAAAAACGGCGGAGAAGATGGGACAGCCGTTTGGCAGGATGAAAGGCGGGACACCCGGCGAGAGGCACGGCGCGTGGAAGGGCAACGCTGAGTCCTGGGAAGCAAAAGCAGCGGCGAGCGGAAATTTCAAGAAGGAAGATCTGGGGACGCAAACGATCGCGGGGGTGAGCGCGCAAGGAACGCGGTACACGCGCATTATTCCGGCGGGACAAATCGGAAACGAAAAACCGATCACCATCGTTTCCGAGCATTGGTACTCCAACGATCTTCAAGTGACGGTGATGAGCAAGAGAAGCGACCCGCAGTTCGGCGAGACCACCTATACGCTGACGAATATTCAGCGGGCCGAACCGGCCGCGTCGCTCTTCGCGGTGCCTTCGGACTACACCGTGCAAGAAGGCCACATGGGCCGGCACGTGATGAAGTTTAAACAGGGGCCGCCTCCGCCGGAAAATTAGTGTGACGGAACAATTCCCGGCGACGGCAACGCCGTCGAAACAGTCTTCTCTCCTGAAGACGCGACGCCCTTTTCGCAGCAGCCTCCATAGCTGCGGAAAGGGCGCTGCCGTTTCTAGAGAGGAACATCAACGAATGTCAGCCGGCGCTTGGCGGCGGATTATTGAACTGCTCTCTCCTAACTTGCATCGGCCGGCAGGGCGTCAGCCGATGACAAATTTCGTTTTTCACGAGTTGCTCAAGGGATGGCGCGGTCGAGGAGTTCGACGACGTGGAGGACTTGTTGATTGCTATGGTGAATCGCGGCTCCGGCACGCAGTTGCAAGAGGCATCCGGGATTGGCGGTGGCGATGATCGGGGCGCGCGTGGATTGGGCGTGTTGCATTTTTTCCGCCAGCAATTCGAGAGACGTTTCCGTTTGCGTGACGTTGTAGACTCCGGCGGAGCCGCAGCAGATTTCCGAGCCGGGCAATTCCACAAACTCGAGTCCGGGGATGGCGCGGAGAAGCGTGCGCGGAGCTTCGCGGATTTTTTGACCATGGAGAAGATGGCAGGAATCCTGATAGGTGACGCGCAGGGGAAGCGGTTTCAATTTTACGGCGAGGCCGAGCGCGGCGAGAAACTCGGTGACGTCGCGGACTTTTGCGGAGAATTCACGAGCCCGGGCAAACTCCGGCTCTTCGGGCGAAAAGAGATGATCATATTCCTTGAGCGCGGAACCGCATCCGGCGGCGTTGGTGACGATGGCGTCAAAGTCTTCGCGAAGGAAGACGGCAAGATTTGTTCCAGCGAGTTCGCGGGCCACATCGCGGATGCCGGCGTGCGCGGAAAGCGCACCGCAGCAAAGCTGTCCTTTAGGCACCACGACTTCGCAGCCATTAGAAGTGAGGACGCGGATGGTGGATTCATTGAGCCGCGCAAAGGCGACGTTGGCGATGCATCCGGCGAAGAAAGCGACGCGGGCGCGGCGCGGGCCCGCGGCAGGATAGGTCCGGCCGTGTCGGCTATAGAAAAAGTCATCGTCAATGCGCGGGAGGAATCGTTCGCGTTCGGAGAGACCGAGAAGTTTCAGCACGCCGATGGCGCGCGCGACGGCCTGCAAGCCGGAGCGCTGGTAGAGGCGGAGAACGCGGGCGAGATCGACGATGAGAAGGGGATTGGGCAGCAACTGCCGGAAGACGTAGTCCCGCGCGACACGAGAGATCCAGGAACGCTCGCAGTCCTGCTCAATGCGCGCGCGAGCGTGCTCGACGAGCTTTCCATACTCGACGCCGGAGGGGCAGGCGGTTTCGCAGGCGCGGCAGTCGAGACATTTGTCAATGTGATCCACAAACGAATCGGTGACGGGAAAATTGCCGAGCTCGACGTGAATCATCTGGTGGATGCGGCCGCGCGGGGAATCCGCTTCGAGATTCCAGAGGCGGTAAGTGGGGCAAGCGTTTAAGCAGAGACCACAGTGGATGCAGCGGGCATAGTCCTCGTAGACGGGAGCAGGGCCGGGGATGGGGAGCGCGGACATGGTTCGGTTCTTTGCGAAGGATGATTCTACGGGAGTTCGTGGCCATTCGACTAGACGCCGACGGAGCAAGGGGCAAGAAAGGCTCTTTCCGAGAAGTCCGGAAGGTGCCGGTGATTCCCTGCTTCGGTCCGGATGAA
>QHYE01000006.1 GCA_003224055.1 Acidobacteriota bacterium | reverse complement strand
TTCCGAAGCCGTTGCCATGAGTGGCGGGCATTTTCCGGATTTCGTGCATCTCGCTTCGGTAACCTACATTGACATCATTGTTTTCAACGATGCGATTGCTCCCCGCACCCTGTTCCATGGGCTCGTCCACGCGCAGCAAATGGCTTCTCTTGGATTGGAGAACTACGCCGGTCTTTATCTTCGCGGCTTTCTGAAGACTCGTTCGTGGATCAACATTCCTCTCGAAGCCCAGGCCTTCCAACTAGAAGCACGTTTTTCCATGACTCCTCCCGAGGTCTTTTCCGTCGAAGAAGAAATCAATCTCTGGGCCCGCGACAATCGTTTCTGACCGAGGGAATTCCATCTGCACAAACCATTGCCGCGCTGAATAGGAAGCCCCGGGAACCTGTGGGGAGGCGCCCGGGGCCCGGGGGGTGATGCGAGGGAAGCTGAATCTCTTGTTCCTCGAATTTCTATTTAGATGACTGCGCCGCCAGCAGACAAAGCCTGCGCAGCTCCTCATAGGTGAAAACCATCTCCTGACCGTGGCCGTTTTCTTCCACGTGACCGATCCCCGATAAACGCGAGAACCGGCGGAGCTCCGTGGTGGGGAGGCCCAGTAATACCGCTGCCTTGTGTTCTTCGACTCGATCTTGCGGGGTCATGCCCATGGGGAAGCCAATCCTTCCATGAAGCATAGGAGCAAACCGCAGTCCAAACTGACGAGTGTATAAGTCCTTATAATTCGTATGGTTACAACAGATTCGAGTTGGCAAGTGCCCGGTTTGTGCAATTCCTTGCACAAACAGTACAGAGAATTGGCCACGCAGAACGATGCTTTCGAAGCGGGGATTACCGGTTAGCGGGTCCAAGGGAGGGCGGACAAGTCGACGTTACCGCCGGAGAAAATCACGCCGAGTTTGGGGACGCCGGAATCGGGACGATTCGAAAGATTCAGAGAAGGGACTACGCCCGCTTTCAGGAGCGGCGCGATGGCCACGGCGCTGGAAGGTTCGATGATGATTTTCATTCGCTCCCAGACGAGGCGCGCGGCGGAAATGATTTCTTCTTCGCTGACCAGGAGAATGCGATCGACATATTTGCGGAGAATGGCGAACGTGCGCGGCGAGAGGGAAGCGCGCAGGCCGTCGGCGATGGTGTCGCTGGAATCGAGCGATTGCAAAGTTCCGGTGGCGAGGGAACGGTAGGCGTCATCGGCGCGCGCGGGTTCGCAGCCGAAGATTCGAACGGACGTTCGAATCCCTCTGGCGCCGAGGCACGTTCCGCTCAATAGGCCGCCGCCGCTGACCGGTGCAAACACGGCGTCCAGATCACCGACTTCCTCGAGCAATTCCTTTGCGGCCGTGGCTTGGCCAGCGATGATGCGGTCGTTGTCGTAAGGATGAACGAGATGCGCGCCCGTTTCTGCTTGCACGCGCGCGGCAACCTCGGTGCGGGAGGTGATGGTTGGCTCGCTGAACGTGACTTTACCGCCGTACGCTTCGATGGCCTGGACTTTCACCTTGGGGGCGTTTTTGGGTACGACGATATAGGCAGGGACGCCGCGCCAGGCGGCTGCGCAGGCCACGGCGGCGCCGTGATTCCCGCTGGAGGGAGTGACGATGCCGCGAGCGGCCTCGTCTTTCGAAAGCGAAAAGATGGCGTTCGTCGCGCCGCGAATTTTGAAGGAGCCGGTCCGTTGCAGGTTTTCGCATTTGAAGAAGAGTTTCGCTCCGGCGATAGCGTCCAGCGAAGACGAGGTGAGAACCGGGGTGCGATGGATCCTCGGCGCGATGCGCGCGTGAGCGGCGAGGATGGCCTCCCAACTCGGCGGCAGAAAAGTAGTGTCTTCGACCTGCGGTGCAGTGCTCATTACGCTCGCTTTGGCCGGGGCATGGCTAGTAAAACCTCTTGTTTAGCGCGTAGCGGGGCTGATTGAAAGAGGCATTTTGGCATGGTTGAAGCTTGATTCTTGGCGAGGGCGAAAGCAAGGCGGCTTGGTCGGAGCGGTACTGGTATCTTTTGGCCACTGGGGTTTGGTACTTGACCGCTTCTGGTGCTCTGTTACGCTTGAGATACCTCCCTTTGTTGCGAGAGCCTGCGACAGACGTTTTTTCCCGCGCAGGAGGTCCAAATGAAGGCATCCGAACGCCGACAATTAGCGCGCATTAGCCTCCGAACCCCGCTGCGTTTCCGGGCGTTGGGCGTGGCCGCGGACAAGACAGAGCACTTTACGGAAGCGCTGAATATATCGCGGGGCGGGTTCTTTTTTGCTTCTTCGGCGCCGCTGCAGGTTGGGATGCCCCTGGAGGCGACGGTTCGAATGCCTGCGGAGGTGACGGGGACCGCGGCGCAGGAAATGCGGTGCACGGCCCGAGTCGTGCACGTTCGAAACGAGCCGTACGGAGACGGGCGGATCGGGTTCGGCGCGGAAATCGAAAAATTTGAAGCGATCCCCCCTCAAGAGCGGTGGGCGAATTAGACGGCAGTTATTACTTCTTAGAGATTAGTTCGGACAAAATCCCAAAATCTTCGTTCCCATTTGGCGGCCCGCCTCCGAAAGCGCGGCTACGGTCTACGATGTAGGTGCGGCAGAGAGTGGTAAGAGTCGGCAGGGATGTCCTTCGAGGCTCAGGACAAGCCGGCGCTACCAGATATCCC
This sequence comes from Acidobacteriota bacterium, assembly GCA_003224055.1. Taxonomy (GTDB): domain Bacteria; phylum Acidobacteriota; class Terriglobia; order Acidiferrales; family UBA7541; genus Acidiferrum. The sequence continues at coordinate 119,893 of QHYE01000006.1, read as the reverse complement.
AAGCAGGCTAGATTCCCGTGATAAATGCGGATTAGGGTTTTGCGGCTGGCACAGTGAATGTTGTTTTCGCGCTGCCGACGTTTTCGAAACGATCGTAGGCGCGCACGGCTATGGTGTGCTCCCCCGGTGGCACGGACGGCAGGCCGATGTTGTAATGCTCGACGAGCGCGTCGCTAACGGTCTCGTCGGGCGCGAGGAGAATCCACTCGCCACCGTCCAGGCTGTACTGCGCACGCTCGATCGCCATGGAAGCGTCGCGCGCGGTGAAGGAGGCGGGATGACCGCCGATCATCTTGCCGGAAGCAGGCCCAACCTGGAGGCCCTCGATCACCGGGGGCGTGTTATCCACCTCGAAGCGTTCGCTTTCGCGCTCGGTCTTGCGCGCGACGGCGGGGGGATTCGAAGGGGCATCGGTGGCCACGATCTTCAGGTAGTACGCACCATCGGGGAGCGTGGTGGTATCCCAGGAATAGAATTTCTGCTCGAGATTGTCCTTCAATAGTTTCCACTCATATTCGGCTTCGCCGCGGAAGAAAACCGAATAGCGCAGCTCATCGTCGTTGTCGTCGTGGGCGCTCCAAAGAACGGATTGATAACCTTTTTGGAGCGTGCCTTGTGGCGGCAATTCGAATCGAGCGGGCGCGCTGCTCTGCGTAATGGTCACGCCGGAGATGTTCGGCGACGGCGGCTGCTTGAGGGTTACCACAGTGGGCTGACTCGCGCCGATGGTGGATTGCGATTGCGCTCGAATGCCGGGTTCCTGAAGGGCGATGCCGTCAAGGATCGGAGCGACGTTGCGCGGCAGATAGGCGAGGCTCACCCATTCAATGCCATCGCCTGCGCGGCCGTCGTGGATAATGGCCTTCCATTGGACGAATCGCGCGGACGGGGCTTCGATGACGGCGCCGGATTTGGAGTAGGGACCGAACCAGCGAGACCACTCCTTGCCGGGGTCTTCGGTGTTGCCGGTGCGGACAAAAAACTCGAGCCGCGGGTCATCTGCATACACTGCTGCATGCGATGCATTCGAACGCGAGGCGTTCGAATGGGCGGAGGATTTGGCAGAGGCCGAAGGCGGCGGGCCCCACCACTCGAGGCGGCCCCATTGCGAGAAAAGCTGAGAATCGAACGAACGGGATTCGTAGGCGCCCTCGGCTTCGTATTCGGGGCCGACGGAAAAGACCTTTCCGGGATTGGCGGTGCACAAGAAAACCTTGCCGGAAGAATTGCGCGCGATCCCGGTGATTTGCGCGGAGCCTGCCTTGGCAAGTTGCGCGAAAACACCGCGGCCGTCAACGGCAAGAAGCGCGCCGTTGTTGCCGGTACCGGCGAGGAGGCGGCCGTCGGAGGCGAGACCGAGAGCGTAGACGACGTCTTCGCGGGAAGACCAGAGTTCTTCCGGGGCGCCGTCTGCACTGAGGCGATAAATGCTGCTGGAGAGAAGTGGCGGGAAGGGAACGAACTGTTGTTGCAACTGCGACTGGCCGGAAGTCACCTGGCCTCCCGTTGTGAGGGTGGTTGTGCCCTGCGGAGTAGCAATCACGACGTTGGGCGCGGAGCCGCCGGGGCGCGGCTTTTCACCAATCGCGGAGGCGTAAATGGAGCCGTCGGAGGCAACAGCAAGAGAGGTGACTTCGCGCTTGGAAGTTTCGTAGAGAACGAAACCTTCGGCTGCGGACTTCCCCGAATTGCGAGCTATGCGGAGGATGCGGCCGCTGGGTTCCGTGCCAGCAATCAGATTGCCGCGGCCGTCGAAGGCGAGGACGCGGATGTGAGCTTCGTCGCTGGCGTAGAACAGCTCGCCTTTGCCGTCGGGCGCAACGGCGAAGACCTGGCCTTTGTCGCCGGTGGCGACGAAGAGCGTGCCGTCGGGAGCAAAGGCGAGATCCCAGATATATTTTGTTTTGGGGTCAAAGAATACGGATTTTTCGCCAGTCGCGGAAATTTTGTAGACCTTGCCGTCGGGGGAAGTGCCGACAAAAAGCGTGCCCTTAGAGTCAAAAGCGATGGTTTGCGCGGAGAGGTCGGCGGAGTCGAAGACAGCGGTTGGTTTGCCGTTCGAATCGAAGCGAAACACTTTTGCGGGGGAGCCTCCGGCGGCGAAGAGCGCGCCTTTCGAATCAAGGCGGACGGACCACAGGTAGGAAGCATCGGCGTCGGCGAGCCGCGTGAACTTGGGGGCGAGCTCGAGGCGGCCGTCGCTTCGAACAGCGACACCGTGAGCGGTGCCTTTCAGGAATTCTTCATAGGTGGATTGGCGCCAGCGACGGGTGTGCTCGGCATGGAGAGGGATGGAAAGGAAGTAAAGGACGCTAAGGAAGTAAAGGATTCGGAAACACCTTACTCGACTTGACGACTTGGGCATTGTGATCTTCACCGAATTTGTAAGTTAAGGGAGATGACGCCGGAGACGGGGCCCCCGAGCAGGATGGAAGATTCGCTCGACAAGGATTCGCGGAGAATCTGGACGCTGCCGGGGATGGGGCGGCCGTCAACGACGTTGATTTGGGAGAGCGGAATGTTGGGAAGTTCCTTGTCACCCCAGAGAAGAGTGGGGGAAGGAACGAAGAGTCCGACATAGAGGCGATCATTGCGGCGCTCGCGATTCAAAAGCGCGATGAGCTGGTCCAGGCCGTCGGGGCTGCCCGCGCCCGCAAAAGCAAAACCTCGCGAGGCGCGATTAAGAAGATCGGCATCGCTGACGAGGACGCGGAGAGTGGTGCCGCGCGCGGCCTGATCGGGAACACGGACGGTGGTTTGCTCGACGCGCGCAGCCCCGCGGTAAGGGCGAAGGAGCACACGGACACGGAGGGTCTCACCGGGAGCAGCTTCACCCTTTTCGAGCCAGGCGCTTTCGATGGTGAATGATTTGCGGCCGGGGACAGATTCCACGCGGAGGGAGATGCGGTCGACTCTGGCGGGTTCAAAGCTGTTGGTGAAGAGGCGCGTGAAAACGCTTTGCATGGTGAGAGCGATCGGCAGGCCGTCGGGGGAGAGGGAATCGCCGGGGGCAAAGGTATTTTCGATCTGCACGGGGTTGTGTCCCTGCAGCCGAATTTCTCCAGAGAGGTGAAGTGTGGTGCCTTCCCCGTAAAGAGAATTTTGCGTGAGGCCGCTGAAAGTGGTGATGGCGACGAGGAGCGGAGTGAGTTTAGGATGATTAACAATTTCGAAATGGAGGGTTTTTTGTTTGGGTGAGCCGGCTTCTGTAGTCACTAAGGTGAGGTCGAGCGGAACCATCGCCGGAGGCGCGCCGAGCTTTCCGGTGACGGCAGTGAGGTGGTCGCCGGTGATGGTGCCGATGGAGCCACCGACGTTGACGATTTTGGTGGAGGCAAGGTCGGAAGAGAGCGTGGTAACCACGCGGCTGCGAGCCATGGGGAGCTGGACATTGCCGAGACTCAGGAAGGGATGACCGCAAAGGTAGACGCGATCGGCCTGCACAGCGGTGACAGTGCAGGCCGAATTGATGGAGGCGTCGCCCTGAACGAGAACCATTCCGGCCATGTCGCCGGCGGCGAGATGCGCGTCTTCCGGACGGGGTTGGGCGGTCCCGCCTTGGGCAGCTACGAGGCCATACCCTTGCAGCTGATTGGCGAATTGCTGAATGGCGGCAGGTTGAAAGCCGGAGAAAACGAGGGGAGTTTCGATGGGCTCAAGAGCGGAGCCGGAAGGGAAGCCGGTGCGGGCAGCGGATTCACTGGGGAGTGCAAACTGCTGCGTGCTGGGCTGGGCCGCGGCATTTTGCGATGGAGGACTCAGGATGTCCTCGATGGGTGTGACGCCGGCAATGGGCTCTTTGGTGAAGATACCGAGCTTGAGAGACAGCGCACCGGCGAGCTTGCCTTCGAGATAGACGGGGCTGCCGCTCATGCCGGCGACGACGCCAGTGTGCTCCACCTTGGGGCCTTTGAGCTGGACGAGGATGATGGATTGTTTTGGGCCGAGAAAATTGTCCAGGACGCCGAGAACTTCGAGATCGAATTTTTCGACCCGGTCGCCGGCGAAGATGGTGTAGGCGTAGCCCTGCATGCCGGGGCGGACTTGATTGAGAGGCAGGATTTCGCGCGATTCCTGCGCGTTGGCCATGCGGGGGCCGGGCCCGAGAAGGGCGACGAATGCGCAGAAAGCGAGCGCGAACACAGCACGGGCGGTAAACGAATGAGGCCGGGCGGTAAGCATGAATCGGTAATCATACGCGGCGGAGTACCGGGAGGCAATTGGACGAGAAGATGGAGAACGGTAGGAGAAAGGGGCTGGGCGTACTAGAGCCGCTTGTGGCATGCGAGTTGGATGCGAAAAGGAGCGATAAGGAAACGCAGGGCAGGGAGCCTAATTTGGAAGCTTCATGCGTTTGACGATATCCTTGAAACGCGCGTCCGTGCGGATGGGCTCAAACATGGGTTCTACAGCCACGGAGACGAGTCCGCTATCGTGTTCTTCGTAGGCCTTGTCGAGCCATTCGAACGCTTTCTGTTTCTCACCCACGCGCATGTAGGACTCGGCGATGCTGTAGGAAGAAACGTAGCTGTGCTTAGAGAGTTCGGTCAAACCATCGAGCCAGCTTTGCAGGACACCTTTATATCCCGACCTGTTGAAGTCTTCTTCGATGGACGCTGCTAACTCGGGGCCGCCGGAGAGCGACAAGAACTTTTCTCGCTCGCCGACAGCTTCCTTGTATTTGCCCATGTGCGCGTAGACTTCCTCGAGGATGCGCCGTGCCGGCGAGAACTTTGGATCGATCTCCAGAACCTTGCGCAGCTGGTCGACGGCCTGGTCATTCTGCCGTGCCAAGTAGAACTGCCATCCCATGGTGGTATTGGTGATGGGCGAGAGCGGGTCCAGTTCCAGCGCTTTCTTCGTTTCGCGCGTGCCTTCTTCGAGGCGGCTCATGTTCGCCAGGTAGTCTCCGTACCAGTGATGCGCGGTTGCGGAATTCGGATTGAGTTCGATGGCGCGCTTGAATTCGCGCTCGGCGCCGGCCCAATCCCATTCGAAATGTTCTTTGACGAGACCCAAGGACGTGTGAGCCTCTGCGAGGCTATCGTCGATGTCAAGAGCCTGCATGGCGGCGGCTTTTGCTTTGGGCCAAGCTTCAGACGGCGGAAGATAGCCGGCGTCGCCCAGCAGACTATAGGTATCGGCAAGACCCGCGTAGGACAAGGCGTAATGCGGATCCTTCTGCACGGCCTGGGTGAAGAAATCCGCAGCCTTCTTGAAATCGTTCTGGGTCCACTTGTTCCAATAGAAGAGGCCCTGCAGATAGAGCTGATAGGCTTCGGCATTCTCGGTCGGGCGCTTCGCGAGCAGCTTCATCTCTTCGCCCGCAAGCCGCGGACGCAAGCGGCCGTAAATGTCCCCGGCGATTTCCTGCTGCACGGAAACCAAACTGGAAAGTTTGCGGTTGTACTGCTCGCCCCAAATTTGGCGGCTGTTCTGGACGTCTTCGAGATTCACGCTGATGAGAAGTTCGTCGCCGGTCTGGATGAGGCGCCCTGTCAGAATGGCCCGCACGTGCAACTCCTGGCCGACTTTTTGCGGGTCGGTGGCCTGGCCTTTGTAGCGGAAAACGGTGTTGCGGGACATCACCGCGAGATTGGGTAGTTGCGAGAGACTGTTAATCAGACTTTCCGTAATCCCGTCGCTCAAGTATTCCGTGTTCGGATCCTTGCTCACATTGGCGAAGGGCAGGACGGCGATGGATTCGATGCGGTTGGCGCTCGAGCTACCAAAGAGCCGTTGCCGCATATCGCCCACGTTGAATGCAAACAGGAGCAAGACCAGAGCGAGTACGCCTGCCCAGATGAAATGAGGCCAATGCTTGCGAACCGTCTGACTGGGGGACGGGCCGGACAAATACGGAAGCGCGCGAGCCGAATCCGTGTCGCGCTTCAATCGTTGCAAGTCCGCGCGGATGTCCGAGGCAGTGCGATAGCGCAAATCTCGGTCCTTCTCCAGCGCCTTGCTAATGATCTGTTCGAGTTGCAGAGGGATTAGCGGATTCAGGCGTACCGGCGAGATGGGCGCGCGATTCAGTATCGCGTCGAAAATCACGCCGGAGGTGTTCCCGGTGAACGCGCGCTGACCGGTGGACATTTCATAGAGGACAAGGCCGAGCGAAAAGACGTCCGTGCGCTCATCCAATTCCTGGCCTCGCACTTGTTCGGGGGACATGTAGGCGACCGTACCCAGTGCTACGCCGTCACTGGTGAGATGAGTTTCCTGAGTCGTGGTGCCGAAAGCTCCGGATTTCTGGAGGGCGAGTCTCGCCCCCTTGCGTTCCGGCAAGAGCTTGGCGAGACCAAAATCGAGGAGCTTCTGTCGCGGTGAATGATGGCCTTGGCGTGGGCGGCTTCGAGGGCATCTGCCATCTGGTGGCCGTATTCCGGGATGCGCTCGATGTCCATGGGCTTCCCTGAAATGCGGTGCTTGAGGGTGTTGCCTTCGAGGTATTCCATGACGATGAAACTCTGGCCTTCATACTGGTCCACGTCATAGATGGTGCAGATATGGGGATGATTCAGGGAGGACGCGGCCCGCGCTTCACGCTGGAATCGTTCGATAGCCAGCGGCTCCTTCGAAAGCTCTTCCGGGAGAAATTTCAGCGACACATGGCGGCCGAGCCTAAGATCCTCGGCTTTATACACCACTCCCATGCCACCGCCGCCGAGCTTTTCCAGAATGCGGTAGTGGGAAACGGTTTGCCCGATCATGGAGAGGGAACCGCCATCGAGAGGTCATCTTAGGTTGCGCTCAGACACAAGTCAACGCATAGAACAGCTGCGTTGCGCCCCGGGGGAAGCATCTTGGTGAGCCATGCTCCGAACCGGAACGGCGGTCAGTCCTGGTGGTGATGCACCATCCAGCCAAAAATGACAGGTTGGAAGCGGCCGCCGGCTGCATCGCAAGCATCTTGTGTTGCAATCGAACCTTTGAGACCGAACTTGGCCCAGTCTGTGCTTCGAAATTGCTGGCCCTTGGGAGGCATACAGAGATTCGGGTGCAGATGCCACATGGCGATGCTCAACGGAATGCGGGCGTTGAGCTGCTCTTCGGTGGCGCGCTTGGGCATGGTGTACATGGCGCCGACGAGTTCATAGCCGTCGGAAGTTTTTTTGTAGAGCAGGGAGGTCGGGCGAGAAGCATCGAACGAGAAGGCTTCGAAGAAGCCGTTAACGTAATTCGTGAAGTGATATTCGGGTTGCGGGAGATTCGGCAGGAAAATTTTGTAACCTTCGTTCAGTGCGACGCGGTAGTCCTTGTATTTTTCCAGGCCGCCGCGGAGTCGCGTGACAACTTCGTTGGCGCGCGCGGTGTCTTGCGGAGAAGCGGGGCGCATGGCGGTCATGCGCATGTGCAGGTTATGTGCGTCATGATGGCCGCGCATCATGTCATGGACGGCGTGAGCTTCATTGGCCTTGGCGTCATCCATGTCCATTCCCGGCATGCCGCTGTGGTCCATGCCTTGCGATTCCTGAGATTGCGTGCCGGATTGCTGCGAACCCTGTGACTGGATCGCAGGTACACGATGACCGGGAATGGCGGCTAGAAGGACGCTGACGACAAAGAGCGCGCCGACCAACATGGCGGCCTTCGTGGCGAAATGAACGAACGTGCTGCGGGCTGACATGACAATTCTCCTCACACAATGATACGTAGGGACGGGCCGGTAGATTTCAGAACGTGGGACAGGAAGTGCGTTACAAAAACTGGCCGGGAGTACAGGGGAGATGCCGGGATAATTGAAAACGGAAATTGGACAGCGCTTGATTTTCGAGATGAGATTAGGCGGCGTGTTAGAATTTGCGTGTGAAAAAGGAGACGATTCATCCGGCGAGGCTTTTGACCGGCGGGCTGGAGCTGCCGGGAGACAAGTCCATTTCGCACCGTTATGCGATGCTGGCGGCGCTTGCGGAAGGGACGAGCGAAGTGCGGCATTTTTCTGCTGCCGCGGATTGTCACAGCTCACTCGCTTGCATGGGATCCCTGGGCGCGGAAGTGAAAGCGGCGGGGGATACAGTTCGAATAACGGGGCGCGGAGCGCGGGGATTGAAATCGAGCTGGCGGGCGCTGGATGCCGGGAATTCCGGGACGACGATGCGGCTGCTTTCCGGGATTTTGGCGGGGCAGGAATTTGCGTCCAGGCTGACAGGCGATGCGTCCCTGCAGAAGCGGCCGATGAAACGCGTGATTGGCCCGCTGCGGGAGATGGGCGCGGAAATTCGCGCGCGTGACGATAATTTTGCGCCGCTGGAAATTCGCGGAGCGCGGCTGAAAGCGATCGACTACAAAATGCCGATGGCCAGCGCCCAAGTAAAATCCGCGGTGCTCCTGGCGGGATTGTTCGCGGACGGAGTGACCAGCGTCACGGAACCGGCCGGAACGCGAGATCACACGGAGCTGGCGCTGGAGGAGTTTGGCGCTGCGATCGAGAAGCACGGGCGGACGATACGTATTCATGGGTTGAGCGAAAGCAATGAGAGCGGAAAGTTGATGGCGAAATCACTGGATGTGCCGGGGGATTTGTCCTCGGCAGTTTTTTTTATCGCTGCGGCGTCGCTTTTTCCGGATTCCAATATCCTGATTCACAACGTGGGGCTGAACCCGACTCGCACCGCGATTCTGGACCTGTTTGCGTCCATGGGCGCCGCGGTTCAGATTTTGGGACTGAGGAGTTCGTACGGGGAGCTCGTTGGTGACTTGGCGGTGAAGGGCGCTCCGCTGAAAGGCGGAGTGCTTGCGGGCGAGCAGATTCCGCTCATGATTGATGAATTGCCGATGCTTGCGGCACTGGGGCCGTACACCGAAGAGGGAATCGAGATTCGCGACGCGGCAGAGCTGCGCGTTAAGGAGAGCGATCGGATTGCGGCGCTCGCCGAAAATCTACGGAGCATGGGCGCCAAAGTGGAAGAGCGGCCGGACGGTCTGAGGGTGGAGGGGAAGCGTGCGGGGAAATTGCGCGGGGCGCAGATTGACCCGCGCGGAGACCACCGCATCGCGATGGCGTTTGCCGTGGCGGGATTGGCAGCCGACGGGCCGACCGTGATTCGCGATGCCGATTGTGCTGGTGTTTCGTTCCCCGATTTCTACAACGAATTGAACCGCATGGCGGATCGATAGCCGCATTCCCAAGGGGCGTTCTTACCGGGCAGGAGCTTGGCAAATCACAGGCGGAAGCATATACTCCCCGCTCAGCCCAATACAATTCATGTGAGCCTGTTCGAGAAACGGGATGTCAGCCACCGATTGTTGCCACGGAGCGTCTTATGATTTCCGATGAATTCGTCCAAAGAGAAATACTGCGGCTTGCGGGAAACACTCATAAATCGGCGTGCATCAGCACACGGAGAATTTCCACATTTTATAATGTCCCGGAGTCGCGCATACGGCGGCAGCTCACAACACTGGCGGAGCAAAAGAAAATCACGCTGACGGGGTGGGACGGCCGGGAGTTGCGCCCATACAGCGAATGGGCGAATGCGGAAGACTTTGTGAATTCACACGCGGATGGCGGGCATTTTCACGTCGAACTTGTGGATTGATGCATTCCGGTTGACGGTCTCAGTGAATTGAAATCGCGCCCTCAGTTCGCTGACTGGCTTCGAATAGTTAGTGCTTTTCCGCTTTCGGCAAAAATGGATGAGCGGGAACCTTCACCGCGGGAGGTTTTGGCGGAACCGGCATATCGGAACTTGTCCGGTGCAGAGAAATCGAACCATAGCTGGTCTTCAGAATGATCTTGGGCCCGCGAGCGCTTCCATACTTTCCTTCCAGGTGAGAATCGCCGGACTCGGTAGAAGTTTTCTTCAGGGAATCCGCAGAGAATTCAGAATCTATATCGCAGGAATGGCAATCCGCAAGAATCTCGAAGCTGGAAGAGCCAGGCAGGGTGAGGGTGATGCCTGAGGCGGCATTGGAGACGTCGATGTCTTCCTTCGGTGGAGCGGAAAAGCGCAGCTCGACATTGCCGTCGCGATTGTCAATCTTCACTTTGCCGCCGGCATTTTCCACAGAAACGTCGTAGCGATTGGTCCGTAAGTTCAGGTTGCCGGGCGCATCTGTAATCTCAAGATTGCCGGAGCCGGCTTCCAGATGGCCGCTGAGCTGCGTAAGCGTGAGATCGGTGCGCTTGGAAATGAAGCGGACGCCTTTCGCCACTTTGTCCGCGGTGATCGGTCCGAAAAACTCGCCATCGAGAGTCAGCCCGCCGGTGGCTGAGTTGACGCTTACTTCGCCGCCGCGTCCCGAAATTTTCACGTTGCCATTGGTGTCTGAAACTTTCGTGGTGCCCTTGTGGGTGTCAATCGAGACGTCGCCCACGGTGTTGCGGACTTCGATGTCGCCAGAGCCGCTGGTGATGCTTACAGGCGTGGCCATGTCCGAGACGCCGACGTCGCCCCTTTCATTACGGATAGTGAGGGAGGATCTTTTTGGTACGGAAACCTCCAGATCCAGACTGAGGCGCGAATCAACGCTGCCGGCAGGACGGATTTCGAAGCCGTCGCCGTTTTGCACGATCTCGACGGAAGCACGCTCCGCGAGCTTTTGTGCGTCTGTCTCGCTCCAGCCCTTGGCACGCTTCTTGCCGGAAACGCGAATCTGGGGCTCATCCGAGGCGTGCACGCTGATGTCGCCTCGACCGTTGCGGATGGTGATGCGGGCATCGGGCGGCACTGGTTTCGGCGCAACTTCCAGGTCGAACTCGAATCGGTCGCCCATCCCACCGGGCCAGTCGTCAATTTGCAAATGTTGCTTGCCGTAATCCACGGCTACGACGATGCCGAGAAGCGAAAGCAGTCCAAGAACCAGAAGTATTTCCCCGGCGGTGATGGGGGAAGTCGCAACGTTGCCAGCGCGACTCGCCGCAGTGCGCTCATAAAGCTTGACGGCGCCCCAGAAGATAAGGACGAGAGGCCACCAGTGCCAGATGAAATGTCCGATGTTAAAGCCGCCGTAGTTGTGGAGGAGCAGCAGCACGCCGACGCTGATGAGAGCGAGACCGGGAAACGTTGACTTGCTGCGCAGGCGGGAATTCGCCATAAAAGTTTATTGCCCCTGCCCCGGACCCGGGAACGGATTCTGCGGCAGACTTTGTGCAGCGCCGGGCGCGCCCGGAGGGGGAACCGGGGGAAAGGAACTGTCAATATGGCCGTCCATCGGGGCGAGCGCCGAGGCGAGACTCACGACGCCAATAACGATGAGAATAATCGGGAACGTATTGCTGAACGACAAAAAGCCGCCGCGCATCTGGTCAAGAAGAAACAACAAGCCGACCGTGATGATGACTGCGGGGCCCATCACGCTACGAATGGTGCAACGGCGGCACGCGCAACGAATGCGATCGCTCATTGAGGTTCATCCTCCAATAATCAACGGCTTAGTCGCGGTTGCTGAGACGATTGCGAAATAACAACACGCCGACGCCAATCAAAATCAGCGGCCACAGGCGCCATATAAAGTGAAACGGAAACCAGTCAAAATTGTTCAGAAGAAAGAGCGCGCCAAGCGCGATCAGAATAATCGGGCCCACGGGCCGGTTTTTGCTCCAGGCCTCCAGCGGATCCGTTGTGGACTCGCCGAGGCTTTTCGCTTTGGCGGTGCGCATGGCATCAAATGCCATGTATAAGACGAAGCCTGCGAGAAGAAGAGACAGTGTGAGTGCGCCTCCATCGCCTGGATCGCTACTCAGGCCGACAATAATCGCGGCGAAGACGACGATATGGATCAGGGCTTTGTTGTACTCGCCGTTGTAAACAGCACCAAGGCCCGGAAACAGGCCGAGAAGAAATGCGACGCCGGGGCTGCCCCCTCGGCGCGGCGGAGCAGGCGGAGGGGGAACGGCGAAGGTCTCTGAGGCTGCAGTGTTCGATGCAACGGCCGGCGTGGGACCGGGAATGCCAATGACGTTGGCGAGGCAATCCTCGCAATAGAGCACGTCCCGCACGGGCCGTACGCATGTGGAACACATGGCCTTGCCGCAATTGCGGCAGTAGCCCACCGCGTCCACATCGGAATGGACGGCACACCTCATTGAACTCTCCTCTCGCCAAAGAAGCCGATTAGCATCGGGCACTCGGCGGCCAGAACTTGAAGATTCCGGCCGAGCTCGTCGGCGCGGTTCTGCTGCCTGGGCGACGAGGGATTCGTCTTATCAGTCCGGCCGGGCTTTCCGTTCGGGGAAGACTGCGGCACCGTGCTCTCCGGAGTTGTGGGAAGGTTGTTGTCCTGGCGCAGGCGGGATTGAATTTCGTAAACGACGCGCATGTCGCTGAAAAATTTCATGCCGCGGGCGTAGGCCACATGCGCCTGGTTGTTGGCGTTGTGATAGATGGTGGCCGGAGCGAGATCCGCCAGCTTCGGTTTCCTCCAGGAGAATCCGGAAGCGGTAAGAATCACAATGAATGTTGCCGCAACGGAAACCACGCTGTAGACAAAACGCGGGGATTGGAGGCCGCGCAGCCAGCGCTTTGCATTGCGCCAGCTTTGCGGGCCAAGTGTGGCAGTCAAAATGGAATTGACGAGCTGGGGAGAAGGCTCGATCGGTTCCAGAGTGTGGAGAGCACCCAGCACATGCGAAACACTGGCGACCAACGGCGTGCAGCGCGGGCACGCATTCACGTGTAGGTCGAAAGAGGTTTGCTCGGCGGGCTGAAGAAAGCCGTCGAGATAATCGCTAAGGCGCGCTTCGGTTTGTTCGCAAGTCCAGGTCATGGCGTGCTCCGCGCTCGCTTCGAAATTCCAAGTCCTTTCATGACGGCCGCACTCCCATTTGTTGCAGGACGCGTGCCAGCTCGATTCGTCCGCGATTGATTCTTGATTTCACAGTTCCTTCGGGTACCGCCAACACCCGTTGAATCTCTCCGTATTCCAGTTGCTGCAAATCGCGCAGAATCACCGCTTCGCGCAATTCCGGCGAAAGCCGCGTGAGCGCCGATTGCACCTGGCTGCTCAGTTCGCCAAGCAGCGCTTGCTCGTCGGGACGGCGCCCGGCGGATTCCTTGTTCTCGACCACTGGCATTTTATCGTCGAGGGAATCGGTGATGCGGTCCCTCTTGGTTCTACGATAATGGTCAATCAACAGATTGCGCGTCACGCTGGTCATCCAAGTTGCGAAACCGCCATGGGCAGAACGATAGCTTGCCAGTGTGCGGTAAACCCGGAGGAAGACATCCTGCGACAGGTCCTCGGATTCCGTGCGGTTTCCGGTGAACCTGTAACAAATGTTAAAGATGCGGCGCGTGTGGCGACGCACAAGTTCCTCCCAGGCCGACCCGTCGCCCTGGAGGCATTGCTGGACCAGTTGGGCATCCTGCTCCAACGTATCATCAGCCTCAAAACCTGCTACGGTGCAAGGCGTGTCTGCGAGCCGGCGCTCTCTCAAAAGCCGACCGGCAGTCCATCTCGGCCTGCCAACTATGGAACGTAAACTGCTGTCGAAATGTTCCCCTTAGAATCAGGGCCTTACTGCCGACCGTTCTGCAGGGCATCTTACTCAGCCTAGTGGCAAGACACAAGCACCTGAAGTCTTAGGCGCTGAAACAGAAGCTGAGAGAACAACTATCGCGCTTCCCTTGAAGCATTTGCCTTCATTGACGGTCGGGGCTACTGCCTCCAAATACGCTTCACACCCGGGTTTGGTGCCGCAAGAGCGATCCGGCGGAGCACTTCGGTCATTCGGTGACAGTACACCTCGTAACTGGCAGACAATAAATGTGTTAGTGACTATTATGAACATGTTCAGGAAAGGATTGACAAAATCCGCTTCTTGAGGCATAACTTGAACGTGTTCAACACAGGATCGCGCTAATGAATGCCATCAAGAAGTCCGTCGGAGAGAAGACCCGGGCGCTGATTCTGGAAAAGGGGCTCGAAATGTTCCGGGAAGCGGGCTTCGAAGCAGCGACAATACGTGATATCGCGAAGTCTGCCAAAGTGGCCACCGGCGCGACTTACTACTATTTCCCGAGCAAGGAAGCCATCGTCGCGGCGTATTACGACCACGTTCAAGTAACGCACGAAGCCAAAGTGCGAGAGTTGATTCTCGGAGAGACGGATCTTCGCGAACGGCTGGGAATTGTTATCCATTCGAAACTGGACATTTTGAAGGACGACCGGAAATTTCTCGGGGCCCTTTTTCGTTACACGGGAGAACCGGACCACCCGCTATCGGTCTTCGGGAAGGGAACAAAGAGCCAACGGGCGCATAGCGCGGGCCTTTTCCGGGAAGCGATCGCGGATGTAGAAATTACGGACGAACTGCGCCAGTTGCTGCCTTGGGCTCTGTGGATGATGCACCTGGGAGCGATTTTGTTTTTCATTTATGACGAGTCCGCGGAGCAGCGCCGAACGCGTGCACTGGTGAATGGAGTTCTGGATCTCGTCACGCAATTTCTGAAGTTGACGAGCGCGCCGGTAATTCGAACGTTCCTGCAACCGTTTCAGGGAAAAATGCTCGGTATTTTGAAAGAAGCAGGTTGGTTGCTGGAAAGTTGACGGCGCAAGCTTCACAGATTCTTCAGGAGGAAGTATGTCACACGCAAACGCAAGTGTAAACGTAAAGGCAAACGAAACGCGAGTGCACTGGTTTCCGAGAACGGTTGCCGAGCAGCGGCCGTCCGCCTGGTGGTACTGGGGACGCGCGGTGTACGTGAGCCGGCGGGACTATTGGCGGATCACGAGGTATTTTCTTGCCGTGGGCATTCCGCTGGGAGTGATTGGAGTGCTGTTCCACTTGCCGTTGGCGTTTTGGGCCGCCATGGCGCTGGCGGAAATTGGATTGGTCTTGCTGGCGTACTCGCTGTTCGGTTTGTACCGGATGTACGGTCACCCCGGAGTGGCCTATGTCCGGCGGCTCGTGGAACTGGGTCGCCTGAAAGGGCCCGTCACAGTTGCGGATCTGCACATCGGCACGTACCGCCACGCATTTCTTCTTTCCGACGTACTGCCTGAGGCAAAGATACAATCCGTGGATTGCTGGAACGTCGAGGGCGAATCGCCGGAAGAGGCTGTGCAGGACGTGCGCGACCTGGAAGTGCCTCCGAAATCCAACCCGCGAATCGAACCGTTGAAGGCCAATCATTTTACGATCCCGCTGGCGGATGCCTCGTGCGACGCGGTTTGTTTTGGATTCGGCACGCATGAGATCCCCACCGGCGGTGCGCGCGAAAAGCTTTTCGCGGAAGCGATTCGAATTTTAAAGCCTGGCGGGAAGGTACTTCTGTTTGAGCACGGCTGGGACGCGCACAACTACGTGATCTTCGGACCGGTCATTCATCATGTGACCAAGCGTCAGGACTGGGACAAATTTCTGCGGGAACGATTTGACGATTTGAAGTATGCGCGCAGTACGCAGGCGGTCGATCTATTTGCTGCGACGAGACGTTAAGGAGAACTCTCGTGCCCTCAGCAGTCGGCGACGCAGACGTGATCATAGTCGGAGGCGGGATTGCCGGGCTCGGAGCGGGGGTCCGCTTGAAAGATCGGGGTCTTGAGCCGCTGGTTCTCGAAGCCGAGGCGCGCCTGGGTGGTCGCATGACCACGGATCGCGTGAACGGATTCGTGATCGATCGGGGCGTGACCTTGTTTGGCAATGGATTCGCCTCCATGCGGGCGCTGGTGCGGAGACTGGAACTTTCGCCGCTCGTACGCGCGGGCAAATTTGGAGTGGGAATTCAGGATTCCGCCGGTTGCCGCGGTTACCGCGGCGGACGGTTTGAAGATTTGCTGTTGGATCGCGGAATTTCTTTGCGCGCGCGAATTGCTTGCCTGCGGTTTGGCTGGGACTTGCTGTGCCATCATCGCGCACTCCGTCATGGGCACAGCGATCTCAGTTCAGCGCTGGACAATGAAGACTCTCAGACGTATTTCCGGCGCATCGGCGGGGAAGAACTGTTCGAACGGGTCTTCCGTCCTGGTTTGAACGGTCCCATGGGCGGCTCGATGGGGACTTCTTCCCGTGTGATTCCGATGCAAGTCGTCTGGAACCTGCTCGTCCGCGGACAATGGAATCTTACCGACGGGGTCGATCGCATTCCGGAGACGGCCGCGGCACAAGTGCAAGTGCTGACGGGAGCTCGAGTGTTGCATGTCGAACAACGGGAGGATGGAGCGCAGGTGGAGGCGGAAATCCAGGGCAAGCCGCGTAGCTTTCGAACGCAAGCCGTAATTTTCGCAACTCCCGGACAGCATGTGCCTGTGCTTTGTCCGGGACTTCCGCCGGATATGCGCGAGACGCTCTCGCGGACGCAATATTCGCGAATCGCAAACGTGGCGGTGGCACTTTCCAAGCCGCCAAATACTCCTTACGCTGGATACGCTTTCACTCAGGATGTTGTGCCGGGCGCGGAAATCGAAATGGAGCACCTCCGGGCGCCGAACCGCTGTCCCGAAGGCACGGGGATGGCCAGCGTATTTCTCTGGAACACGCCGGAGAAACTCCGGCTGGACGCGCGTGATGAATCCCTCAAACAACAAGCGGCGGCGATTGTGGAGCAAAATTTCCCCGAATGCCACGGCAAGGTTCTTTTCGTCCATCTGATCCGCTGGAACATCGGCATTGCACAATTTCCACCCGGCAGGTTGCGCGAGATGACCGCTCTGCGAAAGCAGCTCGCGCTGTGGAAGTCGCCGTTTGATCTCTGCGGGGATTACCTCGACGGTCTTTCGAGCGAAGGCGCGCTGAAAACAGGTGAAGAAGCAGCCGAACGAACCGCGAGGAAGCTGAAGACTCGTTGAGTCATTTGTCGCCGCACAGCTTGACGCAGATGGCGGCTCTCGCTACGCTGGCCAGCGCATGCAAACATCATCGAGGAAGCTTCTTGTCGTCCTGATCGGGCTGCTGCTGCTGGGATTTGTCGTTTACCGTTCGAGCGGGATGCTGCATCTTGGTGATTTCAGCGGTACAAAGCTGCTCCATGCCGTCCGCAATGCCAATCCATTCCTTCTGATTCTTTCCGTTCTTGCCATTTACGGGTGTTACGCGATTCGTGCGTTGCGGTGGAAGGTTTTTCAGCAAAATCTAGGGCCGTCGCATCTCGCGACGATTTACGGTCTGACCTTGGCCGGATTTTCGGCGATTTTTCTGCTGGGGCGTGCCGGAGAGCCGGTGCGGCCTTTGTTGCTGGCGCGGAAGGAGAAGCTGCCCGTTTCAGGCATGTTTGGGATCTACGTGTTGGAACGCCTATTCGATTTGGCCAGCGCGGCCGTGATTGCAGCGATTGGGCTTCTTCTTTTCAAGTCGAATGCGGACTCGAGTGGGGCAGCAACCAGGTTGGAAGTTGCAGCCCGAACGACGGGTTTGTTTTTTTCTGCTGGGGTGGTTGGAGCCATCGCTTTTCTCGTTTACCTGCGGCTGCACGGCACGGCTCTTCTGGAACGAAGGCTGCAAGGATGGCTGAACGGGCACGGATGGCGCGCTAGCGTCGCAGGGATGCTGCTTGGGTTTGCGCGCGGAGTGCAGACGATACGGAGCGGGAAAGATTTGACGTTGTCGATCGCCTACTCCGTGGCGCACTGGTTTCTGGTGTTGCTGGTTTATCTTTGGGTTTCGCATAGTTTCGGTGGGGCGCTCGGCAGGATCAATATAGGCGATGGCATGCTGGTGATGGCGTTTACGCTGGTGGGTTCGGCCGTGCAACTGCCGGGCGTGGGCGGCGGGTCGCAGGTGGCATCGTTCCTTGCGTATACGGCGATTTTTGGAGTAGAAAGTGAACCGGCAGCGGCAGCGTCGATTGTGCTGTGGCTGATTACGTTCGCGGCATGCAGCCTGGCAGGCGTGCCGCTGTTGGTTCACGAGGGCTTTTCCCTGGGGAAATTGCGCGAGATGGCGGAACACGAGAAAGAAGCCGCGGTTGAAGGTGCCGCCCGGCAAGGAGAATCAGCCCCGTGAAGTGTCCTTTTTGCGCGCATATTGACGACAAGGTGATCGATTCGCGGGAAGGCCGCATCGGCGACACCATTCGCCGGCGGCGCGAATGCCTGAAGTGCGGGCGGCGGTTCACCACGTATGAGCGGATCGACGAGATCCCGTACATGGTGATCAAGAAGGACGGGCGTCGCGAACGTTTCGAACGGCAGAAGATTTTGCAGGGACTGCTGAAAGCGTGCGAGAAGCGCCCGGTGGCCACGCCGAAGCTGGAAGGCATCGTGGAAGAGATTGAAGCCGTGGTCCACGAAGCGACCGAACGCGAGCTGACCACGACGGAGATCGGCGAAATGATTATGCACCGGCTGAAAAAGCTGGATAAGGTCGCCTACGTGCGGTTCGCGTCGGTGTACATGGACTTCAAGGATGTGCAGGAGTTCATGAGCGAATTGAAGAGCTTGCTCAAGGATCGCGCCAAGAAATAGTCCCATCCGGCTTGAGGAGAATCCGTGAAGAAATATGCCCTAACTATTTTCCTGGCAACTTTCGCTTGCGTCTGGGTATTGGAAATGACGGAGCGCGCGGCCGCGCAGGGGAAGAAGGCTGCGACGCCAGCAGCTCCGCCCATCATTGATAAGGACAGAATCCGCGAGCACGTGAAATACCTGTCGAGCGACGAAATGGAAGGGCGCGGAACGGGGCAGCGCGGCGGCGACCTTGCTGCGGACTACATTGCGAAACAATTTGCTTCCTACGGCTTGAAGCCTGCCGGGGATAATGGCACGTTTTATCAGAATGTGCCGATGGTCGGAGTAGGAACTCTCCCGGAGACGAAATTCAGTTTCAGCGAGGCCGGCGGCAAATCGTTCGAAGCAAAAAACCTGACGGATTTTGTGACCAACAACGAGAGCCAGACGGAAACGGCGGACATCGATGCGCCAATCGTTTTTGTCGGTTTTGGAATCAAAGCGCCGGAGTACGACTGGGACGATTACAAGACGGTGGACCTGCACGGCAAGGTAGCGTTGCTGTTCGTGAATGAACCCAGCTCCGACGATCCCGATTTTTTCAAAGGCAAGGCGATGACGTATTACGGCCGGTGGACGTACAAGTTCGAGGAGACCGCCCGGCGCGGAGCCGTGGCCACGCTGATCATTCATCGAACGGACCTGGCGAGTTATGGATGGGAGGTAGTGCGGAATTCGTGGGGGACCGAGCGCTCCTACCTGAAACGCGATGACACGCCAAAGCTGCAAGCGGCTTCGTGGATTCAGCTGGAGGTTGCGCGAAGGGTCGTCGGACTCGTTGGGCTGGACCTGGACAAAATGTTTCAGCGCGCGCAGATGAAGGATTTCAAGCCGCTGCAATTGCCTGTGCGCTTGAAAGCGCACGTGGCGAGCAAGCTGCGGCCTTTTGTATCGAGAAACGTGCTGGCGATGCTGCCGGGTGCGGAACCCGTGCTTGGGAAAGAAGCCGTGCTGTACACCGCGCACTATGACCACTTGGGAATCGATCCGAATCTGCCGGACGACAAAATTTATAATGGCGCAAACGACAATGCGACAGGTTGCGCGATTTTGCTGGAGCTCGCTCGCGTTTGGGCTGCAACGCCAGTGGCGCCGCAGCGATCGATTCTATTCGCATCCGTGACAGCCGAAGAGCAGGGTTTGCTTGGTTCTGAATATCTTGGAAAACATTCACCCGTTCCGCCGGGAAAAATATCCGTCGATCTGAATTTTGATGATGTCCCTCCATTAGGCACTCCTGAGGAAGTGGAAGTAAGCGGCGCGGAGCGGACCACGTTTTATCCGGTGGTGCAGGCGGCTGCGAAGGACTTCGGCCTGGCCATTCGACCGGATCCGCGGCCCGAAGCGGGGCATTATTACCGCTCGGACCATTTTAGCCTCGCGCGCGTGGGCGTGCCCTCGTTCTCCATCAATGAAGGAATCAAGTTCGTGGGTCACCCGGCCGAATGGGGCGAAGCCCAAGCCAAAGATTACACGGAGCACCGCTACCACCAGCCCAGTGACGAGTACAAACCCGAAATGGACTTCACCGGCGATGCCGTGATTGCAAGATTTGGGTTCGTGCTGGGGTTTAGTGCCGCCACGCTGCCACAACTTGCCGGGTGGGTGCCCGGCGACGAATTCGAGCAGGCACGGAAGCAAAGTCTGACTCCGGTGAAGTGACCTCGTGCTTCGAATCGTGTCATCAGCGCGGCCAGACGCCAGCGGTAAAAGACTTGATCGTGTGAAAGCCCAGCTTTTCGTACAATTGCACGGCGGCGTGATTCTCCGACGTGACCGTCAGCGTCAATTCCCTGAATTTCATCGAGCGCAGCGCTTCCGCGGAAGTTTGCATGAGCATGCGGCCGAGACCGTGGCCTTGATAGCCGGGCTGGACGCAAATCTGCGTGGTGTGCCCAACGCCGGAAGAGACTTCGCTCGTTAATACTGCGGCCACAAGCTCATCGCTTCCGGGCTGATGCAGAACGAACGAGGCTCCCTGTACAAACTGACCGCAGCCGGGCAGCAGAATGATGTTTTTCAAAAACTTTAGCGCGCCCGCGCGGCTCCGGTACTGGTCGTTGATCTCGCCATCGACGTGATTCGCGTAAGCCAAATAGATCAACTTGGCACAAGGCTCGAAGTAACGGTCGCTCCAGCGCGTCAGGCGCATGCCCGCCGAGGCCCCGGGCTTCGTCTCCTGCAACTTCTGCAAGTCCAGCAGCATGAATTGCCGTGTATACAGGCGAAAGCCTTGGTCGAGCAGCGGCGTGTCCACCGGGCCGCTGAAAGGCATCAATTGGGCTTCGATGCGCGCCAGATGCGGGAGCCCGCGCATGGACAAGAGCATTTCTTCCAGCAACCGGCGCCCGATCTCCGTTTGCGGAAATTTTGACGAAACGTAGAGCCCGCCGATCAGTCCCTTTTGCTCTTCCAGGACATAAAACGAGTACCCGGCGGCTGAGCCGTTTTCAAACGCCACGCAACCGGCGAGCGCGTGGGCGTCCAGGAAGCGCTTGATCAGCTCGAGCGCACCGCGGTAGTCCCAATGCAATTCGTCGTGCCAGTGGCGGGCCTCTTCTTCGAGCAGCGGCTCAATCTGGCGGACGGTGGTCTGGCGCAAATCGACGATGTTCATGGACAGGTAGCGGGCAGCGCGGCCCCTGCAGCGCGGCGTCTATCATAGCCGATTCCGGCGGGACCCTGCGGTGCGGGCCCGCGGGAGGCGATACAAAACCCGACACAAAGCGTAGCGCTTCCGCGGGGCCATCATAAGAAATATGCTACGATGCGATTACTGTATCTGTATCAAATGTTGAAGGAATGAGCGGCTTCGTCCGCTGGACCAATTTCGCAGACCACGAATGCAGATCCTTTACGAATTTCGCTACCCATCCCGCTGGTACACGAAGCTATTGATGGCCCTGCTGGCGGTGGTGTTTTTTGCGGTGCTCGCCACCACGGCCATTGCCGGTTTCCTCGTGTACCGCATTGTGAAGCCGCAGCGCACCAGCAGCGAAATCAACATGGCCAGCTTTCCGGGCCGGCCGGAAATTATTTCGTTTATCGTGCCGGGGCTGGGATCCCGGGAGGGCTGGTTTTTCCCCGGACTGCGCGGCGCGCCGACCATCCTCTTGTGTCACGGATACGAATCGAGCCGCGGCGAGCTGTTGACGCTCGTTTCCGCCCTGCAGGATCATCAGTACAACGCTTTTGTTTTTGATTTTGCGGCACATGGCGGAAACCCAGGGCTCACTACGCTTGGCTACCGCGAGGCCGACGAGCTGCGCGCGGCGATCGAGACGTTAGCTGCGCGGAGCGATGTGGACCCTCAACGGTTCGGTGTTTGGGGCTATAACCTCGGCGCCTACGCGGCGTTGGGTGCTGCGGAAAACGACAAGCGCATACGCGCCCTGGTTCTGGATTCTGTCTACGACGAACCAAGTCAGATGGTGAAAGTCGGCGTCGAGCGGAACGGCCTGGGCGGGTTTCCGTTTATGGTGCGCTCCGCCGAGCTCAGCTTTGAATTCTTGAACTACAAACACCGCGATGATCCGCCGCTCTCGCGGAAGCTGATCACTTTGGCCGGTGTCCCCACGCTCTACATTCAAGCGCTCGACGACCCGGAGCTCGCCGCGGCTACCCTTCAACTTTTCTTGAAGGCCCCCGAGCCGCGCGAGCAGGCCATCATTGCCCACGGAAATTTTGTCGGCTTGAACGATGACGATAAGCGCACCTACGAAAACCGCGTCGTCTCATTTTTCCTGCTGAAGTTGCCCGCTACGGGGAAGGCTGTCCGCTAGAATCGTCACGCTTTTCATCGCAGAGGATTGCAGCAGGGTAGACGATATGCTGCTTGCAGGAATAACCAGCTGCCTTCAGCTCTTGCTGTCCTTTCAATGATGTGAATACCAATCCTCCTACCTTAGATTCTTGCCTCCATTGCGGGATTTCACGACGGAGATAGAAGTTTAGGCCGTACCGCATTCCGCGAGTTAGGTCGTGCACGAAGAGTTTGTTGGCTGGAGCGGATTGCAATGGAACATGTGCGACTTCGATTACGCCCCTCGCCGACAATTGAGAATCCATTCGAACCAAGCCACGGGCGAGACCCAAGATCGCGAGAAGCACGCCAACCTGTAGTACGCAGAGCGACACGATATCTCGGCGAAGGCCCACGAAGATGGCTGCAACGACACCGGCGAAAAGGAGTGGTAACCAGACTGCGCCGGTCCATGGGGCCGGAAGGATATCCTGCCCGAGAATTCGATGGGAGGCAAATTGCTCGCCGGCAATGCCCAGCCCCAACGAAGTCAGCGCAAGAAGCAGAAGCGTCATTTGTTTATTGCGGTTGTTCAGGTGGACTGCTTCTGCGACTCGGGCTACAAGCAGGCAGGTGAGAGGGGCCATTGCGGGCAATATGTATCCTGGCAACTTCGAACGCGAAATGCTGAAAAAAAGCAGAGGAAAGAGCCCAAAACTGAGGAAGAAGGAATTTCGCTGCCCAACCGCAACTGGCCCCTTGTCTATTTGCTTGCTCTTGGAAAACCAAACGAGGAATCCAAGCGTCCAGGGGAGGAAAGCGAGAAGCAGAATCGGGACGTAATACCAGAAAGGCTGGATGTGTTGGAATTCGGGCGTCAGGTAGCGCTTGAAATTGTGCTCGACGATGAAGATGCGGAAGAAGTCGGGACTGCGCCGGGCGCACAAGATGTACCAGGGCAGGGCCGTCGCAAAAAACGAGGCGAGCGCGACGGGATGAAACAGCCGGAAGGCGTCGCGCCAGCGCTTGGTGAAGAGCGCCCAGAAAAAGACAGCGCCGCCCACGAGAATGATGCCCGCAGGGCCTTTCGCGAGAACCGCGAGCCCGAGAAAAAACCCGAACAGGACCCAGGCAAGCCACGGTGCTAGCGGAAGGACGGGAGATTTTTCGCTTCGCGTGAGGCCCAGCACGACCGCGGCGCACACCATGGCAATCGTGAGCATCGCGCTGAAGGGCATGTCTGTCGCGGCGGCGTGCGAAAAACCGATCATTCCGACAGTGGTAGGCAGGAGAAGCAGCAGCCAGCGCGTGGTTTCTGCTCCATAAAGGCGGAACGCGAGCCAGGCCAGCGCGAGAGTAGCGAGCAAGGCGGAAATAGCGCTGGGCAATCGTGCCGCCGCTTCGCTCACGCCGAAAAATTTGAAACACAGCGCCGCGCCCCAGTAAAAGAGCGGCGGCTTTTCGAACCACGGTTTTCCATACAGCCGCGGAGTAACCCAATCGCCCGTCTCCGCCATGTCCCGCGCAATCCACGCATAACGTGGTTCATCCGGCCCCACAAAACCAATCGCCCCAAGATGACTGAAATAGCAGATATACAGCGTTGCGAGAATCAGAATCGCCCAGCCGATGCGGGCGGCGGTGCTGGTGCGCTGGTCCACAGCGATGGGAGCGGTTGTTTCGGTCACGGAAAGCTGAGTCTAACATTGAACCACTATCTTCCTGCGACGGACCTCTTGCATACTGTCGCTCTGCGGCAAACTCACGAGAACTTGGTCACCTAATGAAGGATTGGCTCGAATATGCGACGGTCTGGCTCCTCTTGAAGGGGCTAGGGTTTCTGCCCAGGCCCTTGGCACGGCGGCTCGCCGCAAGAGTGGCCGGCATTTTGTACGCGCTGTCGCCGAAACTTAGGAAAACCGCCGAGACGAATCTACGCATTGCGTTCCCGGAGTGGATTAAGGCCCAACGCGATGCCGTAATCCGGGGTATGGTGCGCAATCTGGGATGGATGGCCGCCGAGTTTGCGCGGTTTCCGAAGTATTCAAGGGAAGATATCGAAGAAATCGTCGTGCTCGACGGCAACGAGAATTTCGTCGACGGTCGAAAGCAGGGCAAGGGTGTCCTCATTCTGACGGGGCATATCGGAGCGTGGGAGCTCTCTTCTTTTGCCCACGCTCTCTATGGCTACCCGCTCCATTTCATGGCGCGGCCGCTGGACAATCAGCGAATCGATGCTCTGGTGAATAGTTACCGCTGCACTTCAGGGAACAGGGCGATTTTCAAGAATGAATCGGCGCGCGTGATGCTAAAGATTCTAAAGGACGCCGGCACCATCGGAGTCCTGGCGGATCAGAACACCATGCTGGATGAAGCCGTTTTTGTAGATTTTTTCGGGAAGTCCGCGAGCACCACCACCGGCATCGCCCGTGTGGCTCTGCACACCGATGCGGCCGTGGTGCCCGGCTATGCAGTTTGGGATGAGAGCATCGGAAAGTATCGATTAAGGTTTGAGCCAGCAATGGAACTGATTCGAACGGGAGATGCGGAGCGCGACATCCGGGAAAATATGCAGCGTTTCACGAAGGTAATTGAAGACATTATTCGGAAATATCCGGATCAATGGGTTTGGGTGCATGGCAGGTGGAGTGTCCGGCCGAAAGGCGAGCCACCCGTCTACGATTTTTCGTGAGGCTGATGATGAAACGAACGGCGAAGGAATTAGCGGAATCTCTTGCCGCCACGCTCGAAGGCGATGGCAGCTTGGAAGTGGCAGGTGTCGCGTCGCCCGAAAGGGCTGGAGCGCGCGATTTGATCTACGTGGAAAGGGCGAAGCATGCCGCTCGCGCTGCAGCTTCCGCCGCGCTCTGCGCGATTGCCGGCGAGGGCGTAGCGTTGCCCGGAAAGACGGTGCTGCGCACTCCGCATCCGAAAGTAGCGTTCGCGAAGGCGGCGGAATTGTTGCTCGGTCGCCCACCGATCGCCACAGGAATCCATGCGACAGCCATTGTTGCACCCCTGGCGAGGATTTCACCGGGCGTCAGCATCGGTCCGTACGTTGTGATCGGCGAAGACGCGCATGTTGGGGCAGGCACGCAAATCGGCGCGCACTCCGTGATCGGACCGGGATGCTGGGTCGGTGAAAATTGCCGAATTCATCCGCGCGTCACGCTTTACGCCGGCGTGCGCGTCGGCCATCGCGTGGAGATTCATTCCGGCGCGGTGATCGGCGCGGACGGTTTTGGTTACGCGCCGGGCGAAGGCAAATACTGGAAATTTCCGCAAGCCGGAATCGTGGAGATTGGTGACGACGTCGAAATCGGGGCGAACACCACGATCGACCGCGGCTCGCTCGACGATACGCGCATCGCGGAAGGCGTGAAGCTGGACAACCTGGTCCACATTGGCCACAACTGCCAGGTTGGCGCGCACACCGTGATTGCCGCGCAGGCGGGATTGTCCGGTTCTTGCACCTTTGGCAAGCACATCGTCGTGGGAGGGCAAGCCGGTTTCGGCGAGCGCTGCAAATTGGAAGATAATTCGGTGATCGGCGGACAGAGCGGCATCCTCGGAGGAAAAACGATTCGAACGGGCGAGACTGTCTGGGGCACGCCCGCTCGTCCCCTGGAAAAGTTCAAGGAGCTCTACGCGTGGTATGGACAGCTCCCGGCACTCGCGGCGCGCATCAAAGAGTTAGAGGCAAAACTTGGCGCCAAGTAGTAAAAACGGTTCGCCACACTGGCGCGTAATCGTCATCGGCGGGCACACCCGCAGCATTGGCAAGACGCAACTCGTCTGCGACGTGATCGCCGCATTCCCGCACGCCCATTGGATCGCCGGAAAAATTACGCAATACGGCCACGGCGTCTGCGCTCAGAATGGCGACAATTGCGATTGCGCCCCGACGGAGCATGTCTGCGCCATCAACTGGGAAATGCAATCGGACTCCGGCACGGACAGCGCGCGGTTTCTCGCAGCGGGCGCCCAGCGATCGTTTTGGCTGCGAACCAAGCAAGGCTTTCTTGCGGAAGGCCTTCCGCTCCTCCGAACCGCGTTGCAAGAAACTCTGCGTAATGCAGAAACGGAACCGCCGCCGCTCATCGTGGAAAGCAATTCTTTACTGCAGTTCTTGAGACCGAGCCTCTACATCGCGGTGCTCGACCCCGCCAAAGAAGATTTCAAGGACTCGGCCCGCGCCGCGCTCGACCGCGCCGACGCCCTGGTTTTTCGCTCCTCCTCGGAGCCGCCCCCAGCGGCAACGCCGGCCTGGACGAAACTTCCAGCCCGCCTGCTGAAGGAAAAACCATCCGTGATCCAACGCGAAGGCGAACCCCTTCCCGGCCCCCTTCACGTCCTGGTCCAGCGCGTCTTGGAAGCCCCTGCGGGCGTTTCGCTTTGACAACAAGCCGTCGCCGCGCGGCATCTTAGCCGTTGACCATCAGCCAAGAGGCGGCGATAATCTAGTAGTACTGGTGTTATTCGAAGTTTAACCGCATCGCCCCAAATTCCGGGAAGTGCCACGGAACGGGCAGTTGCATCGCATTTGCGGTGCGTCAGACGGCCTTCGACATCTCACTGGTTCGCAGTTGCGCTCTGGGGGAGCGTTCATGGCCTCTTCTGTTCGAATGGGAGAAGAAATTCCCGTCGCGCCGGCGCCCATGCCGCTGCACGAGCAAGATTGGGCGGCGCGCCTGGAAAAGTCCATCGAGCGCGGCGCCAATCACCTGCTTTCTCTTCAGGCAGAACCAGGCTACTGGCAGGGCGAGCTCGAAGCCGACACCACCCTCGAATCCGACTACATTTACTATCTCTTCGTTCTGGGTAAAGCCGAGCCGCAGCGCATCGCCAAGCTCGCCAACTACGTTCGCAGCCGACAATTGCTCGACGGCGGCTGGAGCATTTACCCCGGCGGCCCCTCCGAACTGAACGCCACTTGCAAAGCGTATTTCGCCCTGAAGCTCGCCGGCGACTCGACGGATTCCACGCACATGGTGCAGGCGCGCAAAACGGTGCATCGCCTCGGCGGCCTCGAGCACACCAATTCTTACGTCCGCTTTTATCTCGCGCTGATCGGCGCCGTTGGCTGGGAGCTCGTCCCGGCCATTCCCGTCGAGCTGATGCTCCTGCCGAACTGGTGCTTTATCAACATCTACGAAATGTCCTCCTGGACGCGCGGCATCGTCATTCCCATGGCCATCTTGTGCGCCCTGCGCCCCGGTTGGCGCTTACCCGAGCGCGCCCGCGTCGATGAACTCTTCAAGAATCTAGCCCACAAGGACGCCGCCTTCGATTGGAGCAAGCAGCTCCTCTCCTGGAAAAATGTTTTCCTCGCGCTCGACCGCGGCCTGAAACTCTACGAGAAACTCCCGTGGAAGCCGCTTCGCCAGCGCGCCCTCCGCGAAGCAAAATCCTGGATGCTCGATCACCTCGAACGCACCGAAGGCCTCGCCGCCATTTACCCCGCGATGATGAATTCCATCTTCGCGCTCATGGCGCTCGGTCACAGCCCGGACGATCCGCTGACCTGGCGCGAAATCAAGGAATTCTCCCGCTTCGAAATCGAAGACGGCGACACCATTCGAATGCAGCCCTGCGTTTCGCCGGTCTGGGACACCTGCATCGCCATGGTCTCGCTCGAGGAAGCCGGACTTCCCCCCGATCATCCCGCGCTGGTCAAAGCCGCGGACTGGATGCTTTCGAAGCAAGTCCTCGGCCCCGGCGACTGGCAAATCAAAAACAAAGACGCCGAGCCCGGCGGCTGGGCGTTCGAATTCCGCAACGATTTTTATCCCGACGTCGACGACACCGCCTTCGTCCTCATGGCGCTCCAGCGCGTAAAATATCCCGATCTGACCCGCATGGAAGGCGCCATTCGCCGCGGCATCCAGTGGCTTCTCAGCATGCAGAATCGCGATGGCGGCTGGGGCGCCTTCGATCGCGACAACGACCGCGGCTTCCTCTGCAACATTCCCTTCGCCGACCACAACGCCATGATCGATCCTTCGACCGCCGACGTCACCGCCCGCGTTGTCGAATGCCTTGGCCGTTTCGGTTGGCCCGCCGAGCATCCCGCCATCCAGCGCGCCGTAGAATTTCTTCTCAAAGATCAATCCGCAGACGGCTCCTGGTTCGGCCGCTGGGGCGTGAACTACATTTACGGTAGCAGCGGAGTTCTCCGCGCGCTCGAGACCGTTTCTCTCGCAACGTGCGATTATTGCCAGCGCGCCGTCACCTGGCTTCGCACCGTGCAGAAGCCCGACGGCAGCTTTGGCGAATCCCTGCGCAGCTATGACGAGCCGCTCACAAAAGGCCAGGGCCCAAGCACCGCTTCGCAAACCGCATGGGGCCTCATCGGTTTGCTCGCAGGCGGCGACCTCCACGATCCCAGTGTCACCAAAGCCGTTTCCTATCTCGTCCACCAGCAGCGGGAGGACGGCTCCTGGAGCGAGCCGGATTTCACCGGCACCGGCTTCCCGGGCGTCTTCTATCTGAAGTATCACCTCTACCGGAATTCCTTCCCGGTCTACGCTCTCGCTCGCTATTCGAATCAGGCGCGTCGCGCCGAGGACTACGCCGCCCTCAAGTTCCAGCCCAGCGAATTCCGGCTGCGCAGCGGGTTTTAATCCGCATGCGCTTCCCCGCGCTGCTCTCCGCAAAACTTGCAAAAGCTCGCATCGCGGGGATTTTCCGTGGCGCCCGGCCAACGCCTTTAGTCGATTTTGTCGACGCCGCAGAGGTTTTGCACGCCGGTTCCCCTCATCCCATATCGCATGAAAGAATTCGCGGCCTCCTTGTCAGTGCCGCGCCCATTCTCTGGATCGGCGGAAGCGAGCCTCTTGAGCATCCCGGAATCGCGCACTTGGTCCGCGCCATCGCGCAAGGCGGCCGCTTCATATTTCTCGAAACATGCGGCACGCTGCTGCGCCGCCGCATTCACGAGTTCCAGCCCGTGCCGCAACTCTTTCTGACCATTCGCTCGGACGGTCCTCCGCCCTCAGCCGGACCGAAACTTCACAATCCGGGCGCATTCGAATTGGCGCTCGACGGTCTCCGCGCCGCCCGACTCTCCGGTTTCTTCACTGCCATCCATTCGCCTGTTCGCGAAGATTCAGACGTTTCGCGCCTCCAGGCTCTCTCCGGGATTCTTTCCGCCGCGGATGTCGATGGCTGGATGATCACCGTCGCCACTACCGGCGATCCTGCCTCGCGCAAAGCCCACGAGGTCCGAAACCTCATTCCCAATGCACAATGGCGCTGGCTCTCGGGGCACGTCGAGCGCGAACTCCTCTCCGCCTCGAAAACGAGCGAACTGGCCCACTCTCCCGCCACCGAAACGCCGCCTGTCCAGGCTTGCGAAGAAAGCATCCGCGTCTCATGACCACGCTGGTCACAGGAGCGGCCGGATTTTTAGGCAGTCACGTAACGCGCCAGCTCGTCGCGCGCGGCGATGATGTCCGCGTGCTCATGCGCCCCTCCAGCACCAATCGCGCCATTGCCGATCTCTCGCTCGAATATGTCACCGGAGACTTGCGCGATCCCGCCTCACTCGATCGTGCCATGAAAGACGTCAAGCGCGTTTTCCACGTCGCCGCGGATTACCGCCTGTGGGCCAGGCGCGAGCAGGACATCTACGATTCGAACGTCGGCGGCACAAAAAATCTTCTGGATGCCGCAAAGCGCGCCGGCGTCGAGCAGCTCATCTATACCAGCACCGTCGCCACTATCGCCGTCGACCGTCCCCAGCATTCTAATGAGTTCACGGACGCCAGGCTCGAAGAGATGGTTGGCCATTACAAGCGTTCGAAATGGCTCGCGGAAAAGGAAGCCCTCGGCGCCGCGAAAAACGGACTCCCCGTGATCGTCGCCATGCCCACCACGCCTGTCGGCCCCTGGGACTGGAAGCCCACACCCACCGGAAAAATCATCCTCGATTTCTTGAACGGCAAAATGCCCGGCTATGTCGAGACCGGCCTCAATTTTGTCGGCGTCGAAGATTGCGCCGCCGGCCACCTGCTTATCGCGGAAAAAGGAAGAGTCGGCGAACGCTATTTGCTCGGTGGGCAAAATCTCACGCTGAAGCAGATGCTCGATGCGCTTTCGAAGATTACCGGTTTGCCCGCGCCCAAACTGAAAATTCCCCACGGTCTCGCCCTGGGTGTAGCCTATGCCAGTACGGTTTTCTCGCGGCTCCTCGGGCGCGAACCAGGCATTCCGGTCGAAGGCGTAAAAATCGCGCGCCACATGATGTTCGTGGATTGTTCTCGCGCGCAGCGCGAACTGGGTTTCAAGGCCGGCCCGGTCGCCGCTGCGCTCGAACGCGCCGTGCGCTGGTACGAAGCCAACGGCTACATCGCCAAAAGCCGCACCAGGCGCATGGCCCGCGCCGCCGCTTAGGTTTTGGTAGCACAGGCTTTTAGCCTGTGCCCACGCAGCGCGAACGACTTTGTAGAGGCGCAGCATCGCTGCTGCTCGATGCGGCAAAGTAATGGCCGGTCTTCAGACCGGTGCTTTTGACTTTGTAGCCGCCGGGCTTTAGCCCGGCATCTGAATTTGTAGCGGCGCCTTTACGCCGCCATTGGGAATCAACCATGCGCATCCTAGTTACCTTCGCCGTCGAAGCCGAATTCGCCCCCTGGCGTAGACGCCACAATTTTGAATGCCAACTGATTGACGTACCGCAGATTTCAAAATCCCTTTTGAGTTACCAAGCTGAGTTGGGTGGGATTACAGTGGATGTATTGTTGACCGGAATGGGTTGGGAAAATTCGCTTTACAACGCTGCCAGAGACGGTTTGCGTGTGCTGTTTGCTGCCAATCCTGAGTTCTGTGTTTCCACTGGTCTGGCGGGAGGACTGAAGCCAGAGTGGCACGCTGGCGATGTGGTAGCCGCTACGGAAATAGGCTCTTACCAGAATGATTCAAAAATCAGAAGTAATAGGTATGCTCTACAAGTTGCAAAAAATTGTGGCGCGAAGGTTGCACACAAGCTGATGACATGGAACCACATCGTAGGCGAAACCAGTGCCAAACAGACTATGGGGGTTTTCGCGGACCTAGTCGATATGGAGAGTTATTTTATTTTGACGATGGCGAGTGGCGCTCAGGTTCCGGCGATTGCAGTCCGTGCGGTGAGTGACAGTTCGGATGAGGTATTGCCGATCGATTTTAGCAAGGTAACCGACCGCGAGGGCCACCTAGTCGTTAAGCACTTGGTTCGTGAACTCGCTAGCAAACCCGGCCGAATTCCCGGCCTTTTCTCTTTTGCTCAGCGCAGCCGCAAAGCGATTTCAAATCTTGCCGACTTTCTGGACGATTTCATTCCCTCGCTTGCGCGGGACCAGGGAAAGATCGCAGCGTCAGCATTCGGTGAGGTGGCCGCCCAATGAGCCGGACCGGTACAACCCTCGAAGCCTCCCGCACCCTCGGTCCCATCCCCAAAACCAT
Source organism: Acidobacteriota bacterium (assembly GCA_003224055.1). Taxonomy (GTDB): domain Bacteria; phylum Acidobacteriota; class Terriglobia; order Acidiferrales; family UBA7541; genus Acidiferrum. Next base: position 88,317 of record QHYE01000006.1, on the reverse strand, counting down.
GCGCGCCGGCGTCTACCGCGAAAAAGGAATCGTCCGCGTCGAGGAAGTCCCCGTCCCCGAAGTCGCTGGCGGCGAAATCCTCATCAAAGTCGCCGCCTGCGGCATCTGCGGCACCGACATCAAAAAAATCTACCATGCCTACGTCGCCCCGCCCCAAATCCTCGGCCACGAACTCGCCGGCACCGTCGTCGCCGTCGGCCGCGGCGTCACCCAATGGAAACTCGGCGACCGCGTCATGAGCTTTCATCACATCCCTTGCGGCAAATGTTTCTATTGTGGGCGCCGCCTCTTCTCGCAATGCAAGCAATACAAGACCACCGGCCTCACCGCCGGTTTCACTCCCAACGGCGGCGGCTTCGCCGAATACGTCAAAGCCATGCCCTGGGTCGCGGAGCAGGGAATCGTCGCGCTGCCCGACAACGTCACATTTGAGGAAGCTACCTTCATCGAGCCCATCAACACGATTGTCAAAGCCGTCCAAAAAGCCCGCGTAACGGCGGGCGAAACAGTTCTAATCATCGGCTGCGGCCCCATCGGCCTCCAATTGCTCATGGTCGCCAACCTCGAAGGTGCGAAGCTCTACACCAGCGACCCCATGGCCGTCCGCCGCGCCAAAAGCTTAACTCTGGGAGCTTTAGAGTCGTTTGACCCCAGTAGTGGTAAGCTTGTAGAAGAAGTGAAGGCCCGAACCGATGGGCGGGGTGCCGATGCGGTTTTGGTGGCGGTGGCGCATCCTTCCGTTGTCGTGGAAGCGTTGGCAGCGGCAAGGCCCGGTGGGCGCGTCCTGCTGTTTGCCGCCAACGACCCTGTAACCAGGATCGAGTTTCCAGCATCAGCAATAGGGATCGACGAAAAGGAAATCTTGGGCAGCTATAGTGCCGCGGTGGACATCCAACAGGCAGCGGCGGATCTGGTGCTGAACAAGAAACTGCCCGTCATGGAGATTGTGACGCACCGCTTTCCACTGGCTAGAATCCAGGAGGGCTTGGATCTGGCCGTGAAGCCGACTGCGGAGTCGCTGAAAATATTGGTTACCCACGCATGAGCACGACAACGCCGAAGAAGCCGGAAGTTGGTGACGATGTGAGAGTTGCTGTAGCGCACGTTTCTGTGCCGTCGAAAATGATGGCAGCCGTGTTATACGGCAGTGAAGATCTTCGCATTGAGAAGATTGACGTGCCGGCGCTTGCGGCGGAAGAGGTGCTGCTTCGCGTCCGTCTGGCGCTCACCGATGGCACCGACCTGAAAGTCTGGAAGCGCGGTTACCACGCGAAAATGATCCAGCCGCCCGCCATTTTCGGCCATGAGCTGGTTGGCGAAATTGTCGCCGTGGGCAAGCGCGTGGATCCCCGCTGGCGCATCGGCATGCGCGTGATCGCCGCGAACTCCGCGCCGTGCCTGCGCTGCTATCACTGCCGCCGCGGCCAGGAAAATCTTTGCGACGATCTGCTTTTCAACAACGGCGCTTACGCCGAGTACATGCGCATCCCCGGCCGCATCGTCGTCGAAAACATGCTCGAAGTGCCCCATTCCGTGGATGACCAGAGCGCGGCGCTCGCGGAACCGCTCGCCTGCGTCCTTCGCGGAATCCATGAGATGGAAGTGCGCGCGGGAGACACGGCGGCCGTCATCGGCTGCGGGCCCATCGGTTTGATGTTTGTGCGCATGCTTTCCCGGCGCGGCGTCCGCGTTATTGCTCTGGCGCGGCGCGCGGCCCCTCTGGAGGTTGCCAAGCATCTCGGCGCAACCGCCATGATCAATGTGACGGAGACCCCCGACGTTGTCGCTGCTGTGAAGGCCCTGACGGAAGACCAGTTGGGACCGGACTCGGTTGTGGAAGCGGCGGGAAATCCCGCTACGTGGAAACAGGCTCTCACCATGGTGCGCCGCGGTGGTGTCGTGAATTTCTTCAGCGGCCTGCCCTCCACCACGCGCGTGGAAATTGAGCCGGCCGCCATCCATTATTCGGAACTCAAGCTGATTTCGCCGTTCCACCATACCCCGCGCTTTATCCGCGAAGCGCTCGAAGCCATCCGCCGCGGCGATATCTCCGCGCACGACTTCGTCACCGAGGAAATTCGTCTCGCGGACTTGCCGCAGGCTTTCGAACGCATGAAGTCGCGCAGCGGCGAAATCAAGCTCGCGGTCCGGCCGTAGTTTTCACGTGCGCACGAATCCCGCCGATCATTGTGAGCGCTCTTCACGAGGAGAATCTCTCTTCTGATGTTGCTCCCCGGCGAAATTGACATCACCCGCCACGCCCCGAATCCCGGCTGCTCTCCCGCGGCCGCGCAGAAATACACCCGCTGGCTCGCCACGCATCACTACGAAAATTTCAACGTTGTGTCCTGGCTGCTGCCGAAGAACCTCCATCAGCATTTCTACAACGTATACGCCTATTGCCGCTGGGCCGACGATCTCGGCGACGAAGTCCCCAACGCGACACGCGCGCTCGAATTGCTCCGCTGGTGGGAGCATGAGCTGGATGCGTGTTACGAAGAAAAGCCGTCACACCCGGTCTTCGTCGCGCTGCGCGAAACTATCGTCGCGAAGGATATTCCCAAACAGCCCTTCGCGGATTTGCTGAAAGCTTTCCGGCAGGATCAAACCGTCAAGCGCTATCCCGATTGGGATTCTGTGCTTCTCTACTGCGTGTACTCGGCGAATCCCGTCGGGCGGCTGGTGCTGTATTTGTGCGGATATCGCGACGAGCAACGCCAGCGTCTTTCTGACGCCACCTGCACCGCGCTCCAGCTCGCGAATTTCTGGCAGGACGTTTCGCGCGATTTGGAAAAAGGCCGCATTTACATTCCGCTCGATGCCGCCGCCGCGCTGGGCCTCACCGAAAACGATATCGTCGAGCGCCGCTTCGATGAGCGGTATGTCCGCTTGATGAAAGATTTGATTGCGCGCACGCGAGAATTATTCGCCGAGGGCATGCCCCTAGCAAAAATGGTGGACGGCCGCCTCAGCATCGACCTCGAAATGTTCAGCCGCGGCGGCGTGGCTGTCCTCGACGCCATTGAAGCCATGGGCTTCGACACGCTTCACAATCGCCCGGCCATCAGCAAGGTGAAGCAGGCAGGTTTATTGGGACGCGCCATGCTCGCGTATTTGGCCGGCTTGGATCGGAAGCCGGAGAAGCCCGGGAGAGTTGCCGTCACATTGCGGGCGGAAGAGGGCGTGCCCGAAACGCGCGTAGTGCTCGAAGATTCCTACGCCGAATGCCATCGCATCGCTCGCGCTTCCCGCAGCAATTTTTACGCTGCTTTTTTCTTGCTCCCCAATTCGAAACGCGATGCCCTCGCTGCGCTCTATGCTTTCATGCGCCTCGTTGACGATGTCGCCGACGAAGGCGCCGATCTCGCCGCAAAACAGCGCGGCCTCGCGAAATGGCGCGCCGCCTTGGATCAAGCCATCACGGGTGAAGCGCAACTCTTCGACGGCAACGCCGCAGTGGCGTCCCCGGCCGCAAGTCTTGGCGGCAGCACCGTCATTTTGCCCGCGCTCGTCGATACCATGCAGCGGTACAAAATGCCGGCGCGCTATCTGCACGATCTCATCAGCGGCGCGGAAATGGATTTGACCGTCCAAGCGTATCCGACGTTCGAACGCCTGCGTGAATATTGCTATCGCGTTGCTGGCACCGTCGGCCTTACCTGCACTCATGTCTTCGGCTTCCGCGAGGCGCGCGCTCTTGATCTCGCTGAAAAACTCGGTCTCGCCTTTCAACTCACCAACATCATTCGCGACGTGCATGAAGATTGCAAACTCGGGCGCATCTATATTCCCGAAGAAGATTTGGCGCGCTACGGAGTTTTGCCCGAAGATTTTGGCCGGGGCGAAGCAACGCTCGGCGTTCGCGAATTACTGCGATTCGAATCCGAGCGCGCCTGGCAATTGTACGAAGAAGGCTGTGCCTTGCTCGGATTGATCGATGAGGACAGTCGCGGCGCGTTGTGGCTTCTCGTGCATACATACAGTGCGCTTCTCGGACGCATCGAGTCGCTCGATTTCGCGGTGTTCGGTGAGCGCGTGCGCCTTTCGAAAGCTGAGAAAATGATGTTCATCGCCAAGGCGCGTTTCGCGCGCCACACGGAAGAGAATATTCTTGAAAAGCGTGATCGTGATCGGCGGCGGGCTGGCGGGACTGGCAGCCGGCGTCGCGCTGGCTGAATCCGGCTGGCGCGTGCGCCTGTTCGAACAGCGTCCCTTCCTTGGCGGCCGCGCAACGTCCTACGTGTTGCCGGACGGCGAGCACGTGGATAATTGCCAGCACGTGACCCTCGGTTGCTGCACAAATCTCGCTGATTTTTACAAGCGCGTTGGTTCTGCTGACAAAATCAAATTCTTTGACCGCCTTTTTTTTCTCGATCCCGAGGGCCGCCGCGGCGAAATGCAAGCCGGCATGCTTCCCGCCCCGTTTCACATGACCGGCTCCTTCGCCGCTTTCGCTCCGCTTACGCTGCTGGACAAGCTTTCCATTGCGCGCGCGATGCTGGATATTTTGGGCGCAAAAGGACACCCCGCGGATCTCGAAGAAAATGGCGGAGTCTCCATGCTGGAGTGGCTGCGCAGGCGCGGACAAACACAAGGCGCGATCGAGCGATTCTGGCGCGTGGTGCTCGTGAGCGCGCTCGATGAAGAATTGGATCGCACCGACGCGCGCTTTGGCGTGGATGTCTTTTGGAAAGCATTCCTTTCGAACCGCACCGGATACCGCATGGGAGTTCCCGCGGTGCCGCTCGCAAACCTGTACGACGGCTGCAAATCCGAAATCGAACGGCGCGGCGGGGAAGTGAATCTGCGCGCGTCGGTTCGCGGCTTGAAAATCGAAAACGGTGAAATCGCTGCCGTGCGCTTCGATGAAGGAAAAGAAGAAAACGCAGACGCGTACGTTTTCGCCGTGCCGCACACCGCGCTCGCGGAATTGCTGCCGGAAAGCGTGAAGCAGAGTGATCCGTCGCTCGCGAACTTAGACAAAATAAAAGTTTCGCCCATCACCGGTGTGCATTTCTGGTTTGACCGCCAGGTGATGAAAGAACCGTTTGTGACCCTGCTCGATACGAGGACGCAGTGGATTTTCAACAAAACAGAATTGTATGAAGACATAAACGGCAGGGCAAATAAAACAGACGGAGGACAGTACCTGCAATTAGTGGTCAGCGCGTCATACGAATTGTTGCCGAAATCGCGCCAGGAAATTATTGATCTTTGTCTCAGCGAAGTGCGCCACGCGCTGCCCACCGCCCGCGAAGCGCAGTTGGTGAAAGCGACGGTCATAAAGGAAGCTGCCGCAACTTTCTCGCCGGAACCGGGAGTGGATCGCTGGCGGCCGAAACAAGAAACATCCGTGCGCGGATTGTTTCTTGCGGGAGACTGGACCGCCACGGGCTGGCCGGCCACGATGGAAGGCGCAGTGCGCAGCGGATATCTTGCAGCGGAAGCAGTGCTGCGAGTTGCCGGCGCGCCACGGAAATTTCTCCAACCGGATCTGGAGCCCGACGGATTTGTCGCCATGTGGCTCGGAAAATCGCACGACGCCGCACTTCGCGGCGAGAACTGATTCGCGTCAATGGAAACTGGCAGCAGTTCATGGAGCCACCGATTCGTAAGCGCCGACGCGGCGCTCGTTGGCAGTGAGGCTTTCGCCGAGAGTGTCGATCGCCTGGTACTCTGCTTTATGAGCACTGATGAATTTTTCGTAAGAGTCGCGGGACGTCCAGAAATCGAGCGTGAGATAAACATCTGAACGAAAGGAATCCTGGAGGAGACGGGTTTCCCGGTAGTGCGAATCCGTTCGAAAGAGACGGGCCCAGTCGCCGGCCGGGCCGTATACGTCCTCGAACTGTTTTTCGCTGCCGGACTTGACTTCGTACTCCCAGAGGACTAAAAACATAAAGGACCCATCTTCCGCTCCCGGACGTACGCAACTCTGCAAGGAAACTCTAAGGAATGTTTGCGCAGTCCGGCCGAGTGTAGCAATCCGATTGGAACAAAGCCAAGTTGGCAAGCGCGACAGCGCAAAAGCGTAAGTTGTAGCCGTTGCAGTCCGTCGAGACTGGCGGACGGAGGCGTTTGTGGATCGAAAGTACAGTCACCGCGGGTACCGCGACGCGGAAAAAAGCGAGAAAAAAGAAAAAACGCACGACCGCAAGCCGCCCTCGGGCGGGCCGCGCGGCGCGGATCAATTCGGGCCGCGGACGCCGCGCATGGTCGGAACGGTGACGCGCGCGCGCTGCTCGAACTGCGGGGCGGTGCTGACGCCGGGATTCGATCCCAACGGAACGTGTCCCAAGTGCCAGCAGGAATTGCATTGCTGCAAGCAGTGCCGCTTCTTCGATTCCGGCGCGCAGTTTGAATGCACGCAGCCGATTCCCGAGCGCATTTCGCCGAAGGACGCGAAGAACGACTGCAAGTTCTACGAATTTCGCACGACAGTCGAGAAGGACACTGCGCCGACTTCCTATTCGCAGCCATCGGCTGCCGGTTCCGCGCCTGCCGCGCCGCCGCGGCACAACGATGCGCGGCAGGCCTTCGAAGATCTATTCAAGAAGTAGCCTCTTCTCGTACGCAGTATCCCTGGTTTGCGGGCAGTTCTGCCCTGAATGAAATCCTTTCCTGAAATGTCCCGGAACAGGCAGCCGAAGATGGTGCGAGGTGAAGTTCGCCCCTGCGTGTCCGGGAATCGGAATGGGCCGTGTGCGTCATGAGGTCTGGCCAGACCGATCGGGCGATTCGTTGGGGAGCGGATCGCGCCTGGGGCGAGGGAGGTCGATGATGATCCGGGGTTCGTCTTGGTCATGGGGGCGGAGCTCGTGCTCGATGGCGGGGAGGGTGCGGAGGAGCAGATTGCAGGTGTAGGCCATGACGGCGGCGCGGCGGGGGTGGATGCGGTCATGCGCCTGGAAGCGAAGGAGGCGGGAGAGGAAATCGTTGATGGGGACAGCGGACTTGAATTCGGAGAGACCGGCGACGAGTTCGGCGGCGAGGTTGGAGGCTTCGTCGCGTTTGCTCCGACGGCGAGCATGGTCGGAGCAGAGTCCGGTGCCCGGATCGGCGATGGGCATGCGGCAGCGGCCTTTGCGAGTGTGATGCTTGCAGCCGCTGTCGGACCAAGCGGCGAGGATGGGGGATTCGTTGACAGAATTGGAGTTAGTCGATGTGTGACTCATGATATGCCTCGATTTTCTGAGAAGCGCCGCCCGAGCCCGACGCGGGCCAGAGGCCGTCATGAACAGGCGGAATGAAAAGAAGCGAAGCAGATCCCTCCAGTGCGCGGCCGGCGCTCGCGTTCGCGAGCGGAGGAAAAAGCCGGCCGCTCCGGTCGGGATGACAGGGGCGGAGGAGGCTCCGTTATGTCGGGCCTAAAGGTCCGACCCCCAAAGAAGGGGCGCGCAACATGTGTCGCGCCCAGGGCGCTTGGGATTTGGACACACGAACCCAGCGCTTATGCGCCGGGCTAACGTCTGACGCGCCTACCGCGCTTACGGCGGGCCGGCGTGATGTTATTACGTTGACGGATGCTTTAGGATATCTGCCAAGGCATGCAGCCGTGCCGAGTCAGCTGGGCTCTTCGCCATGGCGGCGCTCTTTTCTAATGACGGTGCCATGCGCTTCAACTTCGCCAGCTTGCTCTGGCTCATGTGCGAACTCTCGGCGCTTTGGATCGCCTTCTGCAGGGCAGCGATTCGGTTTGCCGGCAAAGCCTGCGACCGCGACAATTGGTCCACATACGCCTTCGCCACGACCAACTGTGGAGGCCACTCGATCTTTTGTTGGTTCTGCACATTCAGCTCAGGCACGCGAATCACCTTCGCCGCGTCGATTTCGTTCTGGGTCAGAAATTTGGTCGGCGTCAGTTCAAAGACGTCCAGGCCGCGCGCAATCTCCGAACCGTAAATGTAGCCGTTGTACCAATATGCCGCCCACTCGCCGCCGAGCACCAGCATCTTCGGATCAATCGGCCCGCGGTCGAAGTAGGCAATCTCGAAGGGTTGCGCCGGGTCGGTGAAGTCCACAACGGAGATGCCGCCTTGGTACCAGGCCTGCGCTTCAATATCGCGGCCCGGGACCGGAATCAGCGAGCCGTTGTGGGCCACACAGTTCTCCGTGTCGCCCTGCGCAGCCGGCAGCTTGTAATAGCTCGCGAAGCTTAGCTTGTCGTCCTTCAGACGGAAGATCGCATCCGCGCCCCACTTGTTCGGGTCGTTCGGACGGCACCGCGCCCCCAAGCCGCCGCCCCACTCGTCGGTAAACACGACTTTCGTCCCATCGTTGGAGAACGAAGCCGAATGCCAGTACGAATAGTTCGGATCGTTCACCGCATCCACACGCTTCGGATGTACCGGGTCCTTGATGTCGAGCACAATTCCATTTCCGGAGCACGCGCCCGCGGCCAAGCCAATCGCCGAGTACACCGTTATGTCGTGGCACTGGTTCGTGTCCGCCGGCTTCTCCGCACCCTTCTTGCCATGGGTGCCACCGTTGTTCAGGCCGTTCAGCGCGCCCGTCCGCGGATCGATAAATAGCCGGGGGCTGGACACCACCTTCGCGTCCTGCGGCGCAGCCACCGGAACCTTAATCACTTCGATACGAAACAGCGCCGTATCCGGATCCTTGTCCGGCTTTTCACCGGAGCACCCAGCCAGTTCTTCCGGTTGACGCACAAACGATGTGCCCGACACGTAGATGTAAACGTTGTCTTTGTCGTGCGGATCGATCAACAGAGTATGCGTATGCGATCCACGGCACGTCTGCACCGCTGCCACTTGCTTCGGATTCCTGATGTCGGAAATGTCGAAGATCCGCACACCACGGAAACGGTCCTTTTGCGCTGGCGGCGGGGCTTTTTTCTTTTTTTCTTCCCCTGCGGGCGGCGGAGGATCCGCCGGAAAGCCTTCCACGCCGCAATCCAGGCGTCCATTCGGCATCTCTACCGACATGAACAGCAGGTTTTTGTAGACCGACAAATCACCCTGCCCGCCCGGGCAAACCAGCGAAGTCAGCGACGTGGTGTTCGCCGGATTGGAGATGTCATAGATACTCAGGCCATAAAAATTCCCCTGGAACAGGTGGTTGCCCTGGAACGCAAAGTCCGAGTTCCCGAAAGCCAGCTGCGCGACCACCAGCTGCATCGGCTTTGGCATCTTCGAGGCGTTGCCCACGCGGAGTTGGCCAAGCATCTTCTGCACCTTCGGATCATCGGGATCAGAGGCCCCCAGCTGAAACGCGTCAGGTTTTTTGAGCAGCGCGAGGTGCTTGATGCCCATCGACGCTTCACCGGCGTCATATAGCCCCGGCGTCAGCTTGGCGCGCGGATCGTTCGCATCCGACCCCGTCATCCCCGCCGGCAGCGTCGGAGCCGGCTCCGGAGCAAACGGGTTCTCGTCCTCGTCCTCTTCCGCGGCTGGCGGCGGCTTTGGAGGCTGCTGCCCCTGCATCCGGCTCACACCGAAAAATAAAGCAATCGCGGTCCCCACCACACGAAAGGCAGACACTCGGTTCATCTTTTCTCCTCTAACGATTTTTTCTCCAACATAGCTTGCATAATCCTGATCTCGGCCCTCTGCGTATTGTCCGCATCCGTCGCGAAGTTGAACAGATCGGCATCCTGCCCCGCGCCCGCAGTGTCGAACAAATCCTTTACCATGGTCAGCGCGCCATCGTGGTGCTGAATCATCCCTGTCAGAAATAAGTGGTCGAACTCGGCGCCCTTCGCCTTCCGCAGTGCTTTCATCTGCTCCGGCGTAAGCATACCGGGCATGAGAGCCAGCGGTTCGCGCGACATATCCATGTCCGACATTCCCGGCATCGCCATGGGCACGCGTTCTCCCCGAGCCGCCAGCGCCCCCAGCAGCCGCAGATCCTTGTTCTCCGTATGCGATGAAATCAGCGCCGTCATCTCCACCGCTTGCGAATGGTGCATGATCATGCCCTGCATGAACTCCGCATCCGCTCGCGACCGCGGCGGCAGCGTGGCCCTCGTCGACGGCGGCAACGTCCTGCTTGGCTTACCCGGCGGACCCGGCTGTACCACAACAGGCTTCGCCGGATCAGTCTGCTGTGAGCGCGCAGTGGAGCGGAAGAGGCCTGCGGAAGGGCTCGCGGCGAGCAAGTCCGTTGCAACAATTTCGAGTTTGTGCTTCACGGCGATGAAGCGTTGCGTCTGATCTGGCAGCGAAGCCGACATCATCGCTGCCATTCGCGGAGAGGGACTGTTCGCCGCCTTGGCATGGCCCATCGCCATCAATAACACGACAAGAGAAAGCGGAGCGGTGGATTTGCGCAGCATTGGCCGGCCATCCTTGACTCGGGGAAATCCGCACCAGCATACATCAAACGGACGGGCGGCGGCGCATACTGCGGAAATTAGAAAATTGAAATTGGAAAATGGTGAAGAAAAATCCCAACCCTTGCCAGGAACAAAACCGCAAGGGCAGGCTACATAGAGGCGTTCTAGCGGATCGAGGGGCGGTCACCCGCGGGGCGCTTGGCGAGGGATTGTATGCGTTGGTATCTCTTCGTTTCAATGGCCTCCGCCGCGGAGAGCTTCCGGTCAATGTGCAATTCGGAGCGCAGTGCACCTGAATGCAGCAGGCAACGCTGCCCCGCAGTGACACCACAGGTAGGACAAGGGACGGAGGATAACTGTGCGGGCGTCAGGTCTTTCATTCTCATGGGGACAGGATGCGATAAGAAATGTGGGAAAGCTATCCGATTCGGGACACTTTCGGGAAAAATCGTGCCGCGTGGGACCCACGTCTTGCTAGGTGAATAAAGGATCGCCTCTCCCCCGTTTGGAAGAGTGTTTTTAGCCAATTTGGCAACTTTTTGGGAGCGGTGGCGTCGAACTAAATTACGAAGGAATGCGTAGATAGATTGGGATGCGGGGACTGGCCGGGCTGAGACCCGGCGTGTACACGAAGCAAGGTGAGGACTGAGATGGTTGAGGGGGGACAATGGAAACGTTGGGGCAGGATGTCCGGTACGCACTGCGGAATCTGAGGAAGACGCCGGGGTTTGCGGTAGTGGCGATCCTGACGCTGGCGCTGGGGATTGGGGCGTCCACGGCGATTTTCAGCGTGATAGAAAACATCCTGATGGAGCCGTTTCCGTATCCGGATGCGCAGCGGTACATGTCCGTGCAGATTCATGACACAGAGCGGAGCGAGCCAGGAGGGCGGGCGGGGTTCAGCGGGCCGGAGTTTTTGGATTATGTGGAGCAGAATCATGTATTTGACGGAGTGATTGCGAACGATCGAACGGATGTGCTGTACCGGAACGGTGAAGGGACGCAACGCTTTAACGGGAATTTTGTGACGCCGGGAACGTTTGAGTTTTTGGGGATGTCGGCGCTGCATGGGCGAATGATGCAACCGGCGGATTATGAGCCGGGTGCGCCGCCGGTGTTCGTGCTGCGCTATAAAGTGTGGGTGAAATCGTTCGGGGCTGATCCGGGGATCGTGAACAAGACATTTGTCTTGAATGGGACGGCCAGGACGCTGATCGGAATCATGCCGCCTCGGTTCGGCTGGGGCGACGCGGACATGTGGATTCCGGAGAAACCGAGCCGGGCGGCCTCCGCCAAGGTCGTGGCCGGGGCGTTCCCGAAGTTCTGGTTCCTGCTAGGGCATTTGAAGCCAGGCGTTTCCATGAAGGAGGCGGAAGCGGATCTGACGGTGGTGGCGAAGCGGCTTGCTACGGTGTACCCCAAGGATTACCCGAAACACTTCTCGGTGCAAATCGAATCCTTGACGAATCTGGTCGTGGGGAGATTCAAGACGACGCTGTATATCGTACTGGCGGCGGTGGGATTGTTGCTGCTGATCGGATGCGGGAACGTGGCGAACTTGCTGCTGGCGCGGGCGACCACGAGAGAGAAGGAGTTTGCGATTCGGTCGGCGCTGGGAGCGAACCGGTGGAGACTGATCCGGCAGCTTTTGGTGGAGAGCCTGATCCTGGCGATTGGCGGGGCGGCAGTGGGGACACTGCTGGCGTGGGGCGGGCTGAAATCGCTGGTAGCGCTGATGCCGCAGGACATCATTCCGGCGGAAGCAGTGATCCGCCTGAATACACCGGTATTGCTGTTTGCGTTGGGAGTGGGAGTGATGACGGCGCTGGTGTTTGGGCTGGTGCCGGCGTTGAAGGCGGCGCGCAAGGATATTAACGATCCGCTGCGGGATAGCGGGAAGGGAATCAGCGGCGGGTTCCGTCACGGGAAACTGCGCAATGCGGTGGTGGTGCTGGAAGTGATGCTTTCGCTGATGCTGCTGGTGACAGCGGGGCTGTTAATGAGGAGCTTTGTGGCCTTGCGGGACGTAAAGCTGGGTCTGCAACCGGACCATATTTTCGTGGCGAGGCTGCCACTGCCAGTGGAACGGTATAAGACGGCGGACCAAGTGGCGGGATTTTACCGGCCATTGCTACAACGGCTGAAGGCACTGCCAGGCGTGGTGGAAGCGACGGAGACGAGCACACTGCCTCCGTATGGAGGAATTCCGAGCGAGATCGAAATTCCGGGAAAAACGCACGCGGAAAAATGGAACGCGATGTTCCAACTGTGCAGCGAGGGATATTTTGGCGTGGTGAAGATTCAATTTGTGGACGGAAGGAGTTTTACGGAAGCGGAAGTGAACGGAGCGCGCAAGCTGGCGGTGGTGAACCAAACTTTCGTGAAGAAATATCTGGGAAATGAGAACCCGATCGGGCGGCAGGTAAGAATCGCGCAACTCGCGGAGTTTGAGGACGCGCTGAAGGAGCCGACGTTCGAAATCATCGGATTGGTGGCGGACGCAAAGAACCGGGGGCTGCAAGATCCACCCGAGCCGGAAATCTGGGTGCCGTATACGGTGACGGGATCGGCGTTCCGGGGAATCCTGGTGCGCACGGCAAACGAACCGCTGGCGATGATGAATGCAATAGAGCACGAAATCTGGGCGACGGATGCGAATGTGGCGTTAACACTGACCGGGACGCTGGAAGGTTACATCAGCCAGTTTTCGTATGCGGGGCCGCGATTCGGATTTTTCCTGATGATGATTTTCGGCGCGATTGGGCTGGTGCTGGTGACGATCCGAGTGTACAGCGTGCTGGCGTACACGACGGCGCGGCGAACGCAAGAAATTGGAATTCGCATGGCGCTGGGGGCGGAAAGCTCGGACGTGCAGGGAATGGTGATTCGAATGGGGCTGCGGCTGGTGGGGATTGGCGTGGGGCTCGGATTGATAGCGAGCCTCGCGCTCGGACGTGTGATTGCGACGCAGCTTTGGGGTGTGTCGGCGTACGATCCGTGGACGCTGGTGAGCGTGCCGATCGTGCTGTTAATCACCGGGCTGGTGGCATGCTGCCTGCCGGCGCGGCGCGCGGCGCGGGTGGATCCGTTGGTGGCGCTGCGGTACGAGTAAATCATGGTCCCCTCCGGGGACCACAACGAAGGATGAAAATGGGCCCGAGATGGCGTAGCGTTTGTGCAGCCGCGTCGGCGACAGAGGTCGACCTACTCTGGCGCTCGCAGAGCCCGCTTACGAGGATAAGGCGGGACCGGGCTGAAGCGCGGCAGACGAGGAGGGGCACGATGCATCGTGCCCCTGCAAGAGAGTGATGCTAGGCCCAGGAGAAGCCGTGTTTGGCAAGCGGCAGGGAGCGGATGCGGTTGCCAGTGACGGCGAAGATGGCGTTGCACACGGCTGGAAGAACCGGGGGCAAGGCGGGTTCGCCGAGGCCAGTGGGGGAATTGTCGGTTTTCAGAAAATGGACTTCGATTTCGGCGGGGACCTGATTCATCCGAACGGGCGGATACTCGTGGAAATTGCTTTGGACGGCGCGGCCCGCGTCGATGGTGATTTCGTAGTTCATGACGGAGCTTAGGCCTTCGATGATGCCGCCGCGGACTTGATTTTCGGCGTTGATGGGATTGATGATTTGGCTGCCGACATCGCCGGCCACCCAGATTTTGTTGATCTTCAGTTTATTATTCTCACCTACGCGGAGCTCGACCACTTCCGCGAAATAGCCGCGATGTGCGAATTGGAAAGCGACGCCCATGCCGGTGTCTTTGGGGAGAGTGCGCTTGCCCCACGCGGATTTCTCGGCCACGAGCTTGAGGACGCCTTGCATGCGAGACGCGTCGAAATCCGCGTCGCCGGGATTGGAAGAGGACGATGCGCTGGCGACGCGAGGTGCGCTGAGAAGATCCAGGCGGAATTGGACGGGGTCTTTGCCCGCAGCGTGGGCGAGCTCGTCGGTGAAGGATTGAAAGACCCAGGAGTAGGCGTTGCTGCCGGGAGCGCGCAAGGCGTAGGTGGGAACGCCGAGAGGCATGAGGGAGGCGCCGAAAAAAAAGTCCTGGAGAAAGGTGCCGGGAAATTGGTTGGCGGGGATGCCCGCGGAGGGAGCGAACTGCTTGCCTTCGCCGAAACTGACGAAGTGATTGTGCCAGGCGACGAGTTTTCCGGAGGAGTCCAGGCCGCCCTTGAGGAAATGAAAACCGGCGGGACGATAATGATCGTGGTGAAAATCGTCCTCGCGAGTCCAGAGGAGCTTGACGGGAACGCCGACCTGCTTGGCGATGGCGCCGGCTTCAAGCATGTAGTCGTTGGTGAGACGGCGGCCGAATCCGCCGCCAGCACGCTTCATGTGAACGATGATGTCATCGTGGGGAATATTGAGAACTTTGGAGACGAGCAGGCGGCCATTTTCAGGGGTCTGGCTGGGCGACCAGAATTCGAGTTTGCCGTCGTGATAATGGGCGAGACAGTTTTCGGGCTCCATGGGGGCGTGCGCGAGGAAGGGGTAGGTGTACGCGGCTTCGACAGTTTTTGAGGCAGACTGCAAAGCTTTGTCAGCGTCTCCATCGCTGCGGAGGGTGATGGCGGGCGGCTGCTTGGAAAGTTCCTCGGCGCGGCGAGCAAAGCCCTCGCTGCTTTGCTGGGCGGTGGTGCCTTCGTCCCACTTGGCACGCAATTGTTTCCTGGCGGTGTTGGCTTGCCACCAGGTGTCGGCAACGATGGCAACGCCGCAGTGCAGGCCGAGCAGGTCCGAGGTTCCATCGACAGCGAAGGCATGGCGGACGCCGGGCTGAGACTTGATTTCGTCGAAATTGGCACTGAGGAATTTGCCGGCATAGACGGGACATTTTTCGTAGACAGCCCAGAGCATGCCGGGGACGCGGAAGTCGATGCTATATAGATTTTTTCCGGTGACGATCGAGTGATTGTCCACGGCGTGGATAGAGCGGCCGATGATCTTGTAATCCTTCGGGTCTTTGAGCTGGACGGACTTGAGATCCGGCGCCGGAAGCGTGGCTACTTTTTCGGCGAGCGCGCCGTAGGTGAGCGTGCGTTTTGTGGGCTGATGGACGACGCGGCCGGAAGAGGTCTGGCATTCGGATTCGGGGACGGACCAAGTTTGCGCGGCGGCGGCGACGAACATCTGGCGGCCGGCGGCGCCGACGCGGCGGAGCGGATCCCAGTTGGTGGGAGTGGAAGTGCTACCACCGGCGCGCTGCGGACCGTATTTCGTTTCGTCGAGGTCGGCCTGCTCGACGCGGACGGACTTCCAATCGACGTCGAGTTCGTCGGCGATGATCATCGGGAGATGAGTTTTCACGCCCTGGCCGATCTCGGGATTTTTGGACATGATCGTCACAGTGCCGTCCGCGGCGACGCGAATGAAAGCGGTGGGCACGAAGGCGGGGGCCGGCGCCTGCGGTGATTGCGCAAAAACTTCCGGGAGGAGTTCGGAGTGCAGAGCCAACAGGACACCGCCACCGGCGATGGCGGAGACGCGGAAGAACGCACGACGGTCAAGGAGTGTGATGCTCATGGGACCTCCCATTGAATCAGATTCCGCCCCGGCCAGGGGCTCGTCCAAGTCCAGATAATTGTAACGCTGAACGGAATTTTGTGAAGAGGGTGCGGTTAGGAGTAAAGGCTGCCGAGGCTAACCACGATGCGGAGTCGGGTCCGCATCGGTTTCCACTGTTTTCGCGAGAGCAGGAGCTTTCTTGTTGGCGCGCTTGCCAGCGTAAAGAGCTTGATCGGCGCGCGCAAGGAGCTCCTCGGGACGGTCGCCCAATTGGTATTGCCGCCACCCTGAAGAGAAAGTGACGGGAATCTTGTGGCCTTGCCAGTCCACTACCAGGGAGCCGAGACGCCCCAGGACGAGCTGCAATTGCTCCAAAGTGCATTCGGGAAGAAGAACAAGGAATTCGTCGCCGCCGAGCCGAACGGCGAGGTCCGAGCCGCGGATAACTCTGTTGAGGTGAGTGGCAAATTCCTGCAGCACCTGGTCTCCGGCCGGATGGCCGTGCATGTCGTTGATCTGCTTGAAATCGTTCAAATCCAGGGTGAGCACAGTCAGGGGATGTCCCCTACGCTCGGAGCGCGCCACCTCCGAGGCGAGACGCTGCATAGCAAAACGGCGATTGTACAGGCCCGTCAACGGATCAACCATGGCGAGATTGCGCAGAATTTCCGAATGCCCATGCTTTTCAGCGAGCTGGAGGCGGAGACGTTTGATCAGAACTTGCTGATAGATGGTGTATACGTTGAAAACTACCACGAGGACGATCAAACCGAATAGGGCGTCGCTGACTTTGACGTTGAAAAAAGTTTTCAACTCCTGTTGGAGGGCCGGAAGGGAAAAGGAAATGACGGCAAAGGTGAGCAAGAGCATCACAAGGATTGAGTATCCCCAGGCCCACCAGTCCCGTCGTTCGATTTGACGGAGTTGCCGGGTCAGCTCTTGATCGCTGGCCTCGACCGAAGATGGAAGAGGAGAGTTTTGAGAGTCGCTCATAGAGGGGGTGGCAACGACATCACTTCGCTGTTGGTTCTACGGTAGGGCTAGGGGACGCCAAGGTCAAGGCAAGTTCGGCCTGAGACAACAAAGTAGTTACTTCAAGAGAAGGGGCGAACCGGGGGAACGGATTTCAGCGGCCGATGGCATGTAACCTGCTTTGTATCAAGTACTTAGGGGGTTTAGGAAGATGTCCTGAAAGTTCTATCGCGGGGGTACTCGTGTCCCATTGGCCAGGCGCGTTCACTCCCCAATACTTGGCTCTGGAAAATATGGTATCGCTCTTCATCCTCGTGTTCGCAAGTATCGCCCTGGGACGATTCGCCGTTTCGCAATGGCGGACTATCTGGATCACGGCCGCCAACCAGCCAATCTCTGATTCGCTGCAAGTGACGACCGGGATTGATGGAGCGAGTATTGGCGCACAGGATTTTGGTTCGCTGCTGGATCTCTGCGACAACCTGTCTCCCGGCCTGAAAAAGAAAACTCCCTGGCTCAAAGAAGTATCCCTCTACTACGGCGCGGCTGCAAAGCTCGAGCAGGCATTCAAACTAAAGCTTCCCTCACTTTCCACCTGGGCGAGCAAGGAGATGAAGAACTGCTCACGTTATGTGGCTGTGGTGTTGGACCAGAATCTGGCGATGAACCTGGACCGCCGGCTCGCCGCTCGCATCAACTAATCCGCAAGAAAGTGGCTAAGTAGAAAGATGGGTTCGCATTACTGCTGCGCGGAGACGCGCTTGAGGCGGCGAGCCCTGCGCACGAGCTTTGCCTTGCGGAGTTTTTCTTCCTTTAAGGCGGACTCCGGGTCCACCAACCACTGCGATTTGCCGGCCCGACGGGGGTCCTTCTGCTTCGTTCCGGAAAGGCGTCCGAGACTGAGCAGGCGACAGACCTCGGAGCTGGTGGTGTCCAACTGGGCGGCGGTTTCCTGAGCGGTGAGCCAGCGGTTGCCGTTCGAGTGCATCGTGGGCAATCCTCCAACGCAGTTTAATTCACTCTATCTGTATATTACCATATATTATAGTTACAATGCGATGCGGGAGTGCAGAAGAGTGAGGGGGAAGCGGCTGACAGGTTTATGTCTTGTTGCGTTTCTCCTTTGTTGATCCTGCGAGGGGGAAGAGGGTGGGTTCGGCGGGAGGAGTGTCCGCGATGTCCTCAAGTGCGGGGTAATGCCGGCGAAGAGGCTCCGGAACTTTGACTTTTGCGCCTTTGAGAATGCTGATGAGCTGCAAAGCATTGACGACCGATTTGCCCTGGAAGTGATTGTTGGTGACGACAAAAGTGTGGCGAGAATGCTCCGCTACGGTGCGGACACGAGTGATCCAGGGAGCGAGCTCAGCGGAGGTGTAGAGATAGTTGTAGCGTTCGTGGGCGGGGATGGCGAGGTCGTCGGAAAACCAGGTGTCGTAGCGACGGCCGTGGAGACGGATGTAGCCGACGGTGGAAGTGGCTTGGTCGGAGGGCGTGAGAGAACGGCCGATGATGGGCTGATCAATGTTGCAGAACCCTGCGTTGTATTCGCTCAGTAGAGATTGAGTTTCGGGAGAGTCCCAGGATGCGTGGCGGACTTCGACGACCAGGGGATAATCGGCAAAGCGTTTAAGAAGTGCCGCGAGATACGAAACGGCCTCCTTCGTGCGGTGAAACGAAAAAGGGAATTGGAGGAGAATGGCGCCGAGTTTGCGGGCAGCGCGGAGGACGTCAAAGCCAGCGCGGACGGCACGCTCGTCGGCGGGGGTGGCGCCGGGGATCGAGTCGTGAGTGAAACGTTGCCAGAGTTTGGCGGTGAAGAGGAAACGTGGATTTACGAGGACACGATCGATCCAATGCGCGGCGTGGTCGGGGCGCAAGGGTTGATAGAACGACGTGTTGATTTCGATGGTGTCGAAAAATTCAGCAAGATAGGCGGCTTCATGGAAGCCCTTGGGGCGGCGCGCCGGATAAACATAGCCGGACCAGTCTGGATAGGACCAGCCTGCGGGGCCGACGTAGAGAGTTCCGGGCCGCGGGGCATGCGGCGGGGGACCGGGCGCGCCGGCTGGGAGCGGAGATTTTGGTTTGCGCTGGGGCATGGAGCGAGCGGCGCGGAATGCGCCCAGAGCAGGGTAGAAGGAAGGGAACGCGAGTGTCAACGCACGGCAAATGAGAAACGCGCGCCGGCGTTGCCGCGAACGATTCCGGCTGCTATGCTTTTGCGGTGATGTATTGCCAAAAGCGGATCCGCGTCCCCCTCCCCTTCCTCAAACTTTCCTACAGGTGCAAACATGAAACTGTCCATCAGTTACAAGCATGTCGAGGCGCAGAAACCGGCCGAGGCCGAAGTGGAGCGCCATATAAATAAGTTGGGAAAATTGCTGCAAAGCTACTCGCCGGATCTGGTGCAATTGCACGGGACATTTGCGAAGAACCCGCGGACGGACGAGAGGACTTGCACGCTGAATTTGTCGTTACCGACGGGAACGCTGCATGCCACGGGGACAGGAGGAAGCGTGCGGACGAGCTGCAAGAAGGCGTTCGGGGAATTGGTAGCGCAAGTAAAGAAGCATCAAGCGAAGCTGCGCAAGGATTACGAGTGGAAGCGGAAACGGCCGATCGAAAACATCGAAGCGCTCTCCTGAACAAACGAACAGCGAAGATGGTGATCCAAGGCGGCGTCACGACTGCTTTGCGCTTTGGCAATTGCCAGCGCGAGCGCGTCGAGATGTTCAAGCCAGAATTGCTCTAGCCCCTGAAATACAAATAGGCGCCGAGAATGCAAAGAACCACGAGGGCAGAACCGCCGACCTCGATCCAGCTCCAACTGGCACGCGTGTTTGCCTTATCTTCCCTGGTAGTTGTCGCGAACGTGAGGTTCTTGATTGCTGCGTAGTCCGGCTGCGAAGTAGCGTAACTCACCGCGACCATGACGATCGCCGAGACCAGCGTGATCAGCACGCTGAAGTACTGGAAATAAATATTGTTGACGATCCATAGGAAAGAGCCATGCGGGTATCCATTCTGAAATCCCCGCAGGCCGAGCGTCACGGGCGTATCCACAATCATCCGGAAAATGCCCAGCGCGAAGCCAACCAGCATGGACCAAAGCGCGCCCTGAGCGTTCATTCTCTTGAAGAACACGCCCAGGAAGAACACCACAAAAATGGGCGGGGCCAGATAGCCTTGCACCGCCTGCAAGTAGCCGTAGAGCCCTTGCGCATTTTTGATGACCGGAATCCAGGCGAAGGCGATGAAAACCATGACCGTGGTGGCAATGCGCCCCATGCGGACCAGTTCATGCTGCGTCGCCCCTGGTTTCCACTTCCCGTACAAATCCACGGTGAAGAGGGTCGAGCACGCGTTGAACACGCCGGCCAGCGATCCCATCAACGCCGAGAGCAAGCCGGCAACGACGATGCCGCGCAGACCCGGCGGCAAGAGGTATTGCACGAGCATCGGAAATGATCCCTGGGCAACAGAAGGAATCGCGTGGCCGTCCGGCCCAATCATTCCGGCCAGCTCGGGAATCTTGCCGCTTCTCGCCAGGGCAAAACACACCATGCCAGGGACGATGAACAGATAAACCGGAGCCAGCTTGAGAAACGAGGCAAAGATGCTCCCGCGGCGGGCTACCGTTTCGTTGGGGGCGCCCAGCGCGCGCTGCACGATATATTGGTCCGTACACCAGTACCACAGCCCGATGATCGGCGCGCAAAACAACATGCCAAGCCAGGGAAAATTGTCATTGAAATACCAAGCCTGTTTCACAACATGCCCCGCGGCATTTGTTTCGATCACCGGGGACCATGTGCCTTGCACACCTGCAGGAATCAGCGGTTTCCACAGATTGAACATGTCGGAACCGCACCAGTGGCGGAGTTCGCTCCATCCACCCAATTGATGCAATCCATAGAACGTCAGAGATGCGGAGCCCACGATCAGAACGAGGACCTGGACGGCATCGTTGTACGCCACCGCCCGCATGCCGCCAAAAACCGTGTATAGCCCGGTGAGGGCAATTACCAGAACCGAGCCAATCCAAAAGCTGTCGATCTCCATTCCGCCCATGTTGAGACGAAGCTCGGGCAAAAGCGTGCCGAAGACCACGCCGCCGGCGAATATGCCCACGGCGATCTTGGAAACGATGAAAGTGATGAGCGAGACGACGGAGAGAACGTAGCGCGATTTCGCGCTGAATCTTTTTTCCAGGAATTCCGGCATAGTGAAGACCTGCGAACGCATGTAGAACGGCACGAAGACCCATGCGAGGACCAAGAGGCACCAGGCGTGCAATTCGTAGTGCGCCAGGGCCACACCGCTGGTCGCGCCAGCGCCGGCGAGGCCCACCACGTGTTCCGATCCGATGTTGGAGGCGAAAATCGAGGCGCCAATGATCCACCAACTCAGGTTGCGACCGGCGAGGAAGTAATCCGCGGCAGAATCTTTTCCCCGGCGAACCACCCACCAGGCTACGCAGAGGAGAACGCTGAAATAGAGCGCGATTACGGCCCAATCCAGCGGCGTGATCCGGGATTTCGCAGCAACGACAAAAAACGAGGTGGGAAGAAAGGTCATCGCCCGAGTTTTCATCGCAGACCGGCGAGAAGGTCGACGGTGAGTTGATCCAAACGCTCGTAGGGCAAGCGCTTCTTACAAATCGCGTCTTTGTCGAAAACGTGGGCCAGCAAGGCAGCGGCGCCCTTCTTCGAATACCGCCCCCTCTGGGGAGAGGAATTGCTCCCGCCGGAGATCTCCCGGAGGATGGCTTGAATCTCTTTGTCCGCGTTCCAACGCGCCGCTTTCTCTTTCAGGATCAGATAGGTACGCATACAGCCACGCGCAAAGTCTTTCACGCCGCAATAATCCTCGGTGCGATAGGCATGCGCATCAAAATGACGCGGCCCATCGTATCCGACGTCTTCCAGGAACTTCACGAGCCAAAACGCAGCCTTGAAGTTCGCGGAACCGAAGCGCAGGTCTTGGTCGTAGCGCCCCGGCATTTGGTCGTTGAGGTCAATATGGAAAAGCTTGCCCGCTTCCCACGCTTGGGCCACTCCGTGCAGAAAATTCAAGCCGGCCATTTGCTCGTGCGCGACCTCGGGATTGACGCCAACCATCTCCGGATGTTCGAGGGTAGGAATGAATCCGAGGTAATGGCCGGTGGTGGCCATGTAGATATCGGCGCGCGGCTCATTGGGCTTGGCTTCCAGTGCGAACTTGAAGCCGTACTTTCGGTCGATGTTGTATTAGCAAAGATAGTTGACCGCTTCGCGGAGGCGCTTCACCGCCTCGTCGGGACGGCGGCAGGCATCGGTTTCGACGCCTTCGCGGCCGCCCCACAAGACGAAAATCCTTGCGCCCAGCTCCGCTCCGAGATCCATGGCGCGCATGGTTTTCTGCAATGCGTAGGCGCGCACCTCCGGATCGTTTGCAGTAAAGGCACCGTCACGAAAGACGGGATGAAAAAACAGCGAAACGGTGGCCATCGGAACGACGAGTTTGTTTTCGAGGCAGGCCTTTTTGAACTCGCGCACAATGGTGTCGCGTTCCGCAGGAGTGGCATCAATGGGCACCAGGTCATTGTCATGAAGGTTGACGCCCCAGGCTCCCACTTCGCCGAGCATGGTAACGATCTCGAGGGGAGAAATAACCGGTCGAACGAAATCGCCGAACGGATCGCGCCCGCGGTTCCCGAGCGTCCAGAGTCCGAAAGAAAATTTGTGTTTGGGTTTCGGCTGGTAAGTGTCATTGTTCGTCATGGGCTTCCTCCTTGGCTTAGGATCGATGCATCTACGAAGGGAAAATGGATTTCATCGCCGGGTACATTCGGCGGTAGGCGTTGCCGGCGGCGTTCATCACGGCGGCATTTGCTGGAATCGGCGAAACGCGTTCCACGACGTGCACAACCGAATCGCAGGCCGCATCCACCGAGGGCCACATCTTGGCTCCCACTCCGGCAAGAATGGCTGCGCCGAAGGCCGCCCCTTCCTCCGCTTCAACAATCTCCACTTGTTGACCATAGACATCCGCTTGAATCTGCCGCCACAGAGGCGACCTCGCGCCTCCTCCGCCTAAACGAATATTTTTCACCGGCACGTTCATTTCGGCAAAGATGGCGAACGTATCTTTCAAGCTGAAAGCCACACCTTCCAGAATGGCGCGTATTACGTGAGCCCGCGTGTGCGAGGCCGTCAAGCCCGCCAAGACTCCACGCGCGGCTGGATCCAAATGCGGCGTGCGCTCACCCATAAGATAGGGAGCCCAAAGCAGCCCATCCGCGCCGGGCGGAACGGTGGCCGCCTCGGCAGTGAGTTGCTTGTAGGGATCTCGTCCATCTAGCGCGGGAACGCGGGCAAATTGATCGCGAAACCATCGCAGGGAAAGGCCGGCAGCTTGAGTTACGCCCATCACGTGCCAGCGTTCGGGAACAGCGTGGCAGAAAGTGTGCAGCCGACCTCGAGGATCCAGCGCGGGACGATCCGTCGCCGCAAAAACGACTCCTGAGGTTCCAATCGTGGCGCTCACAGCGCCCGGAGCGACGATGCCCATGCCGACGGCGCCTGCCGCCTGATCCCCCGCACCAGCCACGACAGGTGTTCCAGACGACAGACCCGTAGCTTCGGCACCCAGGGCAGAGACTTTCCCGCAGACATCCGCCGACTCATAGAGCGCCGGTAGTAATGAGCGATCGATTTCGGCCGCCTGCAAAACTTCGGCAGACCACTGACGCTGGGCTACATTCAGCAGTAAGGTTCCTGAAGCATCGGCGACATCCGTGGCTCTTTCTCCGGTCAGGCGGAATCGAACGTAGTCCTTGGGAAGCTGGATCGAACGCACGCGTTTCCAGTTTTCGGGTTCGTTCTCGCGTGTCCATAACAATTTTGTGACCGTGAAATTGGCGAGGGCCGGATTGCAAGTCAGACGGATCAACTGCTCGGCGCCAACGCGCTCGGTCAGCTCGCGGCATTGCTTCTCCGTCCGCACGTCGCACCAAATCAGGGCCGGCCGAACCACATCGCCGCGGGCATCCAGCATCACCGCCCCGTGCATTTGCCCAGAAAACCCGACGCAAGAAATCTGCTCTCCTCGCAATTTCCCCGTGGCGAGTGCTTTGTGAATTGCGATTCCCGCGGCTCGCCACCAATCTTCCGGGCGCTGTTCGGCCCATCCGGGCTGGGGCGAGGCGAAGGGCTCGTGCTCCGCGGTGGCGGAGACCAAGACACGTCCGTCGCCCCCCATGATCAAAGCGCGAGTGCCGCCCGTACCAACGTCGATTCCGAGAACGTAGGTTTGCATAAATTTCAAGGGCGTTACGCTCCAAAAACGTTCGCACCCACGGGTGGTCAGCGGTACGCGGCGGCCTGGATGCTGTACAGCTCCGAGTACTGACCACTCTTGGCCATCAGCTCCTCGTGCGTGCCGACCTCCACGAGTCGGGCCCCATCGAGCACGACGATGAGATCGGCCATGCGGACCGTCGAGAAACGGTGGGAGACAAGGATCGTGATGCGGCCGCTGTCGCCCTCGCCAGTGCCGCGCGCCACTGCGGCGTAGCGCTCGAACAGCGCGTGTTCCGTCTCCGCGTCCAGCGCGGCGGTGGGTTCGTCGAGGACCAGCAGCAGGGGCTGATCGCGCATGAAGCCACGCGCCAGCGCAAGCTTCTGCCACTGGCCGAACGATAGCTCGACTCCGGACGGCCACGTCGGACCGAGCTGCGTGTCGAGGCCTGACGTCAGACGGGCGACGACGTCGCTGGCGCCGGCACGGTGAACAGCGGCGACCACGGCGGGCTCGTCGTCCAGCCGGGGGAGGTCGCCCAAGCCGACCGTGTGCCCCGCGCGGAATTCGAAGCGGAAAAAATCCTGGAACG
Source organism: Acidobacteriota bacterium (assembly GCA_003224055.1). Classification (GTDB taxonomy): domain Bacteria; phylum Acidobacteriota; class Terriglobia; order Acidiferrales; family UBA7541; genus Acidiferrum. The sequence goes on along the minus strand of QHYE01000006.1, from coordinate 63,665 downwards.
CGCCCGCGAGACGCGCCCGCCACTCGCCGGCTGGCAAGCGTGCCAGCGGTGTGTCGTCCACGAGGATCGAACCAGATGACGGCTCGTACATCTTCGCGAGCAGCTTGACCAGCGTGGTCTTGCCGGCGCCGTTCTCGCCGACAATCGCGACGACCGCGCCCGCGGGCAGTGTCACAGACACGTCATCCAGCACAACGCGTGAAGTGCCGGGGTACGCGAACGATACGTGGTCGAGCCGGATGCCGCGGTGCAACACGGTGGGAACCGGAAGATCGCCCGACGCCGCGACGGAGGCGGCGTAGTCCTCGAGCCACGCAAGCCGCCGAGAGCCATCCATCCAGAATCCGCGCAGGAATCCAATCTCGCCGACGGTGGCGCCGATGTATGCAGAAAGCCGCGCACCTGCGGCGAGCACCAGCAGCACTTGGCTGGCTGGCGCGCGGAGGCCGGACGACACGAACACCACCCCACCCACAAAAGCCAAGCCGAATATCGCCCACGCCAGCGCGTGCCAAAACGCCGAGCCCCACCGAGCGGCCGCCACCGGTCCGTACCAGCGCTCCCACCCCGCTCGGCGCTCTGTAACGAGGAGTTCTCCGATGCCGGTAACCCGAACTTCCTTCCCTGGAGGCGCGGTGGTGGCGATGGTGAAAAGGTGACGCGCCAGCCGACTGGTTTGTGCCCCACGCTCCTGTGCGGATCTCTCGACCTCGGGCCGCCACGTCGACGTCAACACGGTCGGGATCGCGAACACCACGAGCAGGATGAGCGCAGGGTGAATCGAGGCCAGCAGCGCCATCGTCACGCCCAGCCGCAGAATCCACCCGAGCGTGGAAAACAGGGACATGTACATGTGGTCGAGCACAAACACCTGATTGCGGAGCATGGAGAGCCGATCGAGATACTCCGGGCGTTCCTGATGCGCGACGGTCGCGACCGAAGCTTGCAGTTGTGCGACATGAGACTCGAGAGCGATGGTCACCTTGTCGCGGAAGCGGCGCTGCACGCGTGTGCTGACCGTGCGGAGAAACCACGTTGCGGCGGTCGACACGCCTAGGCCAATCGCCGCACCTTCCACAATGCCGGGTCGGTGCTCCAGAACGCCTTTGCCGAGCAGCATCAGCCACAAGGCAAGGAGCGCATCGGGCAGCGCCGCGAGCTGCGACAGCACGAACGCCACGACCATCAAGCGCGGCTCATGGCGATACCCCAGCTTGCACAGCCGCCACATCGACGACAGTGCGGGAGGCAGCGGGTCAATCGTTCCAGGCGTCCCGGGCGCGCGATCCCGATCAGGAGAGGACTTCATAGGTCGTGCCCTCCTCCTCGTCTGGGACGCTGAAACGCTGCGCCTGCAGATCGAACATCGTCCGATAGCGCCCGCCGAGCGCCATCAGCTCGTCGTGCGTGCCGAGTTCGATGACCCGGCCATGCTCGAGCACGCAGATACGATCGGCATGCCGGACCGTAGAAAAACGATGGGAGATCAGAATCGTCGTGCAATGCCGCGTCGCGGTGAGCAAACGATCAAAGATCTCGGCTTCCCCGCGCACGTCGAGCTGCGCGGTCGGCTCGTCAAGCAGCACCACGCCGGCGCCCATCGTGACGGCCGCGAGCGCTCGGGCGAGCGCGACGCGCTGCCATTGGCCGCCCGATAGGTCGGTGCCGCCGTCGTATCCGCGGGCGAGAATCGTGTCCAGTGTGGCTAACTTCGTCGCGCCGGCCGACTCCAGAGCCGCGCGCACGACGTCGTCTGGCGCGCCTGCCGGCGCCACATTGTCGCGCAGCGGCAGCTCGAGGCGGATGAAGTCCTGGAACACGGCCGCGACGCGCGAGCGCCACGACGCGAGATCGAGCTCGCGAATGTCAACGCCGTCGATTTCAATCGCACCGGATTGCGGGTCGTACAACCGGCACAGCAGCTTTGCGATGGTGGTCTTGCCGGCGCCGTTCTGTCCAACGATGGCGAGCGACGAACCGGCGGGAATCGTGAGATCGAAGTGCTCCAGCACGGCCACGCCCGCAGGGTACGCGAACGTGACATCGCGGAGCCGAATCTCGCGCGCAGGTGTCGCGTCCGCGGAGCGATTGCCGGAGCGCAGCGCACCGGCGGGACGCATGGCCGGCTCGAGTCGCAACACAGCGGCGACGGGGGCAGCTGCTCCGTCGAGCGCCCAACTGAATCCGCCGAACTCGATCATCGACACGCCGACGGCACTCTGCACGTAGACCACAACTTCCCCGAGACTGATGCGGCCAGCGGCGGCGGCGGTCGCCAGTAACCAGAACACCAAGACGTTCGCAGAGACGACGAGGAGCATGCTCCAGATGACAGGCCGCTCGCGCAGGCGTGTGGCTGCGTACTGAAGCTCGTGCAAGCGAGTGCGTCTGGCGACGAAGCGGTCAATCGTCCAGCCGGCGAGGCCGAACAACCGCAGCTCCTTGCTCGCGGGTGGGTCCACCGCCAGTCGGTAGGCGTAGTCGGCATCCCGCTGCGCGGCGCGCACCTCCTCGGTGTTGCGGTCGCGCCAGATCGCGCTCTCGCGTAGAAGCCAGTGCGTCGCCAGCCACGCGCCCGCGAGCACAATCGGCGCCCACCAAGCGTACCTGGCGAGGATCACGGCGGACGCGATACCGGCGATCATCTCGACCATGCCGCTCGCAATGAAATCCAAGGAGATCGACAGCGGCGGGCCGGTCATCCCGAGGTCGAAGTCGCGTGCGACGGTGAGGTCACTAGTGAGCGCAGGATCCTCAAGGTGCCCCATGCCCGGCGGGCGCACGCAGGCCTCGGTGAGCCGGTCGTAGAGCCATGCGGCAGTGCGGTCGCCCAGGTTGGCGCTGACCGCCTGATGAATCGGACTGAGCACCTGAAGCAGCACAAAGATCGAGCCGGCAAATGCGAGCGGATCGGCGAGAGGATCGCCGCGTTGCACGGCGCCGACGAGCACGCCCATCGCGATCGCGAAGGCTGCCGGCAGGATCCCTCTCAGGAGGAGAGTCGTCCACCAAGCAGTGGCGAGGAAAGGATCCGCCTTCGGCAGGACGCCGAAGAACTTCCATTCCTTGCGCTCTGTCAGTGATTGGAACACGACCGCATTCTGCCACAGAACCGGCGCGAGCTCGTGAAGAAGACGATTTGGAGTCGCACGGGATCGAACATGGCGCGTCTATGATTACTTCTGATTCGCTAGTGCTCTCGCTGGACTCATTTGCGCGAGTCTGGTCCAATAGTGCCAACTCAGGTGCAAGTTCCGCTCTCGATCGGTAAAGAAAGGCTGATGACTTCGTGAATAGATTCTGGCTTGTTTTTGTTCGATTTGCGTACGTTTTAATTGTCCTCTTGCCGTTCGGTCTTCAGGGCTCCCCGGCTCGGGCACAGGGTAGTGGCAGTGAGCGGATATTTTTTGATGCCAAGATTTTCACGGGTGATCCGCAGAATCCTTACGCCTCCGCTGTTGCGATTCGAGACGATAAAATTGTGGCCGTTGGAAATCTCCCGGAAGTTGCCAAATCCGTTTCTCCGAATGCGGAGCGTGTGGATCTTCACGGCAAATCTCTATTCCCAGGATTCATCGATTCCCATAGTCACTCGTTGATGGGAGGCATGGCCCTGATTTCCGCCGATGCCAGCGAAAAAGTAAAAACGATGGACGAGCTGGTTACTTTTGTTGCTGAAGCCAAGACGTCGGGGCGTGGTATACGCGGTGAAATTCTACAAATCCTGGGCCTTCCTCTCGAATTTTGGTCGCACACCGATGAGCTCAATGCCAAGTTCAGCGCCGGCGTCTACGCCAATCAGCCGGTGTTGTTGAGCGGCATGGATGGCCACACGGGCTGGGCAAATCGCGCGCTACTGAAGCGCGCCGGCATCACCAGCGAATATCTGAAGAAGCTTAGCGAAGGCGAGCGCAGTTATTACGGCGTGGGCAAAGATTCCGAGCCCAATGGCTTTGTCGTGGATGCCGGGATGGAAAAAATCGATCGGCTGCTGCCGAAAGCCACGGATGACCGGCTTCTCGCCTCCGGCCGTGCAGCGCTGCAATACAACTACAGCCTCGGCATCACGTCCTGGCTTGATCCCCTTGCCAATGAGGATGTCTTGAAGGCTTACAAACTCCTTGCCGATCATAGCGAGCTTATTTCTCAAGTCGTGGCGTTCCCACAAGTTTTTGCGAAAGACCCCGGGGCCGAACTCGCTGGAGTGCAGAGAACCCGCGAAGCCTACAAGAACGTCCACAATCTCTACATTACCGGCATTAAACTTTTTGCCGACGGAGTCGTCGAATACCCATCGCAGACGGCCAACCTAACAAAACCTTACAAAAACACGGGGCGCAACGGTGATTTGCTCTTCGACCCGAAGAAATTTGCCGAGTTGTGCGTCGCGGCAGACAAACAGGGCCTGATTATCCACGTGCACGCGCTGGGTGACGGCGCGGTCAAGGCGGCGCTTTCCGGAATTGCGGCTGCGCGGAAGGCCAACGGAAATTCCGGGCTGCCGCATACGCTCACCCACGAGCAGTTCGTAGCTCCAGAGGACTTTCCGCGCTTTCGCGAACTCGGGGTCATCAGCGCGCTGCAGCTCCTGTGGGCCAGCGCGGGAACGGACACGATTGAAATCGTGAAACCGTATCTGGACTCGGAAGTGTACAAGTGGCAGTATCCGGCGCGGTCGATCCTGGACAACGGCGGCGTCATTTCCGGAGCCAGCGACTGGCCGGTGTCCAGTGCAAATGTGTTCTTGGCAGTTTATCAGGCGGAAACCCGCAAAGGTCCTGAAGGCGTCCTGGACGCCTCCCAGGACATGCCACGCGAAGCGATGTTTTACGCGTACACGCGAAACTCTGCTCGCGCCATGAATCTTCTCGACAGTATCGGAACCATCGCGCCGGGCAAGCGCGCTGACCTGATTCTAATTGATCGCGACGTGCTCACCGTCAGCCCGGAAGAGATGCGCGATGCCAAAGTGTTGTGGACCATCGTGGCGGGTAAGACCGTCTACCGGACTTCCAACTGAATTCAGCCAGAACTTCAATAAGTCTCTAGCGCGTTCGATTGGATCAATGGCGCTGCCTCTTCGCGGCAGCGAACATTTAGCGGAGGAGATTCGACTCGGGAACGTGTAGGAGTTATTGCGGTCCGGTGGAATCAGGGCCCGGCGCGCAAAGGAAAATGTGGATGATCAACCCAACTAGGGTAAGCAGGCTCGTTTTCCTACTGGCGCTCTCATCGGCAGTCTCCGCGCAAGAATGGCGGTTCTATGGCGGTGACGCCGGTGGAACGCGATCCTCGCTGCTCCGACAGATCAATCGCCAGAACGTCGGAAACTTGAAAAGGGCGTGGACGTATCACATCGGAGAGGCCGACCGCATGGGCAACGGCACAGACCGGCATCGCGTCGCGCCGTTTGAATCCACGCCACTGGTGATTGACGACACGCTCTATTTGTCTACGCCTTCCAATCGCGTGATCGCGCTCAATGCGGAGAGTGGACAAGAGATATGGCAGTTTGACCCGCAAGCCGGAAGCGCGGGCCCGCGGCAGTTCTTCCAGCACCGTGGGGTCGCCTACTGGCAAAGCAAGACAGGAGATGACCGCCGAATTCTGTACGGGACTTTCGATGGGCGCTTGATCGCGCTGGAAGCGAGGACCGGCAAGCCATGCAGAGATTTTGGAAAAGACGGCACGGTCGATCTGCGCGCAGGAATTGCGGACGCCTACCCTGGTGCGGAATATTCGGTGACGTCTCCTCCGGCCATCTACCAAGATCTGGTCATTACGGGAGCAGCTGTTCCGGAATATCCTCCCAGAGGACCCAGTGGTGTGGTGCGCGCTTTCGATATCCGCTCGGGCAGGCTCGCCTGGACTTTTCACACGATCCCCCAAGCAGGAGAAACCGGACACGAGAGTTGGGAGAGAGATGCATGGAAAGATCGCACCGGCGCGAATGTCTGGTCGCTTATGAGTGTAGACGTTGAGCGCGGCTTAATTTTTCTGCCGATCGGCTCAGCTTCTTACGACTTTTATGGCGCAGACCGCAAGGGCCTCGATCTATTCAGCAACTGCCTGGTAGCGCTTGAGGCTGCCAGCGGCAAACTCGTCTGGTACTACCAAATGGTGCATCACGATATTTGGGATTACGATATGCCCGCGCAGCCCGTGCTGATCACGGTGCGGCGGAATGGCCGGAAAATTCCTGCGATTGCGCAAGTGACCAAGATGGGATTTGTATTTATTCTCGACCGGCTCACGGGAAAACCGTTGTTTCCGGTGGAGGAGCGCCCGGTTCCCAAGAGCGACGTGCCCGGCGAAGCCGCCTGGCCGACACAGCCATTCGCAGTCAAGCCGCCGCCTCTCGTGCGACAGTCGTTCAGCGAAACGGAGATCAGCAATGGAACGCCGGAGTCCAATCGCTATTGCACTGAGCTGTTTCATTCGCTCGAGAATCATGGAATGTATACGCCCTACGGCCGCAAGATGACATTGGTAGTCCCCGGCACATTGGGCGGAGGGAACTGGTCCGGCGCTTCTTTTGATCGTGCCTCCGGCTATTTGTTTGTCAATGCAAATGAGTTGGGAGCCGTTGGAGCGATGGAACCGCAGGCCGCAGACGCACCGGAGCAATATCGGAGAGGGTCCAAAGAAGGCGAGTACGCCCGCTTCTGGGACCAGAACCAGTGGCCATGCCAGAAGCCGCCTTGGGGAACGCTCAATGCCGTGGATGTGAACAAGGGAGAGATCGCTTGGAAGGTGCCACTTGGGGTTGTAGATGGGTTGAAGACGATAACTGGAACGCCTAACCTTGGGGGCTCGATCGTGACCTCCCGTGGAGTGGTATTTATTGGGGCGACGACCGACAGCCGTTTCCGAGCATTCGATGCGAAAACCGGAGAGCAACTGTGGACCGCCGACCTCGAAGCAAGTGCGCACGCCACTCCGATAACATACATGGGCAAGAAGAGCGGCAAGCAGTTCGTTGTGATCGCCGCCGGAGGAGGCGGATATTTTAGAGGGAAAGTGTCCGACGCACTGGTGGCGTTTGCGCTCCCGGATTAGTCGAAGCGAACAATCACGATTTGAAGGAAGCGTAGCCCGAGGCGGCGTTGCTGAGCCGCCTGCCGTGAATGGAGAGCTCAGAAATGTTTCGATCACCAAAAAGATTCGGGTTATGCAAACACCGCGCACGAGCAATGATGAGAAACTGCTGCATTGGAACCCTACTAGTATTGGCAACTGGGCATCAAGGATTTGCGCAGTCAAATCAGGCAAATATCGTCGTGGTTCGGCCGAAGGAAATCCACGACGTGCTTGTCAATCCCGGAATGGGGATTACCACCTTTCAGAGATTCAACGGGCAAGTGCCTAATCCTCCTTTGAAGTGGTCTGAAGTCGGGCCAGTCACAAAGCTGCCGCAAGCGCCGACGAAGCCGGATTTTCCTGAGACCTCCATCTCGTATTGCCGCTGGTATTGGAACGTTCTTGAGCCAGAGCTGGGCAAGTTTCATTGGGAAATTGTAGATCTGGCGCTGGAAGAAGCTCGAGCGCATGGACAAACGCTCGCGATTCGCCTGATGCCATACTCCAATCAGGACCCTCTCCCTGATTGGTATCGGAACTCGGGCGCGCGGCGCGCCAACAAACCGACCGATAAGGACGGAGGGATCTGGCAGCCGGATTTTAGCGACGCGCTATTTCGCAAGTACTGGGGCGAGCTTGTGGCTCAGGCCGGAAAACGATACGACGGGAATCCGTATTTAGACAGCGTAGATATTTCGTCTGTGGGCTATTGGGGAGAGGGTTGGAGTCCGTATATGCCGGCGTTTGCTTACCAAAAGGAGCTTATTGATATTTGGCTCGAAGCGTTTCGGCGCACGCCCTTGCTCATGAACTTTGACGAGCAACAGGCGCTCACTTACGGTACGGAACATGGCGCGGGGTGGAGGCTGGATTGTCTGGGCGACATGCGCACAAACTCCGACAACGAATATTTTCCGGCGGAGATGCTTGAGGTTTATCCGCAACAGGTGGTGCGTGCCGGGATTCAGGACTTTTGGCAGCGCAGTCCGGTCTCGCTGGAGACTTGCTTCACGGTTGCGGGTTGGAAAGAGAAAGGCTACGACCTTGACTATATTCTGGAGCAAGCGCTGCGCTGGCATGTGAGCTCCGTGAACATAAAGTCCGCACCGATTCCGTCCGAATGGAAAGGTCAATTCGAAAGCTTTCAGAAGAAGATGGGGTACCGTTTTATTTTGCGCCGATTGGAATACCCGAAGGCGGTGACTGCGGGCTCGATGATGCCAATTCACATGTGGTGGCTGAACGCGGGGGTCGCGCCCATTTACAGGGAATTCTCGCTAGCCGTGGAGCTGCGATCTTCCAAAACCGCGACGGTCATTCGAGTTCCGGTGGACGTTCGGAAATGGCTTCCAGGAGATGCGGTATTCGACGGCACGCTGTACGTCCCTGAAAATCTGGCACCAGATACTTACGATTTCCGGCTAGCGATGCTGGATCCAAGAACAGAGCAACCGGCGATTCGCTTCGCGATAGAAGGCCGGCAAGATGACGGCTGGTACCGCATGGGGTCGCTCACGGTAAAAACGCCGTGAGTTATTTCGTCTTTCGTTGCGGCCAGGGAAGATGGCGATCCATTGAGTACACAAGCGGGATGCAAAGAGGAAGGATGACCCGGCTATGTATCCTGGCCGTGCTGGCTGGAGCGATTGCCATGCGCGCGCTAGCTGCGGATGAACCACCGCCACCGCAATCTTTCCTTGTCCGTGAACGACTCTTGCCGCCGGGACCACGCATAACACCTTTCCTGCAATATCAAGCGGAGCAAGCGTGGCGCGAAGACGACGATCGCCGAAAAGCCTGGGGCGCCATCCATGACCAGAAAGCATTGCTAAAGGCGCAACACGAATTGCGGCAAAAGCTCCTGCAAATGATCGGCGGCTTGCCGGCGGTAAAGACGGATCTGCATCCGCGCGTCACCGACAAGATTCAGATGGATGGGTTTTCGGTTGAAAAACTGATCTTTCAAAGCTTGCCGGGCGTGTATGTCACTGCGCTCGTTTACCTGCCGGATGATCACTCCAGGAAGCATCCTGCCGTGCTGGTGCCTGCGGGTCATGCAACCGATGGAAAATTCCACTATCAGTCGCTGAGCCAAAGATTGGCGGGGCGAGGGTATGTCGTGATCTCCTGGGATCCCGTCGGACAAGGAGAACGCAGCCAATTCTGGGATCCGACTACAGGTAAGAGCCGCTATAACCTGATCTGCGGCGAACATGCGGTGATGGGGAACCTGGCCTATCTGGCCGGAGCAAATCTTGCCCGCTGGGAAATATGGGATGGCATACGCGCGGTCGATTATCTGCTCACGCGCCCTGAAGTTGACGGCGAACGAATCAGCATCACCGGGACGAGCGGCGGCGGCTTCCAGGCTACGCTCATAGCCGCTCTCGATGAACGCATTAAAGTGGCCGTGCCTTCGTGCTATATCAGCGCGCTGCCGATGAGGATTTCTAACCGCATTTTTGCAGACCCCGACAGCGATCCCGAGCAGGATTTGTTTGGCATGATTTCAAATGGTGTGGATCATCCCGGATTGCTGCTGCTGATGTATCCGCGGCCCGTAATGGTGGCTGCCGCGGTGCTCGATTTTTTCCCCATTGAAGGCACGCGCAAAACCGTCCGCGAAGTGCGAAGGCTGTACGAGCGGTTCGACCACGGAGACCGAATTGCCCTGGTCGAAGGCTATCACACCCATCAATTCTCCCCGGAGAACCAAGAGGCTGCGCTCGATTTTCTCGACCATTTCAATCAGACACCGGTTCGACACGGGCTTCCTCCGGTAAAGGAACTCGCGAGTAAAGACTTGCAATGCACCCGAACGGGCCAGGTCATGCTCGATTACACCGATGCAAGATCTTTGATGTCGGTGATCCGAGAGTATTACGACGAGCACAAAACGGGACGGGGACACAGCCTCGCGAAGGAATATTACGGCGACAAATACAGCGGAGTGAAACAGTGGCACGTCAGCGAATATGCCGGTGTCCCGCCCAGAAAAGAGCAGATTAGCTGGGAAGCCATGGGGAGTTCAAAATCGGACAGCGTGACGATTGACCGCTATATGCTGCGCCACAGCAAGTTGCTTGAAATGCCGCTGCTGCATTTTCACAAGTCCTCCGCCGGCAAACGAGCACTCCTATTGTGGTTCCGCGAGAGCGGAAAAGCGACTGCGGACGACTGGCCTGAAATCAAGAAATATGTGGATGGGGGCTACGATATTGTTTCATTTGATTTCCGTGGCCTCGGGGAGACGCGTATGCCATACACGGCGGTTTCGCCGGATGACCCGGCGTTGGGTACGCTGGATTTTGATCATGCTTATGTCAATTCGATTTCGGGCGTGTTGGCAAACCATGTTTACAACTCTCTTTTGATCGGCCGGCCGTATTTTCTACAAATGATTGAGGACGCAGAAATCGCAAGTCGGTTTTCCGGTGAGAAGCTGGGTGCAAGAATGGTGGCTGTAACTGCCGCCGGCCATGCCTTCACGCTCGCGAGCGCTGTTGCGGAGACACTGCCCGGGATTAAGCTCCTGCCCCAACCAGATGGGAAAGTCTTGAAATGGTCTGAAATCGTCCAGCAGGAGCGGGAGATTTGGCCGGTGCAGTATCTACTGCCATCGGGAGCTTATATTCACTAGGCAAAATGCTTTTTCGGCGCTTGGAGCCCCACTATCATCAGCCGATTCTCGGCGCGCCTCGACTAGTTCACAAGCTTCAAGATTCCAAAGCGATTTGGCAGGTGAAAAGTTTTCCCCTCGGGAATGATGCTCCACGCAAGAAACTTACGGTGATCATCACTGCCATTTCCTGCCGCTCGAAAGAAATTCGCTCGCCAGTCCGTGCCCGGATGTATCGCGATGACATTCATCGACGAGATCGGTATGCGCACTTCGGCGGTCCAAATATGGTTCTTGGCGTCGATGCGGGTTGCGTGCTCAAAGCCTGAATTCCAAGTCGCATCATTGAATGGCTCTTTCGTCTTATCGATTTCGAGATCAATCCACTGGTTGTTGGGGGCTACCTCGAATTCATAGTAGTGATTCACTCGCTCTGGCTGAGGGTTCAAGAAAACCTCGACAACGTCACGATCCCAAAGCTGCCATCGCTCTGCCGCCGGGTCTTCCCCCTCATAGACGTTCAGGGAATCGTAGCGAGACCAAAGGGCGAAGTAGATATGTGTTTCAGTCCAAACAGATGCCACGCGGGTCGAAACCTCCGGGTAGTGGGACTTCCCCGAGGCGTCATGGTCAAACTTCACGGAGTTGGCGCGCTTCCATACGGTCTTAGAGAGATCACCATCCGGCCGAAAATCCACCGGAGCGCGTTTTGCCAGGAGTTGCAAATCGCTGGCATAGGATTGTTGCGGTAGAGTGGCGATCTGGCTCGGGCGCGAGAAGGGAAACAATGCAAGACCTGCACCGGCGAGAGCACCAATCAAAGGTCCCATTGTCTTTAGGGCCATTAGTAAGTTCCTTGGAACGTGATCGGTTCGAACAGTTGAAGCACGACTTGCACCAGCGAGATCCGCATTGGCCTTATATGGGAGTGAATCCTGGAGCTTTATCCCACTTTGACAAGCGAAAGTAAACGATATAAAAGGAAGCCAAACGAAATGTAGAGTGCGTGGCGAGGCAATCGACTGAGACAGGAGGATTCATGAATGGAATAGGCCGGAGACGCTGGTTGGGAAGCTTGGGGGCGCTTTTCGCGGCAAGCAGATTGCCAACGACCTCGATAACCTCACCACCATTTGCGCCGGAGAGCGCGGGGAAGCCGCTGCAACTCGCGGACTTCCAACCGCGCAGCATGTTACACGTTCCGGAGACGAAGGTGCCCCGCTCACGTTATCCGGTCATAGACATTCATACCCATCTGTCTTTTACGGCAAAGTCAGCCAACGGAGTTGGGATAGGCGAGGCGATGAAGTATCTGGCGCCGGTGGAAGGGTTACTACCACTGATGGATCGAAAGAACATCCGTGTGATGGTCAACCTGACAGGCGGGGTCGGCAAGGGACTAGAGGAAACGATGCGAAAGTATCAGCAGCCCTATCCGGAACGGTTCATAACCTTCACAGAACCGTGGTGGGAGCGCGCGAACCAGCCGGGCTATAGCAAATTTCAGGCCGATGAGATTGTTCGAGCACAGCAGGCGGGCGCGCGCGGACTCAAGATCCTTAAGACGCTGGGACTTTACTTGCGCGAGGAAATCTCGAAGGGGCCATTGGTAAAAATTGACGATCCACGTTTCGATGCCATGTGGGAAACATGCGGATCGCTGGGCATGCCGGTTGCGATTCACGTTTCAGATCCGGAAGCCTTCTTCCTTCCGATCGATCGCTTCAATGAGCGCTTCGAGGAATTGAATAACCATCCCGATTGGTCCTTTCATGGTAGCGATTTTCCCAGCAACGCGGAACTGCTGGAGGCGCGCAACCGGGTATTGGCCCGCCACCCCAAGACCCAGTTCATTGTGCTCCACGTAGGAAATGACGCTGAGAATCTTCCTTACGTCGGCGAATGCATGGACCGCTTTTCCAATATGCATGTTGAACTCGGGGCGCGAATTGGGGAGCTAGGACGCCAGCCGCGTATGTCCAGAAAGTTTTTCGAGAAATATCAGGATCGAATTCTTTTTGGAACGGATGCCGTTCCCCATGGAACGGACACGCCTCAGCAAATTTTCAATGACGAGCTTTACGAGATTTACTACCGCTTTCTTGAGACCGAAGACGAATACTTCGACTATGCGCCCGCACCTGTGCCTCCTCAAGGGCGCTGGCGGATTTACGGTCTCGGTTTACCCGACGGAATACTCAAGAAAGTCTATTATGAAAATGCTGCCCAGCTTTTGCGATTTGAAATCTAGCGGAGCTTCAAGGGATTGACAAAGAAGATGGTTTCTGCCAGAAAAGAAAGTGAAACAACAGTAACGAAAGTAAAGGAAAGAAATAGATGGTCTTTTTGCTTCTTCGACTTGCCGTAGCCGCGCTAATGTTGGCGAGCGGCGGCGACTCCCGTCCCGGGGATTTCAAGATCATTGGGCCCGGGGGTGGTGGGGCAATGTTCCATCCAACTATCAGTCCGCACGACTCAAATATCGTCCTTGTCAGTTGCGATATGACCGGGTCCTATATCACCCATGACGCAGGCAAGTCTTGGCGCATGTTTAATTTGCGAGGTGTCGTCCGGTTCTTTGTTTTCGATCCGCAGGATCGGAAGGTGATTTATGCGCAATCTAACGGTCTGTGGCGCAGCCAAGACCAAGGCGAGACTTGGAGCCTGATTTATCCGAAACCCTCCTCCGTGAAGAGCATCAAGATGAGTTCGGATCACTCGGACGAAGATCTAATTGCAGAGCCGAATCCTCTGGGTGAGATCACCGCAATGGCCATCGATCCCTCCGATTCCAAAACATTTTATGTTGCCGCAGGCGATAGAAAAAATGCGACGGCGGCCCTCTTTGTCTCGCATGACGGGGGCCAGAATTGGAAAAGAGAGGGGGGGCTACCGGGACCAGCCGACAAGATTTGGGTCTATCCTCATTCACCTGCCACTGCGCGGATGCTTCTCATTGCGGGTTCACATTTCATCGAAAAGAAAACCTCGTCCGGCATGCAGAGCCTATCCGGCCCCTCCGCAAAGACTTTCACAGATATTTCCGCGGGATTCAGGCAGGACGGCAAGCCGTTGATTTATGTCATAGGCGACGAGTCCGCTTTCGCGTCAGATGACGAAGGAACAAGTTGGCGAAAGGCTAGGTTGGGGCAAGGCGGCGGAAAACCGAGAGCAATCGCTACCAGCTTGCGCAATCCAGAGACGGCCTATGTCTCCTACAGAGATCTAGAAGGGGGCGGAATCAAATGGCTAGGAGTTGCCAAGACCACGGACGCGGGACGCAACTGGCAACCGGTTTGGAAAGAGGACAGCAATCCAGCCGCTAAGCCCGCCGCAAATATTCACGACGCATGGATCACCGAACGGTTTGGATCGGATTGGGGCGAAAATCCCCTGGCGCTTGCGGTGGCGGAGCAGGACGCCAATATAAGCTATGGGACGGATTTGGGAAGAACGATGCGCACGACGGACGGGGGTGCGAGCTGGGCTGCCGTCTATTCACGAAAGTCCAGCACAAACGGATGGGCCAGCACCGGGCTCGATGTAACGAACGCCTACGGCTACCACTTTGATCCGTTTGATCACAATCGGCAGTTTATCTCCACAACAGATATTGGTCTTTTTCGCAGCGAAGATGGCGGTCAGTCCTGGATTAGTTCCACTCGCGGTGTGCCGAAGGAGTGGATGAACACCACCTACTGGATTGAATTTGACCCCGAGGTGAGGGGGCGTGTCTGGAGCGTGAACAGTTGGACGCATGATCTACCGCGACCGAAGATGTGGAGAAGGAAAGGAATTGGGGACTATCGGGGAGGCGTATGCCGCAGCGATGACGGGGGCAAGACCTGGACAAAGTCGAATGAGGGAATGGAGGAAACTGCAGCGACGCACATCTTATTGGACTCGACGAGTCCTCCCGCTGCACGCGTGCTATACGTTGCCGCCTTCGGGCGCGGCGTATACAAGAGCGTGGATGGCGGCAAGAGCTGGAGGCTGAAAAATAGTGGCATTACACAGAAAGAACCTTTTGCCTGGAGAATTGTGAGGGATAGCAGGGGCAGCCTGTACGTGCTGGTAGCACGTCGTTCCGAGGATGGGAGCATAGGAACTGACGGTGATGGCGCGATTTACAAATCCACCGATGAAGCGGAAAACTGGAGGCGGGTAACGATGCCCGAGGGAAGCAATGCTCCCAATGGCTTGGCAGTTGATCCAGGCGCTCCGGACCGGCTGTATCTCGCGGCGTGGGCAAGGGACAAGGGAGAACACGGCGAGGGTGGTGGCATCTTCTTGTCTGTGAATGCAGGGGAGACTTGGACTCAAGTGTTAAATCGCGATCGCCACGTCTACGATGTCACCATCGATCCGCGCGACGCAAAAATACTCTACGCTTCCGGGTTCGAATCCTCCGCATGGAAATCAAGCGACCGCGGTGAAAACTGGACGCGCATACCTGGATTTAACTTCAAGTGGGGACATCGCGTCATTCCCGACCCCCAAGACTCCAAAAAGGTTTATATCACTACATTTGGCGGAGGCGTTTGGCATGGCTTGGTCGATGGAGAGAATCGGCCATTAGACAATGTTACCCCTGAGCTTCAGCCTGGAAGATAGGACGAGAGAGTGCACAAACCTTCTGGCGAGAAAGAGATATAAGGATCCTATGAACCGTGCCTCCTTGCTGACGCAGGCGGACTGGCAGCGTGCGCTCACAAACGATCAAGCGAGGGCGGCAGAACTATTTGGCCGGCCGGAAGCGGAGCAAAAACGGCTCGGCTATTTCCACACGCTGCGGGAGATTTGCCAGCAGCCTTGGACGTGGCTGCACACTTGCGATCGAATGATGGCTTCGCGGGAGCGCCTGAGACAGCATGTGGCAGGAATTCGAAGTCTCGTACTTACCGGATCCGGCAGTTCAGAGTATGCCGCCCAATGCGTTTGCCTCCCACTGCAGAATGAGCTAGGGATCAGCACGGAATCGATCAGTGGTGGCGCGCTCTTAATGTATGGCGGAGGAACATTGTCTCTGGGAAGGCCTGGGTTGCTAGTTTCATTAGCGAGATCTGGAGACAGCCCCGAGAGCAGGGGAGCCCTGGAATTAATGCTGGACACAGAGCCCGAGTTTAAACACGTGGTGGTGACCTGCAACGAGCAGGGAAGTCTAGCTAGAGACTCGCGTCTGCATGAGAAAGTACATGTCATCACTCTACCCTCCGAGACTCATGACAAGAGCCTGGTGATGACGAGCAGTTTCACCAACCTGCTGCTGGCGGCGCGCTTCATCGGAATGCTTGAAAGGCCGGATGAATATAGGAATTTGTGTGAGGGGCTGAGCAAGATAACTGGCGAGCTGATCCGATCTAAGTTCGATAGCCTGGCAAAGATTGCCTCCACGGATTTCCGCCGCGCCGTATTTCTTGGCAGTGGGTCGCGTTTCGCGGCCTCACGCGAAGCGGCGCTGAAGATGTTGGAGCTGACCTCAGGCCGCGTCACCACACTTTGCGAAACGTATCTGGGTTTTCGGCATGGCCCCATGAGCTACGTGCAGGACGACACTCTCATCGTTTGCAATTTATCGTGCGATTCCACGATACGGGCGTATGAACTGGATTTATTGCACGAATTGGACCGGAAGAAACTTGGATTGTCCAAACTTATTGTTGGAGAAGACATTCCGGATTCTGTTGTTAGAGAAGGTGATGGGGTCATCGAGTGCCAAGGATTGACTGAGCTTGGCGATGAAGAAAGCCCAACGGTGTGCGTTGTCGTCGCCCAACTTCTGGCTTTTTTTCGCTGCCTCGAAGAGGGGCTTCAACCCGATTCACCGTCTGAGGGAGGGATCATTAACCGCGTAGTGGAGAAGTTTCCCCTGCACACTCCTTCGTGAAGAGCTCCCGGATTGAAACTTTGGCCTATAGGATTACTTCCATTCATGATCGAGAAGAACTCACTTGAAGCGGCATCAGCGAAGGTTTCCCGCGAGGCGATTCTGATGCGATGCATGGCCCTGTTTTTATTGCTGGTGGTTAGCACCGTTCCCATTCGAGCTCAGGTCCGGGTGTGGGAAGGTGTTCTGAATCTCCTGGCATACGAAGAGGGAGCGCCCGATCCTAACCCTTCCTTCGACCAGTTCGCGATCGGCCGATTTAGTTATCCCTATACGCTGCGGAAACAAATAACCGATCAGCGTACGGAGCACCAATGGCGCGCGATCTATCTTGAAAACGAATATCTGAAATGTTCGGTGCTGCCGGATTTGGGCGGACATATTTATACCTGCATCGACAAAATTAGCGGGCAGCCGATGTTCTATGCAAACCCTTCCATCAAGAAAGCCAGGATCGGCTATCGCGGAGCCTGGGCCGCCTTCGGGGTCGAGTTTAACTTTCCCGTTTCTCACAATTGGGTCTCGATGTCCCCGGTGGATTTCGCACATGCAGGCCACGAGGACGGCAGTGCTACGGTCACCGTGGGCAACATCGACAGAGTTTATGGAATGGAATGGTCGGTCGAATTGACTCTGCGCCCTGGTTCCACCGTCCTCGAACAGCATGTCACGCTGAGTAATCGAAGCGATGTACGCCATCGTTTCTATTGGTGGAACAATGCCGCCGTCCAGGTTTGGGACGATTCCCAGATCCAATATCCCATGCGCTTTGCCGCGTCACACGGGTTTGCGGAAGTGCAAAGGTGGCCGATCGACTCGCAAGGGAAGGATCTCAGCGTCATACATAACCAGACCGACGGACCAGTGTCATCGTTTGTCCATGGAAGCCGGGAAAACTTCATGGGCGTCTGGAATCCCCGAACAAACACCGGAACCGCGCATTTTGCCGATTACGCCGAGCTACCGGCCAAGAAAATCTGGTCCTGGGGTGTTGACGCGGATGGCCTTGATTGGCGCAACACACTCTCGGACAACAATAGCGCCTATGTCGAGTTGCAAGCGGGCCTTTTCCGAAATCAGGAGACGTATGCATTCCTCGAGCCGCGACAATCCATAGCCTTCACTGAATACTGGATGCCCGTCAGGCAAACGGATGGGATTTCCCGTGCGAATCTTGCCGGGGTAGTTCACTTAGAGCGAAAGAACGACAGGTTGGTGGTCTCCTTCAATGCTAATCGAAAATTCTCGGATGCTGCAATCCGAATTTTGGACGGAAACACTCCCTTGCTCAACGAGAAAGGAGATTTTGCACCGGAACGAGTTTGGAAGAGAGAGATTCGCGTCCCGAATGCCGGCAGGAAATATACGTTTGAACTCAAGAGCAGCGAGGATGCTGTGCTTTTGAGGCAGACGGAAGGTGAATATGACTGGTCGCCGGAGTCCGAAGTCAAAGTCGGTCCGCAGGTTTCCTACACTGTACCGGAGGAGACGCGGCGAACCGCGGACGATTGGCTCCAACAGGGCAAGACTGAAGAATTGAACGGGAACCTGTTGGCCGCTTTGCAGACCTATCAAAAGGCATTGGTGAAGTTCCCCGCAGACTTTGAATTATTGAAGGCGGCGGGACGACTTGACGCAGGTTTGAAGCGTTTTGAAGAAGCGGTAGCTCATCTGGGTGCCGCTCATGATCGAGATACGACCGATGCCGAGATTTCCTATTACCTGGGAATCGCGTACGAGGGCGTCGAACGAGAGAAAGATGCGGTTGACGCTTACCAGGAAGCGATTCGATTACCATCCTACCGCGCAGCTGCCGCATTGCGCCTTGCCGAAGTGCAAGCACGCGCCGGTGCGCTGCAGCAGGCGAAAGACTCGCTGACGAAAAGTCTACAATCTGCCCCGGAAGACGTGCGCGCGGCGGAAGAACTGGCCGCCGTATTGCGCGCGCTTGGAAGGATAACAGCCGGGGAAAAGCTAGCGAGGGAACGGCTCGCCCGCTTTCCGTTGAGCGATTTTCTACGCGAAGAACTTGGAAAGCCGAGCCTCGCGCATCTGGCCGCCGATCCTTATCGTGTCTTAAATATTGCATCAGAGTACGCGCGGTTGGGGCTTTACCGTCGTGCGGTGGAGGTTCTCTCACGCGAGTATCCGGTACCTAAAGCGGACCAGAGCGAACCCGGCGGGGCGACTCCTCAGAACCACCCTCTGGTTGTCTATTTTCGAGGGTACTGCCGGGAGAAGCTCGGAGAGTCGGGTGCAAATGATTATTTGCAAGCTTCCCGGCTTTCGACCGCATATGTATTTCCGAACACAGTCGAAGACGAGCAGGCGCTCAAAGCCGCCATTCGCACGAACGAGAAAGACGCAACCGCTCATTACCTGCTGGGCACCTGGTATTTCGCCCGCGATAAAACGGACGAAGCGCTTAGCGAATGGCAACAAGCGCGGAAGCTCAATCACCAAATACCGGTGTTGGAAGCCAGTCTCGGATTAGCGTTGCTTTACGGGAGGCGAGACTTCGCAGGTGCCCTAATTGCATTCGAGGAAGGAATAAGAAATGATCCGTTGAACGTGGTGAACTATGCCGGTTCAGTTGCCGCTATGACTCTTCTGGCAAAACCGGCGGTGGAGCGAGTAAAAACACTAGAGCGTTTTCCCGATCTGGACCGTATGCCCACTAGTTTAGTTTATGAGCTGGCCTTGGGCCGCGCGGAGGCAGGGAATCATAGCGGCGCGATTGAATTGTTCCGGAATCGGTTCTTCGGCAGCGAAGAAGGCGGAACAAACGTTCGCCAGGTGTGGATTGAGGTAAAGCTGCAACAAGCCGTTGTGCTGGCGCAAACCGGCCACTGCGAAGACGCTCTCGCCGCAGCAAGAGCACTCGGTTCTCCAGTTCCCGGCCTTCCGTTTACTCAAGACGGTTTACAACCAATGCTGAATTCGGCTAGAACAAACTACCTGCTCGGTGGATTGTCTTCCGCTTGCGGTCAAAAGGAAGAGGCGGATCGAAGGTACCGGCTTTCCTCACAAGCGATCGACGCGTCGGACGCCGTATGGGCATGGGCCTCGGCCAAGAAATTGAGCAGCCATGATCCTGCTCAATGGCAGAAACGTCTCTCTTTGGCTTTGTCACAAGCAGAATCCAACGCTCGGACGAGCGCCCACCAGGGCTGGTGGAATTATTAGTTGGGAGTATTGCAGATGGCGCTTGGGCGCGAAGTGCAGGGCAAAGCTTCCCTTCGCGAGTCCTTGCTCTTACCCGAAGACCGCATGTCTTATCATTTCAGCCGCTTGGCCTTGGCGGGCGCTACACCTCGATAACTTCGATACCCTTTCTGCGAAGTTCTCCGGTAAATTCCTGAGCAGCACGGTTATCCGTAATCAGGCGCCGTATTCTGTCGAAGGGGCCAATCTTTGAAACGCTTCTCCGACCCAATTTGCTGAAATCCGTGACCACGTTGACCTCTTTCGCCGAACGAATCATCACATTATTCAACTGCGCTTCCAGCACGTCCGGCGTCGAGAGACCGTTCTCGAGATCGAAACCGTCGACCGCGAGGAAAAGTCGGTCAGCATGGAACTCGTTCATCATGGCTTCGGCTTGCGGTCCGACGAAGGAGCAGGAAATCGGGCGCATCAGCCCACCAATCATAATCAGGGTGATACCCGGTGTATCCGCCAGCTCCACAGCTATATTCAAGGCATTCGTAATGACAGTAAGGGATTGATTTTTCATCCTTTTCAAATGCCGGGCCACCTCTGCCGTAGTCGTGCCTGAATCGAGAATGATGGTTTCACCCGGTTGTACCAATTCCGCCGCAGCCTTTCCGATTCTGATCTTTTCATCCCTATGCAGCGTTTCCTTGGTGCGGAGAGGGTAATCCTGGGTGGCCTCCAGGCGCCGCACGGCACCGCCGTGCGATCGAACCACTGCGCCGATGGAAGCAAGAGCGTCTAGATCATTGCGGACAGTGACGGCAGAAATGGAGAAACGCCGAACCATGTCCGAGACCGTTACTTGGCCGTCTTGGTCGACAAGGTCCAGCACGTTCCGGCGCCGCTGTTCTGTTAGCAGGCGAGCTTTGGGGGTCATGCACCGTATCCGTAAGTTGAGTATAGGGCGTACCTTTCGTTTGGGTCAAATGGCGAAAGCATAGACCACGTCAATACTTTCTTATTCTTTCTCTTTATATCGTTCATAGTTCATTTGTTGTTGCGTTTGCTTTTCTATTGTGGTACATCGTTGCCAACACTACTTTGTGGGGAGGTCTTCCTTGAAGCACAGAGCTGCATCTACCTGCGTTGTTTTCTTGGCTTTTCTATTCTGCACTACCGGAGTTGTATTTGGTCAGGGAACGGATCTCGGCACCATTCGCGGAACGGTGACCGACTCCACTGGGGCCGTCATTCCGGGCGCGACGGTAACGGTCACGGACACCCTTACCAACACATCGCGGGAAACAAAAACGAATTCTCAGGGCAACTACGAGATGTTGGGGCTGAAGTCCGGTACATATAAAGTGGCAATCACGGCGGCTGGAATGAGTAAGACAGGAATCACGGACGTCGTCTTGAACGGTAGCGACACGGTGAGCGCCGACGCTGTGCTCAAGGTTTCCGCGGCGCAGGAAACCGTCGTGGTGTCGATGGAGGCGCCGGCCATCAATACCGAAGATCAGACCATTAGCCAGACTCTGACCAATCAGGCGGTGATTGAACTCCCCCGCGACAGCCGGAATGTGTACACCTTCCTTTACCTGAATCCGAACGTCACGCAGGGCGCCTTCGACGGCGAGTTCAAATTTATCGGAGCGCAGAGCTATGGCGCCAGCTTTTCCCTCGATGGGCAACGCTCAAACGGCGGTATTTTTGGCGAGCCGACTGCCAGCCAGCCGTCGCTCGAAGCGGTCGGCGAGATTAATCTTCTCACGTCGGACTTCAGTGCGGAATACGCCGGCATCGCCAACATTCGAGTCAGCACAAAACGCGGCGGCGCGGACTATCACGGATCGGCCTTCTACAATAACAAGAACTCTGCGCTGGCTGCATGGACGCTTAATGATAAAAACAACGCTGCTGGCTTTTCCCCAAACAGTTTTCAATCCAAGTACCCCAACCCTTATTTCAACTTAAATGACATAGGGGGCTCGGTAGGCGGCCCTGTCCAGCTGCTCAAGAAGACCTGGTTCTTTGCCGCGTACGAACGAAACTATGCCGTTGCTCCTACCCAAATCGCGTCCAGCACCATCCCCCACCCCTCGCTGTACACCGGAGATTTTTCCGCCCTGAACGATTCGGCAAAGCCCGTCGTACCGGCTGGCGTCACCCTTACGCCGGAGGAGATGGCCACCGACACGGTCCCGGTGACTGTAACTAATGACGACGGATCTACAACTACTACGCAGAGGTTCATCCGGATTCCGTCGCGGCTTCTAAATCCCACCGTCCAGGCACTCATCAATACCTACTATCCCAAGATCGGGCTTAGCGCTCCGATCAATAAGGCCAACGGAAGAATTCCCGGAAGTTATCACACCATTCTGCCGGGCCATTCCACCCAGGATATTGGCACCTTGAGACTCGACCACGACTTTTCCGTGCGGGATCACCTCTATGGCGTGTATAACGTGTCGGCGCAAGTTAACGCAACGCTCTCGGTGGTCATCCCCTTTACCGGGCTTGGGTTGACCCAAAATGATCGCAAGAACCACACCGTTTCTTTGTCCTTCACGCATGCCTTCCGCGATACCGTGGTCAACGAGGCGCGGGGTGGTTTTAACCGGCAAAAGCTCTTGCGGCACAGCAATACGACTCTGGAGGGTTTTCTCTCCAGCATTGGCTTCGACCAGAGCGACATTGATGCCTACGGCTCGGTCGTAGGGCCATTTGCACTTTCCACGTTCGGCCATCCGGCCGTCAATTTTAGTAGTACTTTTACGACCTTCGCAAACGGCGGGCGCAACACGTTCCGTCCGCTGGACCAGAATCTGGTCACCTTCGGAGATACGCTGACGTGGATTGTCGGCAAGCACGATTTCCGCATGGGCGGCGACGTTGTGCGGAACGCTGCCGTGGATGGCTTCGCGCTGAACCGTGGAAACCCCCGCGGCTTGATGACATACCTTGGGACGGGGACAAACCCCTTCACGCATTTTCTTCTTGGACTTTCTCCGGATAGGGTTTCCTATGTTTTGCAGCCTCGCCCGGCCATGGATGTCCAGAACTGGGAGCACGGCTACTTCTTCCAGGACACGTGGAAAATTAGTTCAAGGCTGACCGTCAATCTCGGTTTGCGCTATGAGCTCATCACTCCGTTCATCGACAAGAACGACCTGATCGCCAACTTTGATCCGGATTTCGTGAATCCCACGACCGGCCAATTGGGCCGATTTGTCATTCCTTCAACCAAGACGCTTAAGTATTTGGACACTCGCATTGTCAAGTTCGGTTACGTGCTGGCCAAGGATTCAGGCTTGGGTGTGGGCAGAGGGACGGTACGTACGGATAAGACCGATTTTTCGCCTCGCATCGGCGTTGCGTACCGGCTCGGCACCAAATCGGTCATCCGCGGCGGATACGGAATCTACTATCCGACTTCGGCGGCTCAGGGCATTCGCGATCCAATCGCGACCAATCCCTTTAACCAGAGCATCACAAGAAAAGGAACAACCAGCACCCCAATTGATGGTTGGCCCGATGCCAGCAACCATGGAATCAGCCCGATTACGGGCGGCGCAATTAGTTCGGGAACGGGTGGCACGCCCGCAGTCAACGTCGTTCCTTTCAGTCTGCACCAACCACGGATACATCAGTACAACGCCACTTTTGAGCGCGAGATCGGATGGGGAAGCGCCGTTCGCTTCTCCTACTTGGGCTCGACGATGCATGGGCTGATTGCCGGCAAGGATTTGAACGAGCTTCAGCCTACTGACGTGCCCTTTGGGACAAACATCTTAGATGACAACGGCGACCCTGCCGGCATATGCGATCCGGTGTCACCAGACCCGGCGAAGAACGCTTGCGACATTTCGAATGCAGACTTTCAGCGTTATCGATTCCCGTCGCTGGGAGACTTTGTCCTAAGTTTCGGAAATTACGGACATGCACAGTCCAACGCATTCCAGACCGAACTCAAGCATCGCTTTACGCACGGATTGATGTTCAATGTCGCCTATACCTATTTGGACCAGAAATCGACGGCACTGGACACAGGCAACTCCAGTCTTGGCGGAGTTACCTACAATCAATTTCAACCCGACAGCGACTATGGAATCGATGGCTATGTTTCCCGGCATCGTTTCGTCGCCTACGGCATATACGATTTACCAGTGGGCAAAGGGCGCCAGTACGGTTCGTCGATGTCCAGGTGGGGAGATGCTGTGGTAGGTGGCTGGCAAACCACATTCAATATGTTCGCGAAATCAGGAACTGGCTTTACTCCGTTCTGGACTTGCGATGACTGTGGTTCGCTAGAGCCCGGAAACATCGGTATTACCTCGCTGGACGCTGTCGGCGATTTCGGTAATAGTCCAACCTTCCGTCCGGTCGTGCTTAGCAATAACTTCAATCAAAAAACCGGTGATCAAATCTGGAATCCTGCCGCGTTCGGACTGCCTTCCGTAGGCCCCGACATTTTCACCCAGGCGGGAGTCGCCAAGCGAAATATGCTGTGGGGGCCCGGAACCTGGGGTGTGAATCTCGGGATTCACAAGGACTTCCGTTTCAGCGACCGAGTAAGTGCCCAGTTAGGCGCGGACTTCGACAACATATTCAATCATCCCCTCTTGTCGCCCGACTCTGACACCGGCGGCGGTGGCGGTGAGTTTGCCCATCTCGGCAGCTTTGTTCTCAGGGTGAATCAAACCACTGGAGCGTTACTGCCGCTTGACCCTGCCGATGTCACGCACAATGACGACTTCGGACGACTGATTAGCAGCTTTACTCAGGAGGGCATCGATAACCGGCGCACCGTGCGGCTGAGGCTGCGGATCACCTTCTAATTGCGGAAGGCCAAACAATTGAATAAAAAGGGGCGGCAACGTGCGCCCCTTTTTTTATGAGGAAGGAATATGAGCCGCGCAGATTTTTCTCACCTTGGTGTCGTCGAAGTGATGAAATAGAGCGGTAGAAGGTATCGCTTTTTGGGCTTAGCATCCCCAGTTCGATTGTCACAGCCTCTTGAAAGGGTGGATTCGAGTGAGAGTGTCATCAGGCAAGCGCAGGAGGCTTGAAGCCGTCTCGGACTCTCGCGGCATCATTGCCGCGCTTGCCATCGACCAGCGTGACGCGCTGCGCAGCCTGTTCTCTACCGAATTGAAAATCGAGAAGCGTTCCGTGCCACGCGAGCAGCTCGAACAGTTCAAATCCATCGTCGTTCGCACGCTTTCCCCGCATGCCAGCGCCGTTCTACTCGAGCCGGAGTACGGCTCGCAAGCTGCCGGTCAGCGTGCTCCATCCTCGGGCTTGCTCATGGCCTACGAAGTAAGTGGCTACGACCCCGAAGTTCCTTCTCGCCTTCCTCGGCTCCTGGAGCACTGGTCCGTGCGCAGGTTAGTCGACGCCGGTGCTCATTGCATAAAGGTTCTGCTGTACTATGCCTTGTCGGACGCCCCCGAAATACTGGAGCGCAAACGGGTTTGGGTCGAGCGCGTCGGCTCGGAATGTGTCGGCTGCGACGTCCCTTTCTTTCTGGAAATTGTTCCGTACCAGGATGGGATGGATGAAAAAAGTCCTGAGTTCGCGCGTTGCAAGCCGGCTATTCTCACTAGCGCGATGCAAGAATTCTCCGAGCTTCGCTATGGCGTAGATATCTTGAAAGTTGGCGTGCCCGTAACCATGGCCTATGTCGAAGGCTCCTCGGCTTCTTCCGGAACGTTCGTACACACCCGCTCAGAAGCTATCAAGCTTTTTCGAGATGCCGCAGCGGTTACCGCCAAACCGTTCCTGTTTCTCTCCGCTGGCGTGAGCAATCGCGCCTTCAATGAGGCTCTTGAGCTGGCCACGGAAGCATGTGTCCATTTTTGCGGTGTCCTCTGTGGGCGCGCAACCTGGAAGGATGGAGTCGGTGTGTTCGTTCGTGGTGGAGCGAATGCGCTTCAGGAATGGCTTGAAACCCAGGGCGTACAAAACATGCAAAGCATCAACAAGAGCCTCAAGGCAGCCACCCCGTGGTCCGAAAAATATCCTGCAGATGAATAAGCCAGTTCCACTCTCTTCGGACCTCGCGACCGCATTCTTTTGCGTGAGCTTGAATCCCGCGATCGATACACGGCTAATTCTGAACGGATTTCTCCCGGGCCGCGTCAATCGCGTCGAAGAAGTTTATCGAACACCCGGAGGCAAGGCCGCGCACGTCGCCATGGCGCTCAAAGGCCTGGGCGCGACCCCAACATGGATTGGCTTCTCCGGCGGCGCGACGGGCAGCGAATTGCTTGCGGGTCTTCACCGCTTGGGGATAGAAACGATGCCCATATCCACTGGTCAACCAACGCGGGTCAACTTGGAAATCTTGGACACCCAAGGAGAAGTCACGGAGATCCTCGAGCCTGGGGGAACGATTACTCAGTCCGAATGGTCCGAAATTCAGCAAATGTGTGTGAACGCGGTTCAAGTTGCTGCCAAAAAGAAAGTGATGGTGATCTCCGGGAGCCTGCCTCCTGGCGTTCCTGTCGAAGCCTACGCCGCGCTCGTTAGAGCGGCGCGAACTGCGAATTGTCTCGCATTCATCGATTCCAGCGGCGTAGCACTGCCAAAAGCACTGGCCGCCGGACCGGACCTGATCAAAATTAATCGGGAAGAAGCAGAGTTTGTCACGCAGGTTGCCACACGTGATCCCATCACAGCGGCACAAGCTGCGCGCAAGTTACTGGACTTGGGAGCGAACTCCGCCGCCGTCAGCCTTGGCGAACGCGGCCTTATCGGCATTCGAAAGCAGGATCGGCAGGCAATCCACGCTTGGGCTACTCCACTACACCCGAAATCTACCGTCGGCAGCGGCGATTCAGCTCTTGCTGGGTTAGCGTACGCTGCTGCAAAGGAACTGACCTTTGAACGAAGCCTTGCGCTAGCAGTTGCCTGCGGCGCTGCAAATTGCCTCGCGGCACTCCCCGGCCGTATCGCGCCGGAGGATGTTTCGCGCATTGAACAAGGCGTTCAAATAGAGTTGTTGTAGCAATAAGGAGACTACTGAGTGAAGCGTTTTGACATAAACGTTCTGGGTGAACTTAATTGCGATTTGATTCTGTACGGTCTCCCTCCGGTGCTGGAACCCGAGAGAGAACACCTGGCCAACGACTTCGCGATGACCCTCGGCAGCTCTTCTGCAATCTTTGCCCACAATATCTCTCTCTTGGGCAGCCGCGTTGGTTTCACTTCTTGCATTGGAGGCGATCCACTCGGGAAATTTTGTGTGGAGCGTTTGTCGGAAAGCGGCGTTGACGTTTCCGGCGTGAAATGCCTTCCAAGCAAGAATACCGGCGTGACCGTGATCCTTCCCTTTGCTAAGAAGCGCCAGATTCTAACCTATCCGGGCACCACTTTCGATTTGCAATATGCACATCTCGACTTGGATTATCTCCGCAGCGCGGCGCACTTTCATCTCTCCTCCTTTTTTCTTCTGCGCGCACTGCGTCCCACGCTACCAGAGCTCTTTTTTCAGATGAAGCAAGCTGGTCTTACCACGTCACTCGACACCAACGACGACCCAGAAAATCTATGGGCGGATGACGTTAAGACCGTGCTAAAGAGCGTCGACGTCTTTCTGCCGAACGAGCAAGAAGCTTGCAAACTCGCAGGCACCGGCGACCTCGATAACGCGCTCGATGTCCTTTCCCGGCTCGTCCCCATCGTCGTTATCAAGTGCGGAGCGCAAGGCGCATTCGCCAAACGCGGCAAAGACCGTTTTCATGCGGCTTCGCTCTCCGTTCAGCCCGTAGATACCGTCGGGGCAGGCGACAGTTTCAACGCCGGCTTTCTGCACAAATTCATTCGTGGAGCCGGCCTTCAGAACTGCCTTGAATACGGTAATGTGAGTGCTGCCCTCTCCACGTCGCGCGCCGGCGGCACCGAAGCGTTTCGCGACCGCCAGCACCGTGAGACATTTTTGCAGCGCCGCGGGCAGCGCAGTGACGTCAACACTCCATAAATTTCGACGGGGTTCTCAATAGCTTCAATCCCGAGGAGGAACCGATGGACAGTTCAGACAACAAGCTCAACCGGAGAGAATTTTTGCAGAGGAGCGCGGTTGTGGCGGCGGGGAGCACCGCGTTGAGCAATACTGCGTTGTCCTACACGCGCATCGTCGGGGCGAACGACCGGATCTCGCTGGGGCACATCGGCATTGGCAATCGTGGTGCCGAGCTGGATGGCATCGTGGCGCTGCTCAAAGAAACAAAAAATGCCGAAGTGACGGCGGTCTGTGACTTGTGGACTCACAATCTCGAACGAGCGGCTGCCTCCAACCAGAAATATTATGGCAAAGCGCCGAGGGCGCTCCCGCATCCGCAGGAACTGCTGGCGCTCAAGGATGTGGACGCAGTGATGATTTCCACGCCTGAGCACTCGCATTCACCCTTACTCAGGATGACGGCTGAGGCGGGGAAGGACGCTTACTGCGAGAAGCCTATGGGCAACGTGCTAGAAGAAGTGAAGGCCGCGCGCGATGCGGTCGTTGCTCGGAATCTCATCGCTCAGATTGGCACCCAGCATCGCAGCGAACCGTATCAGATTGCCGTGCGTGACTCGATCCGCTCCGGTGTTCTCGGCGACGTCACCAAATACGAGATTGAGTGGAACTATCACGGGCCTCGCTGGCGCGGGCGTCCCGAAGTGAAGCTGATCCGCGAACAGGATACGGACTGGCGCTCTTGGTTGATGAACAAGCCTTACCGGCCATTTGATCCGCAGCTCTACTTTGAATTTCGCCTCTACAAGGAGTTCTCCAGTGGCATCTCTGATCAATGGATGAGCCATGGCATCGACCTCTGCCACTACTTCACCGACGAGAGCTTTCCAGATTCAGTCGTAGCGAATGGCGGCATCTTTGCCTGGCACGACGGCCGGGAGAATCCCGATACCTTCCAGGCGCTATTCACCTATCCGAAGGGCTTTCTAGTGAGCTATTCGACGAGCTTCGGCAATGATGCCCCCGGATTTACACGGATCATGGGAAAGAAAGCCACCATGGTCAATCACGGAGGCGAGGGCAGTCCGCGCTGGCAGCTGGTGGAAGAGAAGGGAAATCACGAAGAAGACAGTAGTGTTGACAGCCTGCGTGCCGTCAAGGACATCTTGCTGCCCGGTAACAAGACGCTTCCGCCAATGGGAATTGGGGATGAGGACCCCTCGCATATGACCAATTGGCTGGATTGCTTGCGCAGCCGAAAACAGCCAAACGCCACCGTGCACAACGGATTTTCGCACTCCGTGGCCTGCATGATGGCGGCGCGCGCCTATTGGTCTGGAAAGAAGATTTATTGGGATCCGAAGACGGAAGCAATTCTCGACCGCGCACCGGGGGCATAGCCCAGCGCCGCCAACGGCAGAAGCTTCAGTGGCCCGTAACGCGCATATCGTCCGTTTGAAGGTCCTTCGTCTTTTCGGAAGAGGACGCTGCGAACAAGTTCGAGTTCGGCTTGGGGATTTTTCAGGAGACGCGGAGTTCGTGGTACGAGCAGATCTGGTCCCAAAGGAACAAGAGGGGCGGGGCGGCATGGTTTCACAAGCCAGAGACATCACTGCTTCCTGAGTTCTTTGGCTTAGTGAGGAAGGAGTTGCTTCCTGCCCCATCGTGCTGCTGCGGAGTCTGCTACGGCCAGCGTGAGGCCGGGATGTGATATGCGCACTAAACCGTTTCAATGTAAAATGTTACATCACGTTAGGGGCGTAGCTCAGTGGTAGAGCAGCGGCCTTTTAAGCCGAAGGTCGTGGGTTCGATCCCCACCGCCCCTACCAACATATCCTTCATATATAGCAACTTGTGACTTTTCGAGGGGTTTTAACGCTAGGCGACTTGCGCGGGGAGCACTAAGCGAACGACTTTGCTGTTCGCTTCTCGCAGAGCGGAAGGAACGGCCTGCGTGTAGATGTTCATAGTCGTTCGAACATCTGCATGTCGCAAGAGTTCCTGCTGCACCTTGAGATTGACACCGAGCGCATGAAGTAACGTTGAATGGCTGTGTCGGAACGTGTGCCAGCCGATCCGGCCTATCCCTGCTTTTTCTGCTGCGGGGACGAGCCAGTTCTCCTGAATTCGACCAGGCCAATACGGCTTTCTTGTTTCCGGGTTTGCGAATACCCAGTCTTCAGACTTCACTGGCGGAGCCAGCCTCGCCTTATGTTGACGGAGCTTCTCTGCAAGCGAACGGTCAAGAGGCATCCATCGGTGAGAGGCCTGTGTTTTTACGTCGCCTTGTTTCCCGTAGACGTAAGCTTGTCGTACCGCCAAGCGCAGCCCTTCCCAGTCGATGGCATTCCATCTCAAACCGAGGATTTCACTTACACGTAGTCCCAAACACATCGCCACAATGCACATGGTTCGGAAAGGCTCGGGAATGTTCTCAAGCACTCTTCGAAACTCGTCCACTGAAAGTGCCTTCGGTTCCCGCTGTCTCTTAGAACTGTCTTTCACGCGGACGAGGCTCATGGGATTGTGCTGATAAGGAATCAGCTCCCAGCGCATCGCCGCGTTAAATAGCACGCGCATTAAGTTTTTGAGATGGGACTTACTTTTCGGTGCCAAATTGAGCCTCTTGAGCCAATCTTCAACCAGCAGGGGCTTGATCTGCTCGATGGGATAGTCTCGCCATTTCGGCTCAACATGATTCTTCAGCCAGCACCGATACCGTGAAGCAGTCGAGGCCCTTTCAGGAATCTCTTCCGCAAGGTATCGCTGGATGACTGCGCCGAACGAAACGGTCGTTCCACTTGACGCTTCTGCGTTCATCGAGAATAACCATGACAGAGCGGCCTTGCGTGCTTGGGACTCAGTTGGAAATTCTTCAGCTGTTCCGATGGCTACGCTTCGCCTTTTCTTGCTCCCGTCCGGGAGATTCTCGCGATATCGCAGAACCCACACGTCTGGACCCTTCTTTCTCGCTTTCAAACAAACCCAACCAAACTGAACCCGTTGCCGCTTATGTTCCATCCGATTTCTCCTGTAAGCGGCACGGATGGCACGACAAATTTATCCGAGATTGCAACCAAGAGTCCAGTTCCGATGCACGAAAATACCAGTGACCTCCAATCTGATATCCAGGAATGCGTCGTTGACGAGCGTAACGTTGCAGAGTCTTGACATGGATGTTGCCGAGCAGTTTGGCTGCCTGGGGGCTTCCAATTAACGGCTCGAAACCGAGGGTGGGGTTTTGTGAACGCATGAGTGCGACTGCGACAGCTTGGGTCTCGTTTTGACCTTTTTTCTCTTTCCCTGTGGCCGCGCGGGGTGACGCGGCATCAGGCTTGCGGTCAGCCTCGGGCAGCGAATGATTTTGGCCAACAGGTCGCGGCGGTGATGTTGTGGTCGCATCCTCGGTGAGAGTTGCATCCAAAAGATTGCGTGCTGCTGGGCGTGAGCCATGTCGTCGGTCGGACGCTGGGTTCTCACGTATGTCGGATTGGAGGCGGTGGTGCATGGTGTTTTACTTCAATTCCAGTTGGATGGACTCTCCTTTCGAGGTCGCTTTGCGCTTGTCGATGTGTTGGCCTGAAAGCCAGGATTGGAATTCTTTGTCCTTGCTATAGACGAGTTTCAGAGCTTCCGTCACGACGTACGACGGTGAGCAATCGAGGAACTCTGCATATTTTGCAAGGTTCATCTTTGCTTCGTCGTCAAGCCGTAGTTGGACAACCGTGGTTTTGGGCTGTTTCAGTGGTGCTTTCAGAACTGCCATCGAGATTCTCTCCTCTCTTCAGTTGGAATTATTTCTGCTCCGCATTGCGGTCGATTACATCTCTGTATGCACGCGGCCAAAACACGGTCACGCTTCCTGCTTGACGGGCGGGAGCGACCCCACGAAATTTTGGGCGGCTGAAAGCCCACAAAATCGGGGTCGCTCCCGCCCGTTTTCGTGTTTTATCCAATGTGACTTTTGTCGGCATTACTTTGCTATCTCCCACACTTCAAAGAAATTGCTATCGCCACAAGCTGAAGAACTTGCAGAAGACGGAGCTGAAGGATGTAGTTCTTACATTCTTCACCCCTTCCCTTCAGGTTTCTGTATAGGAACCCCTAACCGGCGCAGCACTTCGGTAGCGAAGTGCACCGTGGCGGGTTGCTTGTTACCACCGAACTCTTGAAGAATGTCGGTTGTGCTCACTCGTCCGACTTTCCATCCGCGATAGAGATGTTCGAAATGTTGTCCGGTGAATCGGGTCTTGGCCTGATTTCGGAATATCAAATCAGCCTCACTCAAAGACCCGTAGCGGCCGAGGTCCCAGGCCTTTCGGACTTGGAAGTAGCGCAACAAATCTGCCGACGCGTCCGAGCCGAGCGGAACTGCAACCAAGGCATTGAATAGCTCCTTGGCTTTTTCGAAGTACGAATCGACTCTTGCCAGATAGAGAACTCGGAACTCCGAGAGCTGCCCAAACAGAGGAAGGTAGACTTCGAGATGGTGCACAAATTCCGTAAGACTGGCTTCTGGCCCTTGAACGTAGGTGAACGTCACCACAGGCGAAGGGACGTCGCCATGGAGAAACATCAGAAACTTGTCGACGAAATAGCGAAGCGTAGGCTGTGAGGTTTTCTGTCCGTGACAGATCTTCGAGGGCAGAAAGTGACGCGGCGTTTTCAGCTGATCACAGAAAAAGCTGATCTTTTCCGGTTCGGTTTCCAAGTACCTGTACTGTGGGTTGGAAAGGACAAAATCGAGGATTCCGATGCGCCGCTGGATGTACTCGATTTCGTGTTGCCGGCGATTGCAGATGTTCTCGCGGTCGATCTGGCGGTAGAGCCGGCGGGAGAACACGTGGTAGACGATCCCGGTCTTTGGGAAGCATTCGGTGCGGGCGTGCTTCTTGGTGTGAAGCTTGTTCCAGAAAGTGGTCGTGCGCTCGCCCCAATGAGCGTTGGCGAACACAAGGAATTGACGCGCCACAAAGTACCCCGAATGCGTCGCTACGATGTAGAGAAAGCGAGCTTCCGCTTCGGTGTAGCCGAGAGCTTTCAGCGCGTCGAGATGGACAGAAGCGATGTTCATGGCGTTATGATTCGTGCGGCGATTTCGGACCTAAGGCGAGCGATCACTGCGTTCGTCCCGGTTGGAGAACCGCCGTGTACGAACTCGGACGCACCGGGAGCCCGTCGCCACAGCAGCGAGACTCGGCCAGGGGCACCTGAGTAGCGAAAGCCTTCGCATTCGGCGCGGAACCGTCGAGCAACACCCCACAAAGCAGGGTGGCAGACCGAAGTGCCACGGCTGCAGCGAACCTAAAGGAAGAACCTGCAAGAGCTCCCTCAATATAGTAAGAGGCCTAAAAAAAGGAAAAACTCAACTAAGAAGAAAAGATGTCTTAACGCGCCTCAGGATTTCTTGTTTGGCCTTGAAATTCCAATCGGTGTTGTTTTCGACCTCACCGCCCCTACCAACTTTCTTTTGCTGATTTCCTGTCCGTGCTCCGATCTGCTTCACAAGATCCTGCACATCGAACGGAAGTCCGTTCTTCACAAGGCCGACTGGCAATTTCTTCATTGGGAATGTTGCCGCGATCTGGAATACCGCATCGTCAAGGTCGCCCTCGTGTGACCACGGCGTTAGCGGGTTTCCCGGTAGCATTTGCAACACTCCCAGGATGGTTGCGCGATACCAGACGGCCACCACATTTGCACCGGGGCTGCACGCGCCTTCATAAAGCCCGCTACAAATACTTCCGCATTGACCTGGTAGAGCGAGGGCCTGCAAGTCGCGCATCATTGTCCAAGCATTTCGGAGGTCGTCGGGATTCACGGCGGCGACATCATTGCCTCGTGCGCCAAAGAAATCGTGGAGCACCATAGCCCCAGAAACTCTATCGCTCATGGAGGATTTCCTAGAATTCAGTTCGCACGTCTGAACGCGCCAAGGCCGGAAAAGTGCAGCACTCACTCTTCCGGCCGGGCCCAGCAAGACTCTGGAACGGGCCAGAGTGTACCTAGCGTGGGAGAAGGCCCCCAAATGGCAACGACTTCCGCACGCCCACACATACCTATCGAACTAACTTGCCCGCACTGCCAAAAGAAAAACTCGGTAGCGATTACGCCGATGTCTGAGGCCAGCGTCGCTTGCCGGACAGAACTCAAGTCCGCCTATTGCAAGCAACCGTGGGAGCCGGAATTGCCGGGGCCAGTTATGGCTGGACCGTTTCCGAAATGAAGAGGCTACTCCGGGCGGCTGGAGAGAATGGCGAAGGCTGGCTACGCTTCCACCCTTGGTGATTGTGGTTGCAAAACGTCCGCCCACGTCCCCACCGCTGAACGCAACTCCAAGCCGACGGCATATCGTGTCTCCGCCAAGCGGTAACAATAAACTACCTTTGCCACTGATTGGATACTGCCGTGGTAGGACTTCACAATCACGCGCTCTCCTGGTTTCCACGCACGCTCCGTTACGACCCGGACGCCGTGTAAGCTCACATTTTCAGTAAATGCCAATTCCGCGATGAACGGCTGCTTCGCGCTAGTGACCTGCAAAGCCACAGTGGCAGGGGTCCGTTTCTGGATTCTCTTGCAGTCAGTGGGCATCCGGCAATGCTCCTCTCGGTTGAAGGACGTGTGGGGAAAATGAGCCGTAATTTCATGCCCGAAATGATAAGCGGAAGGTACAAGGGGGAGTCAATCGCCCGCGATTGTTTGGTTGCACATTTTGTAAAGGGGCGTATCTGGCTGGTGCCCCATTAACGCGTACCATCTGCCGAGTGCCGCTTTCCGCCTGGAACGGGAGTTTCTACACCTTGGTACTATGGGTTCATTGGAGTCCACGGCTGCGGCTGTTATTTTTCAGCGCTAGGCTCATATGCAACCCAAGGCCGTGCGTGAGGCAGAGTGCGAGCTGCAAGAGATCGCTAGCCGATCCAAGAGCTTCGTCTTGCCGAAGGATAATACGATTACAATCTCCGTCATCGGTGGTCTGTCCAAGGGTCTGGCGCATCAATTCAGCAAACCACGGATTAGCATAGGGTGCGCTGGTGGCGCGACGGACATCGAAATCGACGACCCAAAGGTTTCCGTCTTGCATTGCGCCGTGGCAGTGAATCAGGACCGGATCAGGCTATATGACTTGGACTCGACGAGCGGCACTTATGTCAATGATGAACGCATCCAGACCGCCGAGCTTGAACACTTGTCGGAATTCCGCGTCGGCTCATCACTGCTTCTGGTCACGATTCTCCCGAAACGCCACGCTTAGATGGACTCACCGCTTGATAATGCGGAATCGTAATCCCCGCTCTGCCTTCTTCGACAATGGCAGCTAATTTCGATGCTCGCCGCGTGCTAGGCTGCGCACACAATGAAATGATGCACACGCCTTCACGTACCCGCCGTTACCTGTTCGTGGCCACTATGGAACTGACTGATACGCAGTCAGAAGCCAAGATTCAGAAGCGAACCGGTGACCTGAGCTTGTATGGCTGCCGCGTCGAGACTCGCAAACCCTTCCCGACCGGGGCAAAGGTGAGAATTAGGGTTGCCCGAAGGAGTGCCAAGTTCGTGGCTCTCGGCAAGGTCTCTTACACGACATCGGAGGGAATGGGAATCGCCTTTACGCAGATTGAGCCGAACGATCAGGTAATTTTGGAAAAGTGGTTGAGGAGTTGCGCGACCTCGCTTAAAGCTCGTGCGCAACGCAGCGAATTGATGAGATAATCGCTCTGCTGTCCCTCCTAGCAGGCTGTCCCCCCATTTGGAGTTTGGAGTTCGGATGCGCCTGCCCTTTTGCATCTTCAAGTTGGGCGACGGAAACCCGCATTTCGTAGAGGCTGCGCCAACTCTTGACGCTGCAAAAGCCCGCGTCACGGCACTCGCGGAGTTGTGGCCGGCCGAATACGTCATCATCCACAAAAAGGAAAGAGGAGGCGAAATCCTCTTGGAGATATGCTATAAGCCCCCAAAGTCAAAGCGAACGAAAGGACGATGGGTTGCGTACGAGCGCAGGCTGATTTGAAGGAATTAAGAGCGCCGTCGCAACGATACACCCTTTTCAAATCCCGATTCTCATTACTCTCTTTAGGCAGGTAGTATTTCAAATCCAGTCTGATTTCGTACAAACCATCCTGCCATGTCTGCGAAGAGTTGACATTTGGGAATTCTACCCACAGATCTACCCACAACGCTCAGTTCTTGCGATTCGCTAGAGCAACCCACCGCGGCGGCCCTTCGGCCCGCGCCACCGTAATTGATGGGCAAACTGCCGTCGTAAAGTTGCAAGGGAGGTCTTTCCCTATCGCGGAATAAGGTCTTCACCTGATTGCAGCACTTGGACCCGCGAAGTATGTAAAAAGAGGCCGTTTCCTATTTGACTCATGCACGACCCCAGGCCCCAGTTTGGCCTTGGGGAAAGAGTCTTACGGTTACTCAGGGGAGGGTCATTGCTTGCGCCCGGTCCTAGGCGCGTGAACATCGTGATTGGTGACGCCGATGTTGGCAACGAGAAACCCAACTCTATCGGGGCCATCCACCGAAAAACTGCGAAATCCATCTTTGCGGTTCGGCGGTGTTCCTGCGGAACACTTTCGTCGTGCAATCGATAAGAGCTCCGGGAATGGCCATGCTTCAAGTAACGGCCATGGAGTGTCGCTTGCTGCGGGGTTTCTTCTTCTGGATTCTTCCCTCCAGCCGATTTACGCGAGTGAAGAAGCCCTTGCTATCCTCGCTTACCCGGGAGTTCCATCCAAAAACAAAGGCTTTGACAACTTTCTACGGAGCAGGATCCGATCGCTAATTCCCAGCAATGGGCATCATAACGGTTTCACTCCTTCCAAATTTCTGAATGAAATCACGTCCGGAAGGAGGCGCTACCAATTGCGAGCATTCTCGTTGAAATCGAATCTTGGAATTGAGCGGGGACCGGCGATCGGTCTCTTGCTGGAAAGAAATCAGCGAGACTCCCTCGATCTTGAAAGCGTGGCCCGGAAATTCCGCCTAACCCGGCGAGAAAGGGAGACAGTTGATCTTCTGCTCCAGGATCTCAGTACCAAGCAGATCGCCAACCGGATGGACATCAGCCCAAACACGGTAAAGGCTTTCTTAAGATCCGTAATGCTCAAAGTTAGAGCTGAAAATAGGACCGGCATCATCGGGAAAATCCTTCAGGCGAAGAAAATTATGAACGGAGAAACCTCCCCCTAGCCTCGTTCTCCGTTTATGCCACGTTCAATTCCTGCGGGTTGACAGGTGTAGCAGACTTACTGGATTACTATGGAAGTAAAATCGCAGAAAAAGCGGGTTCAACCGCGCCATGCAACGAAAGGGCGGTTTCTCGGCGGCGAGTTACCATTGCATCAAAGCCGTCGAAAATCGCGGGTCTTTGAAGGGAAAGTGAAAAATATTTCCGATGGCGGTTTCTGCGTCATCGCCACTCGTGCTCCAGAAAAGGGCGGACTCCTTCAAGGTCGGCTTGTGTTTCCTCGGGTGCCCGCACAGATCCCCACGCTCGTTCAGGTTCGTTGGGCAGAAAAAGTTCCATCCGGCCGGCACTACCGAATCGGCTTGCAGTACGTGATTTGAGCAGACTATCCCTTCGATCTCTTCTCAGGTTTTTCTCTTAACCCCACGGGTTACTTCGATCAGCCAATTGACGCAGCCTTTCTACATTAATACCGTGTGAATGCGACATGAATGGCGGCACCAAGGTCGCGCCGTATTGAAATCTACCGGTATTGCGATCTCCGCCCCAGCTGAGGCCGTGGCGGAGTTTTTGTTTTAGGGGAGGTGAGGATGCGGGTACTCGTGACCGGCGGGGCGGGCTACATCGGCAGCCATACTGCCAAAGTTTTGGCTCGCGCAGGGTTTGAGCCAATCGTGCTCGATAACCTTTCAGCCGGGCACCGGTGCGCGGTGAAATGGGGACCGCTGGTCGAAGGGAATCTGGGAGATTCCACATTACTTCGCGAAGTAATCAAGTCGCACAGGATCCAAGCCGTTGTGCACTTTGCTGGTTTCGCCTACGTAGGAGAGTCGATGCAGCGCCCGCGGCAATATTTTCGCAACAATGTGACCTACACGCTCAGACTGCTCGATGCAATGACGGACATGTGGGTAAAGCACATCGTTTTTTCGTCCAGCTGCGCGACCTACGGCATTCCCACGAGCGTCCCCATTCGCGAGGAGCAAGTACAGACACCTATTAATCCGTACGGTGAGTCAAAGAGAATGGTCGAGCGCATCCTTGCTTGGTACGGTGAGGCCTACGGCCTGCGCTGGACGGCACTGCGTTATTTCAACGCTGCAGGCGCCGACCCTGATGGTGAGCTGGGAGAAGACCACTCACCGGAAACTCACCTAATTCCGCTCGCCATACAAGCGGCGCTGGGAGAAAAACCGGCTCTCGAAATTTACGGCACGGATTATCCCACTCCAGACCGCACTGCCGTCCGCGACTACACGCACGTAATGGACTTGGCCGAAGCGCATGTTGCAGCGCTAAGACACATGCTCAAGAGCCACGGGAATGCTGCTATTAATCTCGGCACAGGAAGTGGCCACTCCGTTCGCCAGGTAGTTGCTGCCGTCGAACGCGTGAGTGGACGCCGAGTTCCGGTTAAAGAAGCGCAGCGGCGCGCCGGCGACCCTCCTGAACTGGTCGCCGATCCGGCGAAAGCCAGGGAGCTTCTTGGCTGGCAACCGCGGCATTCCTCCCTGGAAAACATCGCACAGACTGCTTGGAATTGGCACATATCTCAAAGACCCACATTGGGCTGCGTTGACCCGGCACGACACGACCTTGGCCTGCTTGGAGAGGCGCGCTCCCATGCCCCTGCAGCGTGACAGTTGGGGAGCGGGCTCGTCACTCGGCGGTCCCCAAGCCATGAGCGCAACGGTCCTCCCCGCACCAACCACCACTTTCGAGTTGTCCATTCCCCGTGTGGCCCGAGCAACCGTGACCCCGTGGGTCCGGCCCACGCTGCGTGGCAAGTTTCTCTGGGTTGGTGAGGAAAAGTTCTACGTCCGCGGCGTGACCTATGGTCCCTTCCGCCCTCATCAAGACGGACATACCTATCCATCACGTGAGGGCGTTGAACGGGACTTCGCCTTAATCGCTGCTTCCGGCATGAATGCCATTCGCACGTACAACGCTCCGCCAAGATGGTTGCTGGACTGTGCGCAGGAACATAGCCTTCGCGTTATGGTCGGCTTGCAAGGCGAACGGCATTTCGCATTTCTAGAAGACAAGAAGGCGCTTAAAGACATAAGGAGCCAGGTAAACGCAGGCGCGCGGGCTTGCAGCGGTCACGCCGCCGTTCTGTCCTATACCATCGCCAATGAGATTCCCGCACATATTGTGCGATGGCACGGCGCACGCAAGATAGAGCGGTTCATTGAAAGTCTCTTCTGCTCGGCCAAAGACCAGGATCCCGAAGGGCTCTTCTGCTACGCCAACTATCCGACCACGGAATACCTGGACTTGCAGTTTCTGGATCTGGTGTGTTTCAACGTTTTTCTGGAGTCCCGGCCGCGCTTGGAAGCCTATCTTGCCCGGCTGCAAAACTTGGCTGGCAATCGCCCTCTGCTCATGACGGAAATTGGATTGGATAGCATGCGAAACGGCGAGGCTGCACAGGCAGCATCGCTCGACTGGCAGATCCGCACCGCATTTGTCGCAGGTTGTGCGGGCGCCTTCGTTTATTCCTGGACCGACGAGTGGCACAACCACGGCCAGGAGGTCAAAGACTGGAAATTTGGCTTAACGGATCATGACCGAATACCGAAGCCCGCACTGAGTTCCGTGCGCAGAGCTTTTGCGGACGCGCCGTTTGAACCCGGCATTTGCTGGCCGCGAGCGTCCGTCGTGGTTTGCACATTCAACGGAAGTCGTACCATCCGGCAGTGCCTCGAAGGGCTCGAAAAATTGCGGTATCCGAACTATGAGGTCATCGTCGTTGACGATGGATCAACGGACGGCGCGGGCGATATTGCTCTCGAGTATAACGTGCGGGTTATCCGCACCGAGAATCGCGGACTGAGCAATGCCCGGAATTTGGGCCTGGCTGCTGCGACCGAAGAAATTATCGCTTACCTTGACGACGACGCATCACCGGATCCTGACTGGCTCAGCTATCTAGCATTGACGTTTCAGAGGGCCAACTCCGCAGGCGTAGGTGGCCCGAACATCCCGTTTCCCGATGATGGCGAAGTGGCGGCTTGCATTGCGCATGCACCGGGCGGGCCTACCCATGTGCTGCTCTCTGACCAAGAAGCGGAGCACATCCCGGGATGCAACATGGCATTTCGGCGAGACTGGCTGCAGTCGATCGGCGGTTTCGATTCCCAATTCCGCGTTGCTGGGGACGACGTCGATGTTTGCTGGCGCATTCAGGAAGCTGGCGGGCGTTTGGGTTTCAGTCCGGCCGCTATGGTGCTGCATCATTGCCGTGGCACTTTGTGCGGGTTTTGGAAGCAGCAAGTGGGTTACGGCAAGGCAGAAGCCATGGTCGAAAGGAAATGGCCGGAAAAATATAACACTGCCGGACAGATCGCCTGGGGCGGCCGAATTTACTCAGATGGCCTTCTCCGCAGCGTTCAATGTGCGCGCGGACGAATCTATCAGGGGACCTGGGGAACGGCATTCTATACAAGGATGTACTCTCCCCAGCCCGGCCTGCTGCACTCACTCCCGGCCATGCCAGAGTGGGTTCTCCTCAACGTGTTGCTTGCTGGTCTTTCGGCAATGGGCTTCCTCTGGCCTCGGCTTCTTGTCGCACTGCCCTTATTGATTCTGTGTTTGTCGGTTGGTCTCCTCACTGTGGCATTGCGCATATCCTGCGTTCGTTTTTCATCCTGTCCGGAAACTCACTTTGCTCGAGTCCGGCTCAGGATCCTCACTGCATTTCTTTATCTGCTGCAGCCACTGGCGCGTTTTTGGGGAC
This sequence comes from Acidobacteriota bacterium, assembly GCA_003224055.1. Classification (GTDB taxonomy): domain Bacteria; phylum Acidobacteriota; class Terriglobia; order Acidiferrales; family UBA7541; genus Acidiferrum. The sequence goes on along the minus strand of QHYE01000006.1, from coordinate 23,022 downwards.
GCCTCCGCTATGAATTTGCCCTTTGGCGCGATCGACGCAAGGTCGGCCTATCGTTTCCACTACGGCGCGGTTTCCGCTTGTGGAATGAAAAGGGGCAAAGCTCGATTGAAAGATTGCAGGCGATCGAATCGACATTGCGGGAAGCCGCTGCTGTGGTCCGGCGAGGCGGAGACTACGACGACTGGGATTTGGAGGTGGGCAGCGGTATCTTCGGAAATGTCCGTCTCCGTCTTGTCAGCGAAGAATACGGTTCCGGCAAACAGCTTGTTCGTTTGCATGGTTATCCGCGATTCTCGCTTCTTGGCTTGGTGCTTGCCTCATCGCTTGCGGTTTTGGCCTGGGCTGCAAGCTCTGACCATGCTTGGGCTGCCTCCTGTATCCTTGGCGCCTTGGCGTTGGCCGTCGGTGGACTCACTTTCCAAGCTGCCGGGAGTGCCACCGCCGCTGTTTGCCGCGCGCTGAATAAGCTCGGATTCGAGGAAGCTAGATGACAAGGCCTTGCGACACCGTCCTGTATCGCCGGCTGTTTCAGCAAGCGCGCCCTTGCTGGAGCCACATCGCCGCGCTCTTTTTGCTTAGTATGCTGGCAAGTCCACTCGCTCTGCTCATGCCCTTACCACTCAAGATCGCCGTGGACAGCGGACTGGGTTCGCATCCCCTTCCGCGCCTGGTTCGGGCGCTGTGGCCCTCCACCGCTCCCGTTACGCCCGCATCAGCACTGATCTTCGCCGCGGCACTGCTGATCGTCGTAACCATCTTGACGCAATTGCAAAATTTGGCTGTATCGATGCTTCAAACGTACACCGGCGAAAAACTTCTCCTGCAGTTCCGAGCGGAGCTTTTCCGTCAAGTCCAGCGCCTGTCCCTGTCCTATCACGACGCCAAGGGCACCGTGGACTCCCTCTATCGCGTGCAAACGGATGCCGCTTCGATCCAGTCGATCACCGTCGATTACCTGGTTCCTTTCAGCAAATCTAGCCTGACACTCGTCGGTATGTTTTACGTTACCGCGCGAATCGACTGGCAACTGGCTCTGGTCGCGCTCTTCATTTCGCCAATCCTTTATGCGGTCTCCAAGATCTATCGTCGGGGACTGCGCCGCAGCTCGCGCGAAGCAAAGGCCTACGACAGTTCCGCCCTCGCCGTTGTGCAAGAGGTGCTCGGCGCTATCCGGGTTGTGCAAGCCTTCGGACGCGAAGATACCGAACAAGAGCGGTTTGTGCGGCATTCCACGCAAGGAATGAGGGCGCGGCTGCATCTGGCTTGGGTGGAAGGCAGATTCAGTCTCGCGATCGGACTCACCAGTGCCATTGGCACGGCTGTGGCGCTATTCGTCGGCGTCCGCCAGGTTCAATTGGGCGCACTCACGCTCGGTGAGCTCTTGCTGGTGATGGGCTACCTGGCGCAATTGTACGAACCTATGAAGACGCTCGGGAAAAAATCAGCCTCTCTTCAAGGCCATCTGGCAAGTGTGGAGAGAGCTTTCTATCTGCTTGATCAGACGCCTGATGTCATCGAAAAGCCCAACGCCCGCTCCATCGTTCGGGCAACCGGCGGCATCATCTGCCAGAACGTTTCTTTCGATTACCCTTCCGAGCGCCATGCTCTGACACACATTTCATTCGAGGTTGAGCCTGGCGCCCGAGTCGGTATTGCAGGCGTTACTGGGGCAGGGAAGTCGACCCTCGTCAACCTGCTGCTGCGTTTCTACGATCCTACGGAAGGGCGCATTTTTCTCGACGGGGTTGACCTTCGCGATTACAAACTGGCAGACCTGCGCAACCAGTCCGCCATTGTTACCCAGGATCCCCTTCTCTTTTCCTGCAGCATCGCGGAAAACATTGCCTACGCCCGGCCCGCGGCCAGCGTACAGGAAATTATTGCCGCCACGAAGGCGGCGAACATCCACGAGTTCATTGAGAATCTGCCCGCGGGCTACGAAACTCAAGTCGGCGAGCGGGGTGTTCGCCTCTCTGGCGGAGAGCGCCAGCGCATCGCGCTTGCTCGCGCCTTCCTCAAAGATGCTCCCATCTTGATCCTCGATGAGCCTACCAGCGCAGTGGATTTGGAAACAGAGGCCGTAATCATGGACGCAATGAGAAACCTGATGCAGGGCCGCACTAGTTTCTTGATTTCTCATCGCCTTAGTCCACTGAAAGACTGCGACACCATTCTGCGCATCGATCAGGGGAGGCTTATTTGCGTAACTTCGCCGAAATTCTCAATCGGCAGCGACGAGCCAGCCGTGGGTGCCGCTGCCGCGAGCTCTGGGAGACAGACCAATGCCTGAGACCGCCCTCGAAATCGTAAGATCGAACCTGGCGGAGCATCCGGCAGTCCTTGCTTGGAACAGATTGCAGCGCCTAGCAGTTGAGCCAAGCGAGATCGTAGTGCTCAAGAAACGCATCAAGTCCACTGTTTATCGGCTTGCGGACGCCGGTCCGGGCGGCTCCGCCATTATTGCCAAGTACTGCCGACGACCGGTCGCACTGCATGAGCGCATCGTCTATGGAGAACTTTTGTGCAAGCTACCGGTTGCGACTCCTCACTTCTACGGAACTGTCCCCGGAGACGAAGAGTTTGATTGGCTCTTTTTGGAGTGCCTGCATGGGGAGCAATACTCGCGACAGTCTGCGGAGCATTCTCGGTTGGCGGCGGAATGGTTGGGATTGCTTCACAGATCATCGGCTGTCATTGCTGAGTCTTTGTCCCTTCCGGACCGAGGTCCACAACACTACCTTCGACACTTGCAGTCTGCTCACCGAAGATTGGCCCAGGCTCTGGCGGTCTGCAACTTTCGGAAAGAAGAGTCGATGATTGTTTCTGGCGCGATGTCCCAGTGTATGTGGCTGGAGTCGCACTGGAATGAGTTGGAGAAATACTCTGACCGGATGCCGCGGACTTTTGTTCATGGAGATTTCAAGCCAAAGAATGCGTTGGTTCGTAGGGATAGTCATAGCGGGGCCGTCTTCACTTCTTATGATTGGGAGATGAGTGGGTGGGGCGTGCCTGCCGTGGATCTAGCGCATGTGGACATCGTCGCATACCACTCCGTTTTGAAGGAATTATGGTCCGGCGTGCAGGTGGAAGATCTCAAGCAACTAGCGCTGATTGGCAAGATTTTTAGACGGCTTGCGGCATTCGATTGGGAAAGCGAAAAGTTCGATCCGCGATGGGAGATCGCAATGGAACACATGAACCTGTACAAGGCCGATATGGCCGGGCTGATTCAAGTGCTGTGTGGAAGTAATCATGCCAGTGCTTGACCGTATCAACGCGCAAGAGTCCGCAGCCGGAAAACGCCCATCCCGCCGCACGACTCGTGAAGATCAAACGAAACGTTTGGTCCGGGAGACTCTGGAATCCTCCTTGTCCGGCTTGCGCCAGCGCCGAGTTCTCGTCCGAAAGTTGCATCGCTTGGATTTCGCGGATACAGAAAGCTTCCACTCCGAGCGTTGGTGTGGGCTGCTGGAGGGAGGCCAATCTGTGCGAGTTTTCCTCAAGGACCTGAATCCCAAACACCAGACTCATCTGGCTCGCAGAGTGCGCGATGCCGATCTCGCTCCCAGCTATCGCGAAGTGGAGGTGTACAGCTCAATCCTTGCACCATTGCGGTTGGGAACTCCGGAATTTTACGGCAAACGATGGGATGCGAAGCGCGGCATTTATTGGCTGCTTTTGGAAGACGTAGGGTTTTCTCGATTGCGGGAGTCCCGGAACTTCGCCCGGTGGTTGCCTGCGGCTGAATGGGCCGCCCGGTTTCATGCCGCGACCCGCGTGCTCGCCAAGTCCGTGACGAAGTTCCTTCCGCGGCACGGCCGCATGCGATTCCTGAATTGCGCGGCTCGCATCACGAAGATCTTGCCTAGCTTGGAAAACGGAGATCGCAAAATTATCGAACCAGCTGTCCAGCGTTTGGTGACCAGCATCGATGGGCTTGCAGCGTTTCCCCAGAGCGTAATTCATGGCCAGTATTTTGGAAGGAATATCATGCTGCGTCTGCGCAGGCCAGGGCAATGGATCGCGCCAATTGACTGGGAAACCGCTGTTGTCGGACCGAGTTGGTATGACTTGGCTAGCCTTACTGCGGGGCATTGGACGCAGGAGCAGAGACTGGCGTTGTGGCGGGCGTACTTCAATGCATATCGTGCAGAGACCGCGTCGGATATGGGATGGAATTCCTTTTGTAACTGCCTGCGCGAGTTGGAGATCTATCAGGCCCTCGAATGGCTCAGCTGGTGGCGCAGCCGAAGTGTTTCTCACAACTTTGGAACGTGGGTGAAGGAGTTGGAAAGGATCATGAAAGACGATCCAGTTACAGCCTAGCTTGGTTGCTTTCGCCCGTTCCAGGCCCCGGAAAATTCGGCGAAGAGGGTGCCCATGACACACATACTTGCTCAAGCAGCTTCTCAATCCCCCAGGTGGCCTCAAGGTTTCGGAAGGCAACGTCCGCTCATTGTTGGACAGATCGCGCTTCCCGAAATGAACATCCTCCCTAGTCTGTTCTTGATCGCGCTTCTTGTCGTTCTCCTTTCTGTCTTCTCCTCCGTCGCAGCTGCTCAGGAAGTTTTCCCTCTGACAGGCTCGGTTACGGATGCGAAAGGAGCATCCATACCGGGAGCCAAGGTCAAACTAACGCCGCAATCCGGTGGGCACGAAACGGAAGTCACCACGGATGAAACGGGTGCTTTTTCGTTCGATAACCAGCCTGCCGGAGATTACACCATTACCGTTATTGCCCCCGGATTCGAGCTGGCCGAACGCCAAATAAACGTCGGCACATCCCCTGCGCCTCCAATACAGATTCGCATGAAACTTTCGCAAGTCACGGAAAAGGTGGATGTCTCGGCCGACGCGAATCCTCTGTCACCCGAACAGAATGCAGATAGGGTTCACCTCGATGACCGCTTCCTAGCCGGGTTGCCAATGTTAAACGGCGACCCGCTTTCTGTGGCCTCCATCTTTACGGACCGGAGCGTGGCAGGTGCGATGGGTCCACGGATTCTCGTGGATGGAGTCCCGGCGGACGCTTTGGAATTGCCTCTTTCGAGCATCAAGGACCTTGTAGTCAATCAAAATCCTTATTCGCCTGAGTTTGCGCGTCCCGGCAGGGGCCGGATCGAGGTGAAAACAAAACGCCGCATTCACCAAAAGTACCACGGGATGGTATTCACGGATTTTCAGAATTCCGCGTTTGACGCGCGCAATGCGTTTGCTACCGTGACACCCCTTCATCAGCAAGACACATCCGAAGCCGAACTGGAGGGCCCGATCGCTCACGGCACGACTTTTCTTGTCTCCGCACGCCACGAAGTGAATAACGATAGCGCGGTGATTGACGCGCAAACACTCTCTGGACCTGTCTCGGAAAATCTCGGAACCCCCGAGCGAAACACGCACCTATTCGGCCGCTTGAACTTCCGCTTGAACGCGAACCACAATCTGAGCCTCACCTACAAGTACAAGAATAAATTCCTCGAAAACCAGAATGTGGGAGGCTTCAATCTTCCTATGCGCGCCACGCACTACTTCGATCACCACAATGAATTCAACATCTTCGAAACTGCAACGCCCACTCCTCACCTGCTGAATGAATTTCGCGCTGCGTTTCGCCAACGTCGCCAGGACACTACGAGCCTCACGGACCAACCCGCCATTCTCGTCCTGGGTTTTTTCAACGCCGGAGGCGCTCAAATCGCGCAGCACCGGCGGGACACCTACTCAGATTTCGAGGACATCGCTACGCTAAGCCGCGGAATTCACACCCTGCGCTTTGGGGGCGGATTCAGTCCTAAGTGGGTGCGAGCGGTGGATGCCTCCAATTTCGGCGGCACCTTTACGTTCTCGTGCCTCGACCCCTTGACGGATCCCGCCTCCCCGTGTTTTTCCTCCTCTTATTCTCAAAACACACCGGCCCAATTCACGCTCAATTTCGGCGATCCCCAGATTTCGTTCAAACAGCATGAGTTCTATTCTTTCCTGCAAGACGAATTGCGCTTGCGTCGAAATTTGTCCCTTGTCCTGGGACTGCGCTACGAGGGCCAGTCAAACGGAAACACTTTCAAAAACGTAGCCCCGCGGCTGGCCTTTGCGTACTCCTCGGGCAGTGGGCACACCGTGTTGCGCGGCGGCTTTGGTGTCTTTTACGAGCGGCAACCCGACGTGATCGAGCAACTGACTCATCTTTATGACGGTAAGCGTATTCAGCAAATTGTTATTGCCAATCCGTCTTATCCAAATCCTTTTCCTCCAGGCGAGACGCCCAGTTCAATTCTGCCAAGCAACGAGCGCATCGACGTGTCCTCTCCCGATCTGACATTTCCATACTTGCTGCAAAGCAGTTTTGCCATCGAGCGCAAGCTCGGGAAAGGCAAGAATTACTTGACCGCCGATTTCACCACGGTGCGCGGGCTTCACCTCTACCGGACACGAAACGTTAATGCGCCTTTGCCAGGAACGCCAGGATCAACCATCGTGCCGAATCCCGGTTTTGCCAACATCAATCAATTCGAATCAACGGGATCATCGCGCTCCAATAGCGTGACATTCACCCTTAGGACGCGTCCGAGTCGCAACGCTACTGTCTTGCTGCAATATGTCTTCTCTCACTCTTTCGACGACACGCCGGGCTTGTATTTCCTGCCTGCCAATAACTATGACCTTCGCCCGGAATGGGGACGGTCTGATTATGACAGCCGCCACCGCTTCAATCTGGCGGCAATTTATACTCTACCGTGGGGCTTCAGCGTGGGCGCGATTGTGAAGGCGTATTCTGGCCGGCCATTCAACATCACCACCGGGAGCGACAACAACAATGACACGGTGTTTAACGACCGGCCGCCCGGAGTGACCCGCAATACCGGCCACGGTCCTGCTTCTTTCGATGCCGACAGTCGAATCTCAAAGGCTTTTCATTTGTCAGGACGTGACCACAGCGAACGGAAACTTGAAATTGCCACGGACGCCTTTAATCTTTTCAATGATGTCAACCGGCAAAATTTCGTAGGCGACGTCACTTCGCCTTTCTTCGGCCAAGCTGTCGGTGCCGACCCCGCCCGCCGCTTGCAACTTTCTCTGCGTTTCGTCTTCTAAGTTTCTGAGACACTCAGGCTTCAAAGGACCAATCATCTATCTTACTGAGAGATGAGGCTATCCCGTAGGCAGCCGATTCCGTTCTTAATTGTGAACGTTGGCTAGCCATCCGTGCCGCGAGATTTGGGCCCGAAGCCAACTTTGTATCTAGGGTAGTGGGCGAAAACCCACCGCGAAGGAATCTCAGCGGCAGAAAAAACGAGGGGCCATTGAGGGGCCAATAAGGATTCCGTTGGACTCCCTATCGTTCCTTTTCAATGCCTTAGCGTTCCTCGACATTTCCTCTAACTCCCTGAGATTCCAATCGGCATTGTTTTCGATCCCCACCGCCCCTACCAACCGTCTGTCAAATCAATACATTGGGTTAGGTCTTCTATCTTCTATTCCACTTGGAACATTTGTTCCAAGTGACCGCTTCGCGTTGCACCCATGAATAAGAACTATTTGGTAATGCGTAGACTGACAATAAATAAGTTGCACCAAAGGCTGCCTTGAGCCAAAATCCTGAGGCTGTCCCTCGCAGAAACTGTGGAGACTTACCTGTTAGGTCCCGCGAAGCGAATTGCAAGCTGGGCTTGGTAGACGCGTAAGGCATTCATGTCATTAGATCGGATAGCGTGTAGGATTCCTTCCATTCCCCAAGTCTCTATGACTCGTTTGAAATTCGGTGCGTTCATTTTGCTCACTAACGTGATTCTGTGCATGTGCCCGGCAACGGCATGGGCGCAGAAGCAAGCCGTGAAGCCGAGTTACCCAACTCCCCAGCACCCCCAGAAGTACGTCCCAGGGCGGCTGTTGGTGAGATTTCGCTCAGGCAAGTCAGAAGAGGTGAAAGTTCACGCGCATCTGGCTTTGGGTACCAGAGCGAAACTGTCATTCAAGCAAGTACCGGACCTCCAACTGGTTGAACTTCCGACTGACTTGGATGTCTTAGCTGCCGCTCAAATGTACCGTCAGAACCCCGATGTCCTATATGCCGAGCCCGACTATCGCGTATTCCCCAGCGATGTGACGCCGAACGATCCACTTCTTCCGCTCACATGGGGGATGAAGAACATAGGTGATCAGAACGGTGTCGCCGGAGCGGACATTCATGCGACAAGTGCCTGGCAGCTCTCCACAGGCAGCCGCAACGTAGTGATTGGACTTCTGGACACAGGAGTGGACTACAGGCATCCCGAATTAGCCGCCAACATTTATCAGAATATGCCTGAGTGTAACAACAACGGCTTGGATAATGACGGCAACGGCTGGGTGAATGACTGTCACGGCATCAATGTTACGAGTGACGGTAACCCCGCAAACGAGCCGATCGACTACATTGGGCATGGCACTCACGTTTCAGGCACTATGGGGGCCCTAGGCAACAATGGAATTGGCGTTGCCGGTATCAACTGGCAGGTTTCGATCATACCGTGTAAGTTCATCGACTTCGATGGGGGCACCACATCAGGGGCTGTCCAGTGCCTGGACTACATGGCGTGGTTCAAGAAACACGGCGTTAACGTCGTTGCTACTAACAATAGTTGGGGAGGAGGATTCTACAGCCGGGCGCTGCACGACGCCATTGAGGCGCAGATGCAGCTGGGGATCTTGTTCGTCGCAGCGGCAGGGAACGGCGATGCTTATGGGAACAGCAGCGATAACGACGTCAACAGCGTATACCCCGCGTCGTACGATTTGCCTAATGTAATTGCCGTGGCGGCAACGGATCGCAGGGACGACCTCGCCTGGTTTTCCAATTATGGGCGCCATTCGGTGCACCTGGGCGCGCCCGGGGTTTCGGTTATTAGCACCTTCCGGAACGGGAGCTATCAGGAGCTGAGCGGCACTTCGATGGCCACCCCTCACGTAACTGGCTCGGCAGCTCTGTTGGAGGCGTATAACCCCTCGCTCAATTGGATCGGTATCAAGAATTTACTCTTGTCCAGCGGCGATCCTGATCCCAATCTTTCCGGGACGGTGACGCAGAAGCGCCTGAATGTCTACGGGGCTATGACTTGCTCGAATCAATCGATTTTGGCCCGCGAGCAGCCTCGCGGTAATCTTGTCACGACGACTGCGTACTCGCCGGTTTTGGTTCGCACATTGAACATCAATTGCGCGCAACCGGCCGGCAATGTCGCCGTTACGGTGCAGCCGGGCGGCGCTTTGATCCAATTGCTGGACGACGGGAACACGCCCGACGTTGCCGCAAACGACGGGATCTATTCGGCCACCTGGACGCCCACGCAAGCTGGACAATACACGCTGGCTTTTCCCAACGGTGACGCGGTAACCGTAGACGTACTGAAACCGTACAACTTTGGCGGTGCCCCATCCAACTACGTCTCCATTGGTGGAATCGACCTGGCGCTTGAAGATGAGAACACCGCGGTCGTTACTCTTCCGTTCCCGATACATTTCGGGGGACAATCCTTCACGACGATCTACGTTTCGGATAACGGCGTTATAACCTTCGATAGAGCGTTCAACATCGCTTTGGGACTACCGATACCCTGGTTCGATGGCGGTGCCATTGTTGCCCCATTCTGGGATGACCTGCAGCCCATCTTCCCGCCGGACACCAACAATGTCTATTGGGACGTTTCCGGCACGGCTCCCAGTCGGCAGGTCGTCATCGAGTGGCGCAACGTTTTTCACTATCCTTTTGGCCATCTCGGCGGTGGCACCGTTACGTTTCAAGTGGTCTTCCATGAAGACCGCGATGACGTGGAATTCAACTACGCCAACGTGGATTTTGGCTACTACGGGCAATACTCCTCGGGTGGTGCGACTGCGAGTGTCGGAATTCAAGTGGGTCCTGCGCAAGGGACGCAATACAGCTTATACACGAAATCGCTCACAGCCGGGATGTCCCTAGAGTGGAAGCTTGCCTCTCCGGATTTTGCGCTGAACCTCGACTCCTCGTCAGCAACTGCATTCCCAAATCAGAGCGCAACCTTTACCGGAAAGGTTCAAGCCCTTTTCGGACTTGCTAACTCTTCCGTGACGCTCTCTTGCGCAGGAGCGGCACCGCCGACTTGCAGCGGAACAACGGTATCACCAACATCGAAGGGCACAAGCTTTGCCATACAAGCCGCGAGTGGGACACCTGGCACTTACAATTTTCAAATCCAAGGGCAATCCAGCGATACACCACCACTCATCCATCAGCTGTCCGGTACGTTAAATATTGTGGACTTTGTGCTGGGGATGCCCTCTCCCGCCACTATCTCAATTCCCGACGGCGGGAGCGCCTCTGCATCCTTCACTCTTTCTGCTTTGGGCCCATTCAACGCTCCCATCACGTTGTCGTGTGGCGGCCTGCCTAGTGGCGCTACCTGCAGCTTCTCTCCAGCGAACCAGATCACAGCGACGGGGAGCGCAGCGATCCCGGTCAGCCTCACAATTACCCTCGGTAGCAAAACACCTCTTGGCACTCGCACCATCTCGATTCTCGCGAACACAGCCGGGGCGCCAGCAGCCAAGTGGCAGCCGCTCAGCATCCAGGTGCAGAGCAACCCGGACTTCCTCTTAACCACAACCGGTTCATCTCTGATTTCGTTTACGGGTAGTTCTGCCTCGGGCAGTTTCACGATTGACACACAAGACTCGTATACAGGGACGGTTCAGTTGGGATGCACAGTTTCGCCTGTGGGGCCAACGTGCACTCTCTCAAGCACGTCGGCGTCTGCTTTTCCTGCGACCGTGAGCCTCACCGTGAATCCAGGTAGTGCGGCGCCGGGCGTATATCAAATGAGCATAACGGGCAGCGATTCGTCGAAATCACACACCCTTAATTTCGCCTATCACCTCGTCGGGTTTTCCGTTACTGCGCCGCCATCGACGTTCATCGCTTATCCAGCGGGCTACAACCAATTTTCATTCACCATCAATCCTCAGGCCGGGTATACCGGCACAGTTAATGTGTCTTGCGACGCCAGAGCACTTCCGGCCGGAGTTCAATGCGGAACAAGTCCTTCCAGTTTCAACTTTTCTCAGTCCACTTACGGAAATGAACTCGTCAGTCTCTTTGTCCCCCTAGGAACGCCCGGAGGCACTTTTCCACTGACGATTACGATCCAAGACAGCAACGGGCCACCGGCAAAGCAGCTTACGGTGAACGTGACCATCGAAGGATTCACGTTTACGTTAGGCCAGACAAAAGAACAGACGGTACTGGTGGGCAATACATCGGCTCCGTTTGATCTGATTTTCACACCGTACAACGGGTACAACCTGCCGACCACGATAGTGCCTTGGACCTGCAATCCCGCAGGAGCCATTTGTAACCTCACGCCAAGCAACACCATTACGCCCAATGGTGCGCCGGTGGATATCAAAATGATCGTGAATGTTCCCGTCCAGGATGCTCTCTCACTTGGAGGCGATTTCTCTTTTACGGTATTAGCCCAGGCCAACATTCCAGGCGTCACGGGGTACAACATTTCAGTACCGATAGACAACCAAGTTACCATTCACGTTCAAGACTTTGCCTTAGTTCCGTCGGATTCTCAGTTCACGCTCGTACCGGGATCGTCGACAGCCTTTTTCATCACCAATCGACAGTTCAACGGCCTGAACGTTCCCGTGAATTTGACGTGTCCGTCACCGTTGCCGCCAGGGGTGAGCTGCACAATTGACAAAACAACTTTGGCCGCGGGGGATGTCGCCACGGTGACTTTCTCCGCCACAAGTAATGCACCACCGAGTTTGCGTACCTTCAATTTTGTCGGCGTCGCGAACGTAAATGGACAAACCATCCAGCATACGGCGTCGCTGATGGCTTGGATTTCCAATTTTTCAGTTTCAATTGATCCAGCTTCAATAAGTGTTCCAGCCGGCGGAGATGCGTGGTTTCTTGTAGGCGTTAACGAATCGGCACTCCTACCTGGACAGGCGCCAGGAACTTTCACCTGCTCGAGTCCCGATCCGGGGATCACCTGCGATTCACCCTACGAACTGCCGTCTGGTGCTGGTCCTTTTCATTTTTATGTGAATGTTCGGACAACTGGTGGCGTCACTCCGGTGGGGTCGCACCCCTTTACCGTCAGTCTCACGGAGTGGGGCCAGACTGTTTCGGCTACGGGCACGATTGTCATGCAGGGGACGGACAGCATCGTTGTTCTAACGCCCAACGGCGGCGAGTTATGGAGCAACGGCATACAACACATTTCGTGGAAATACACCGGCAAACCCGGTTCAACTGTGAAAATCGATCTGCTCAATAAGGGACAGTTTGTTCAAACGATCGCCGCAAGCGTGCCCATCGGAGTTAACGGCAAGGGACTCTACGCCTGGCAGATTCCTGCTTCTCTGACATTCAGTCAGTTTTACACTGTACGCGTCACGAGCAACGACAAACCCACAATCACCGACGTCAGTGATGATCGCGTTTGGATGGGGGAGGGCGTGGACGTTAACAGTCCCAAGAACGGGGACGTCTTGTTCCTGTCCAATTCCGCGTATTTGATCGTCAATTACACATGGTCGGTGCTCGGCAGAATCCACGTCGATCTCTACAAAGGCGGTCAATTATTGAGTTCACTGGGCGATAATACTGTGAGCGGGTATTTCGATTGGGGGGGGTGGCAATGGGACTTTGTTACACCGATGCCCCAGAACTTGTCACCCGGGACGGACTACAGCATAAAGATAACGCCTCTGGATGCACCTACCCGCGCGGTCACGGGCGGCAATTTCACGATATCGAAGACAGCGATCACCGTGACGTCGCCCAGCGGCGGCGAAATCTGGCAACCCGGTTCGACACACACCATCACATGGAATTGGATTGGCCAGCCAGTGAGCCCTGGAGTGGATGTCCAGATTTACTTGAATTCGCAAAACGGTGCGTATCCAGGCACGTTTCTTATTACCCCGACCACGCCGATCGGCACCAATGGCTCCGGATCGTTCACCTGGACGGTGCCCAACAACGTTCCGCCCAGCAATTCTTACACGATCTCGGTCAGCTCTTTCACAGCAAGCAATAACAACTTTATAGGCACCAGTGCGGGCCCCTTCGCCATTGGAAATTTCCACAAGCTTAGCGTGGGTATGAGTGGCCAAGGCTACGTTCAATCTTCGGATTTCTCTATCAACTGCGGCACGACCTGCAACGGCCTCTACGCGCAAGGAGCGTCCGTATCGCTGACTGCGCTACCTGCGGTTGGATACCAATTCTCAGGCTGGTCCGGAGGTACGTGCTCCGGCACGGGAACCTGCACTGTCTTAATGAATACTGACGTCAACATTGTGGCGAACTTCGTGGGTGTTTCGCCGGACTTTGCGATGTCCGTGGCACCTAATTCCGTTACAGTTCTGCGGGGCCAAACAGCCCAGTATTTGATTAATATCTCGCCTCAGGGTGGGATTGCAGGTTCATTGTCATTGAGCTGCTCTGGCCTGCCTGCTGAGTCCAGTTGCTCCTTCCAACCGAACAATCTTGCATTGGGCCAGTCTGGCACAAGCAGCAATCTTGTGATTTCGACGACTGCAGCACAGTCTGCCTCTCTCGAGCAAGGGAAAACGGCGAGGCTGCACCTGTTTGCTTCCTGGATCTCCTGGATCACCTTCTTTTGTGGTTTGTGTTTTGTACCGAGAAGGGTTCGCTGTGGACGTAGTCGTCTTTCGATCTGGTTCTTCATCATTGTTCTGTGCTTGCTCTCAGGTTGCGGAGGCGGTGGCACCTCCAACCCGTCTCCGCCCAATCCTGGAACTCCAGCGGGCACTTACATGATCACTATCAATGGGCAGGCCGGATCCACAAACCATTCCACACACGTGACGCTCGTTGTACAGTAGCTCCATCGCGCTCTCTAACGGCTCACAGGCTCCCACGAGTAACGGGCAAAAGTGACACGTTACCCATGCTTAGGACGTGATCCGTGATCCATTCGACGCTTTGTTCCGTTTGTTCCGGTTGGCCAGGTTAGGTGGCTGCAACGCATTGAGGGCACGAGCCTTATTCGAGTACTTGTCGTTTCGATCCCCACCGCCCCTACCAACCATCTAGTGAACAGCTGTGTGCCGATCTCTAATTCGTTCTCCATAAACGGTTCGGGAGAGCGAATCCACACGGAGCAATCACGTGCTTCACGAAATCCAGGTTACTGTTCGACAGCAGAACCGAGTTCCTACTGGTTTCTCATGGGCCCGGCTTGCGCCTTGAGGCCATTTTCTTGCGGCGCGCCACAATGATAATTACGATCACTACAAACAGAACTCCCGCGATGATGCGGATCGTAGTTGGATCCATCGAAGCACTCTCCTTAAGATATATGCGGCATAGGTTTCGCTACGGCCTCTGCCGCGTATTACCGAACTGGGCCCTGCCTTTGAACCGAAAGAGCGACACAAAAGTACTTTGAAAACCGGCAAGCAGCAAGCGGAAAACCAGATGATCGATGACAGCTGTGTAACATCAGTTCCGTCCCAACGGGGGCGGATAGAAGCTGACCGGCCCCTGACAACACGGCGATACTCCGAACGCGATCCTGCACTGCTCAGTCTTACTTCTCAACCTCCTCGGCAGGCATAACACTTACACCGATCAGAACCTTGGTAGCGACTGGTTTTCCGTCAAGCTGTGCCGCCAGGAACTCCCATTGAGCCACGGCTCTAAGAGCCACTTGTGCCCTCGCGTCCATGGCGCGCGCTGCCCGCAGAAGCTGGAGGTTACCACCCTTGTCGATGATACCGGTGAGGAATACGGGGCCTGCATCCGCACCAATGTCAGCTTTGGGCGCTGTCGCTGGAACTTTCTTTACTACCATCGGAGGCGTGAGCAAGCCAAGTGAGCCAACGGGCGCTGCGCTAGAACCGAATAAAGCGTACTGCATCGGACAGTCCGGGCCGCTACCCACGTCATTCATTGGGATGTACACCGTGTAGACTAGCTCACTGCGCGAGAACACGCCCAAGTCTCTGCTGGCCCCCCCGCTGCTTCCGCCTGAAATAATGGTCAGACCATAAGAGCCTCGGGGATTAGGATTAACGGGTGCCGCACGGCCGCCACGTCCTGAAACGCCGCCCGCGATTGAGATTCCTGGCAGAGTTCTTGCTGGAGCCGGAGCCACTGGCCCGGCTGCGCCAGATGGCGACGGCGCGCCCGCGCTCGAGGGCGGTCCGCCGTTTGCAAGCTCACCATTCGCATCAGCCGCATCGACTTTGTTTCCGGTCCCATTCTCCACAGGCAAGTGTGCCGAATTTCCTGTCGCACTCGAAGCCGGGATGCCGGCTGCCTTTCCAGCGCCTGCTCCGGATGTGGTTTCCACAGAAGTTGCTTCCGGCGAGGGCGCCACAACAAATCGGGTGGTCAGCTCCGCGTCGGGAATGACCGGAGAGAGTTCGGGAGGAACAACAACTGCATTGATTACGGCGACTGCTTTTGGCCCATTCAGAGTTGGTCGCGCAGCGGGGGCGTGTACCGGTCGGGCAGATTCGGAGCTGACTGTAGCTTTCGGGGGCGCCGGTGGCGCAGGCGCTCGCTCTGCCACTTGTGCCGGAGGCTGGGGCGGCGATTGCACAGGCGCTTGTGGAGGAGGTTGTAGGGGCGGTCTTGCAGGAAGCAACGATAATTTCAGCAAGTCTATGGGCAACTTTGGATTTGGTATGCGAGGTTCGATCGCTCGAACTATCAATGGTTTTCGCGGATTTGGTGCGACGGGGTGTCCTAGATTCCGTGTTACTGGCGGCGGAAGGACTGCAGCCGGAAGCGTCATCAGGCTCGGCAGGCGCAGCGGATACGCCAGCTTCGGCTGCGAAAGCAAATCCGGCCGGCGAATCGTCTGCACGCCCTTGGTCGAATCCGGAGGGTTGGACACAATGGTCCGAGCGCCGGCGTAATCGCGCTTTGGCGCCTCGAAAGTTTGTGCGGTGCCGACGGCCAAATTTCCCATGGCGCTGGGGGCTTCCCCCGCTGATTCGTGTTCTGTCTCGGCGCCTGAGCTAACCGTTTCCGTCGACAGCAGAGCCGGTAGAATCAGCGGTTCATAATCGTACTCGCGCATCAAATCTGCCGCCGCGGGGCCCTTGGTCATGGCGCGTACGGGAAGCAACATCGGTAGCCATGCCAATAGAATGAGGATGGCCGTGTGTAGGAAGGAGGACGCTAATAGCCCATTTCGGGTCGTTGCCGCAGCCGGCAATAGCTCCAGCTTCGGAGGTCGGATTTGTGTCCGTACAATTACGCGTGGTGCTACGGGCACGGATGGCGCCGCGAGCCCTAGCGTGGAGCGCAGCTGCATCAAACCCTCATTGAGATCGCGTACATTGACCGCGGATGCCGCGGCTTCCGTTGTAGGGCTTACCTGCGCCGAACCTGGTTTAGAATTGAGCATCATTGGAGTAGCGTCGGGCGCAGGACGGAAAAGGTCGCGCTTGGGTTCAGGACCATATTGACTCCCGAATTGCCGGTCAACGTGATTTTGTCCACCACAATGTTTCCAATCGTGAAGCTGTTCCCACCTGAGCCGCCCGCTAACGACAAGCAGCTCGTGCCGGTGCCGCAAGTGCCTCCGTTGCCATTGTGGAGATAAATGAAGCCCGAGAATATGAATCCCGCGCCGCCGCCCAAGATGGCGCAGTTTCCGCTGAAACCGGCGGTACAGGTTCCGCCGTTGGCGGCATTGGAATGGCTCTGAAAGAACAAAAAACCGCGGTTGCCGTCAGGAGATCCATACTGGCCAGTAGCGCCTATGCCTGACGTGAGACCACAAGGGCCGAGCAGAACGTTGCCGTGAATGGGGCCAGCGGCGGTGACCTGCGGTGGGTTCGGGGAGCCGCTGGGGCACCGTAGCGCCGGCGAAGTCACGCCATTCACGGTGCTGCCATCCGGTTGATACGCGTCAATGGGCTCGCTTCCGGAATTGGAACCAAACGAAATGGTGGCGGCAGTGGCAAAATAAAACATAGTGCCGAGCGATCCGTCTCCCGCCGCCGTGCTCGGACGTACCATCGCATGGGCCCTGAGCTCAAGGCCGTGCGTGTCACCTAGATAGTAGAGACCGGGATCAAAAATCGCGGTATTGGAGCTGGAGGGCGGAACACCCACATTCGTCCAGGTGATATTGCCGTCCACCTGGGGCGCGCCGACAGTCTGGGGCCAGAATATTGTGGAGTTAGCTGCCGATGATGCATGGCCCGGCGCCACCACGGTCGTGGCCTCGAAAGTGTAGCCTCCCAGATTGTTGGGGGCCGGTCCCGGCTTTATCGCATTGCCAAGAGTATATGTCCCACTCGGATTCCGATTAGGCGCCGCAGCAAAAGAATTGCTGCCGCCCCCATTGCCGATGACCAGGCAGCCGTTCGCTCCGTAGGAAATGGAGCCGGTGCTGCAGCTTGTGTAATTGCCTGTCGAATATTCAATACAACCGTTAATGTCCGGACAGCCGTTCGTTTTGTAGGTGACCGGCTTAGCTGAGCCTGCGCCAGTTGGCGTAGAAGGCGCGGCGACCGCAGCAAAAGGGTCGCCAAGCGGATTGGCTCCGTGAATCCAGTTGCCGCTGGTACCCACGTTGACGCCGGCCGGTTTCGCCGTGGGCCCTCCAAACACCGCAAAATCGGCCCCACTACCGCCGGGCCCTGCCAGATGGAGATCCACTGTGCCAACACTCACGGCAGTGCTGCTGCTCGAGTCAACTTGAATCGAGCGCGTGGGGCCTCCAAGGACGGTGACTGAGGCGCCGCCGTTTACCTGGAGAGACGGGCTTGCTGTTCTATGCAGCACGACCAGCGGCACGGGAGCGTTTATCACATTGAAGCCACAGGCAGCCGAAGCTTTCACATTCACGGTCTTAATTGAAGACGCAATTCTTGTAAAGTACGTTGCGACCGGGTCCGTAACGATCACCTTGATGTAAGGGTTGGCAATCGTGGGGAAGCCGGCGGGGATGCCACTCACGCCATCCAAAGTCGACGGAAAACTCACGCTGACAGTGGACCCCGAATAACCGTTGAATGAGGCGTACTTGCAAGGCACGGAAGTCGGCTTGGTGCTGCAATCGAAGGAAGAGCCGATCCAGGAGAAATCGAGCCCAGGGAAATCGGTACTGGCGGTTGGATCAGTACCCTTCAGGAACAAGTCCGCCGCGCCAGCCTGGCAGGCGGCATCTGCAGCTCCTTGGGCCATCTGCCGATGCGCCCACACTTGCGAGTAATCGGTGGCCAGACCCAGAACCGCCAGCAGGAAGAAAGCAATGAAGATGACGATAATCAGGAACGCCTGTCCCTGTTGAGGGGACCATCGTCGCAAGTTGCTACGGTGAGGGTTCATGCTATTGAGCCACCATTCTGCCTTCCGCATAGGCGTGCATCGTTGGAGCCGTTATGAACTTCGGCAGAAACGGGATGTATATGTAAGTCACAGTCACCCGCACACGGTTCGGCGGAGTGTAGGTAATATCAAGAGGGGTAACCACGACGGACATGGCGCTAACGTTATGCATGGAAGTCGTAGCAAAGGCTCTAACTTTCGCTTCGGTGCCAGCCGGGTCCCCACCGCTATGAACAATGGCATAACGAACGCCCTCGTTGGCGGCATCGGCCATAACCGAATAGGTGTACATCAGCCAGCCCAGCTCAAAGACGAAGAACACAACCATGAAAATCACGATGATCATTAGCGCGGTTTCCAAAAGAGCCTGGCCGCGTTGACGGCGCCATCGAGTGTGCGTCCCCAGTCGCATGCTAGTACATGGACCTCATGGAGACCTGCCGATGAAAGTGCAGGTTGGACGGCAAAATGACGCTGAAGACCCAACCCGGAATAATCGGTGTAACGGTATACTCCACATCGACGCGGTGAAGGAGAAAAACGGGCGCCTCTGGATCCGCTGCGGGTGCCGGGAACGAGAATGCGGGACCAAACTGGGCACATTGCGCGATGGTGCTGGACCCTGTGCCTGATATACCCAGAGCGCTGGTGCACACCTGAACGGCAGCATTGGAAGTGGTGGCGCCCTCAATGGCGTTGGTCAGATTGTCATAAACGAGATTGCTGACCTGCGTGGTTCCGGGTGCCGTTGCCGTCCCTGCCGCACCACCTTGCGTGGCGTATTGCGCGCCCATTCGGGGAGCAGCCGAAAGGGCCAGCACCATGAACCAAAGGTAGCCCCAATTGATCATGTTGAAGGCGAGACCGAGCAGCAACGGCATGGCGATTGCCGTTTCGACCAGGCTTTGCCCTTCTTGACCCCTGAACCGTTGCTGGCCGGCCAATCTTCTTCGCCACATACTTATTTCTCTTTCTCCGCCGACTGCGCTGCCACATCCACACGATCAAACTCAATGGTGTCGCCCACAAGCGTGGAAGTTGATTCCAACATGCCGGACGGCAGCTCGAGCACCGCCGCCGCCTTCCAGAATATCGGAGTCATTCGGAACGGGCGCATGTCACGCCTGGTGGCAAGGACCCTCCAGTCGTCGTCCAGAACCGCGATGTCTATGGGGAACTGCATTCCCAAAGTGTGTACGCCTTGCGAAGGCACGATTAACAGTCCATCGCCCGGCTGGAGTTCGCGCTCCCCGAGCAAACCGACGATCCGCGTTAATCCGGTCTCCGCCACTCGAATGCGCCGGCCGAGTACCGTTCCGCGTGTAGCGTTCGTTGCGCATACCGCTTTTTTTTGCCATCGCATCGCTACTTCATCGAGTCCGAGAATAACTTGCCCATAGCGATAATCGCCGGTCCCAGCGCTACCACGAATATGCTGGGAAAGATCAAAAAGACCAACGGGAAAAGCAGTTTGATTCCGGCCTTGGCCGCCGTTTCTTCGGCCACTTGCGTGCGGCGTGTGCGAAGAGTGTCTGCAAACTGTCCGAGCGCGTTGGCAATGGGCGTGCCAAAGCGCTCCGTTTGCACCAGCATGGCGACAAACTGCCTCACAAAATCGATATCCACTCGCTCGGCCATGCTGCGCCACGCGTCCAGGCGCGGCTTTCCGGCACGCTGTTCGCGATTGATGATCTGAAACTCTTCGGCCAACGCGGGCGAGGTCAGTCTTATTTCTTCGCCGACCCGCACCATGGCCTGGTCAATGCCCAACCCGGCCTCCATGCAGATCACTAACAGGTCCAGTGCATCGGGCAGGGCACGGCGGATGCTCTCCTGCCGGCGAGAAATCAAACTCGTAAGCACAAAATCGGGGGCCATAAAACCGAGGACGACGCCCACCAAAATCGCCGCCATCATGTTGTCGCCGAAAAAACTTCCCGCAACTATCGCAAGCACCGGCAGTAACATCTTCGTCGCCGTAAAGATCTCGATGTGCTCAGCCCTTCGAAATCCTGCGAGCGTGAGCTTATAGCTCATATCCTCATCCGATCCGGAGACAACGCTGCGAATGGGCTTGAAGACGCTGGTGATTCCGGCCGCCGCCCGCGCAAGGCCGCTTGTAGGCGCCTCCACAATGGCAGTTGAGATGGGGGGCGGCGGAGCTGAAATTTCCATCAGGCGGGCATCAATGCTTTCCTTGCCGCTCAACATCATGATGAGCAAGGCGGCAAGCAAGAAAACGGTGATGGTTACCGATATCAGAAACAGAAGCATATGATCTGGTCCTCAGTACTTGACATTTACAATTTTGCGTACCACCAGAACGCCGATGATCATCAGGATCCCTGCACGCGTCACCATCCATTGCCCCAGCGGATCGCGAAACAGGTCTTTCCCGTAACCTGGGTGGAGGAAGTTCATGCCGACGAACATGGCGAATGGCAACGCGCACAACACCCCGCCGGTCAACCGGCCCTGCGCGGTGCGAATCCGCATTTGTCCGGCGACGCGTACGCGCTCACGAATCACGTGCGAAGTCTTATCCAGGATCTGAGCCAAGTTGCCGCCGGTCTCCTTCTGCACCAGAATCGCGGTGACTAGGAACTGCAAATCAGCAACGGGTATCCGGCGACTAAGATTGACCATCGCCTCGCGGAATGGCAGGCCGAAACTCTGTTCATCGGCGGCACGGCGGAACTCCGAACGTAAAGGTTCGTCGGACTCCTGAGCTATCGTCTCAATGGTGGTCGGCAGGGCTTGGCCTGCGCGCAGCCCGCGCGACATCAGATCGATCGCTTCTGGAAGCAATTCCGAGAAGCGCCGCAGCCGCCGCGTTCGTTTTTGCAACAAGAAAACGTAGGGGATCGTGCCCAGCGCCAGACCCGCGGCCCAACCTAGCAGCCCCGGCGCAATCCACCAATTGCCTAGCAGAGCGCCTACGCCGATGAGGACCAGGGTGCCGAACACAATCCGTCCCACGGTCCATTGCAGGTCGCACTGTTCGATCAACAATTGAAGGTCCACAGCAGTGCGGCTGTTGCGCAGGAATTTGTCGAACGCGGGAATCGTGCTGAAAGTGATTTCCTTCACGATGTCCGGCTCGTCAGTCCCCGATGAAACTCTCTTTCGGTCAAGGGAGGCAAGCCGCGAGTGAATCAGTTTGTCTGCCTTCGAGGGTTCGGTGAAGAACGCGACCACGGCGAAGGCACTGATCAAAATAATGAAAAAGATACTGATAAGCGTCACGACTAAACCTCGTAGACGTGCTCGAATATGTTCGGCGGAAGCTGGATGCCCGATGCCTTTAGTCGGTCGGAAAACGTGGGTCGCAGACCAGTAGCGCGAAAGCGGCCAAGTACCCGATTGTTCGGTCCGATGCCCAGGCGGTCAAAGACGAAAATGTCTTGCAGTGTCACCATGTCATCCGAAACGCCAGTAACCTCGGAAATTTGCGTCACCCGCCGCGTGCCGTCGCTGAGCCGGGCCACCTGCACAATGATGGACACTGCGGATGCGATTTGCTGTCGAATGGCCCTGTCGGGCAGATTGATTTCGGCCATCAAAGACATGGTCTCGAGACGCGCGATCGCGTCGCGGGGATTGTTGGCGTGAATAGTAGTAAGTGAGCCGTCATGGCCTGTGTTCATGGCCTGCAACATATCCAAGGCCTCGCCGCCGCGCACCTCGCCTAGCACGATGCGATCCGGGCGCATACGCAGGGCGTTAATCACCAGTTCGCGTTGACGAATTGCACCCTTGCCCTCGACGTTCGGAGGACGGCACTCCATGCGCACGACGTGCGGCTGCTGCATTTGCAATTCGGCCGAGTCCTCGATCGTAACGATTCGTTCCCGCTTGGAGATAAAACTCGATAGCGCATTTAGCAGGGTAGTTTTACCTGCGCCCGTGCCGCCCGAAACAATGATGTTCAGCCGGGCCTTTACCGCACTCTTCAGCAGTTCCAGCATCGGAGACGTGATGGCGTGCTTGGCAAGCAGTTGCTCAACCCCGATCGGAGTCCGGCCGAAGCGGCGGATCGACATGATTGGACCGTCAATCGCGAGTGGCGGAATGACCACATTTACGCGCGAGCCGTCATCCAGGCGCGCGTCGCACATCGGCGACGACTCATCCACGCGTCGTCCCACGTTGGACACAATCTTGTCAATGATGTGCCGAAGATGCGCTGCGTCCTTAAAAACGACGCTGGTAAGTTCGAGCATGCCGCCCCGCTCGATGTAAACCTGCCGATGGGTATTGACCAGAATGTCCGAGATGGAGGCATCTTGCAGGAGCGGCTCGAGAGGTCCCAGGCCGAAGACTTCGTGCAACACTTCGCGGCAGATTCGCTCTTTTTCCGCGCCGCTGAGCGGGACGTTCGCCGCACCAATCAGGTCGTAGATTACGGCCTGCACCTGCGTGCGCGCGCGGACGTCTTGCAGCGAGGTGAGTCTCTCTAGGTCAATCTTGTTCAATAAGTCGCTATGGAGGGCTGTCTTCAGCTCCTGATGTGACTTGAACGAAGGCGTGCTGCTGCCCTGTGGCTGAGAAGCTGGTGTGGTTGCAAATCCGAATGCCATGCCGTTAATTCCTCTCGGCAAAACTATCTACCAAACAGCGCCTTCATACCAAAGGCAGTTTGCGGCGCGGCCAGGGCCCTGTTTTTGTTG
>QHYE01000091.1 GCA_003224055.1 Acidobacteriota bacterium | reverse complement strand
CGCGGCAATCGAGCGCAGCTACCCGCAGCGCGAAATCGCCGAGGCCTCTTACCGCTACCAGATGGCGCTCGACAAAAAAGAAAAGATTATGGTCGGTGTAAATGATTTCGTCTCGGAAGAAAAACCGCTGGATACTTTGCAGATCCACGAATCGGTAGCGCATCGCCAGTCCGAACGCCTGAGCAAACTCCGCGCCATGCGTTCGAAAGAAGAAGTTACGCGCCTCCTCAATGCTCTTCGCACGGCCGCCGAAGGTAAAGACAATCTCATGCCCTTCATCTTCGACGCCGTAAAATCCTACGCCACCCTCGGCGAGATCTGCGACGCCATGCGCGACGTCTTCGGCACCTACGAAGAAGTCGCCATCACCTAGCTCATGACGGAAAAGAAAATACGGGTACTAATCGCCAAGCCTGGCCTGGACGGCCACGATCGCGGCGCCAAGGTCATCGCCCGGGCCCTCCGCGACGCCGGCATGGAAGTCATCTACACCGGCCTTCGCCAAACCCCGGAAATGATCGCCTCCGCCGCCGTCCAGGAAGATGTCGACGTCATCGGCCTCTCGATTCTCTCCGGCGCCCACAACACCATCTGCCCGCAACTCATGAATCTACTCCGCGAAAAAGGCATGACCGATGTCACCGTTCTCGTCGGCGGCATCATCCCCGAAGCGGACATCGCCCCTCTAAAAAAAGCCGGCATCGCCGAAATCTTTCTTCCCGGCACCTCCACGCAAGACATCATCGAGTTCATCCACAAGCGCGTTTCACTGCATTAGTGTTTTTTCCTCTTAAGGTAGATTTCTCGGACCTCCTTCATCAAATGCTTGATGCGCCGTTTCTCCGCTTGTCTTGCTTCCGGATCTATCTTCCGGCGAAGAAATTCCTGCTCGCGCAGCAGCTTCCGCCGGTTTTCGAGTCGCGCCTCGTCCAAAGTTCCCGCGCTCACCGCGGCTTGTACGGCGCATCCCGGCTCGCCTTCGTGCGTGCAATCGGCGAATCGGCATTCCGCAGCCAGCGCGTCAATATCCGCAAAGGTCTGCGAGACGCCCTCCGCTGCGTCCCAGAGCTGCAGCTCGCGCAAACCCGGCGTGTCCATCAGCAGCGCCCCTCCGGGCAAAACAAAAAGCTCCCGCGCCGTCGTCGTGTGCCTCCCGCGGCTGTCCCCTTCGCGAACCGGCTGAACCTCCTGTTGCATTTCCCCCAGCAGACGGTTCGCAATCGTTGACTTGCCGACTCCGGAAGAGCCCAGCAGCACGACCGTTTGACCGTGCTTCATAAATTTCTCCAGTCCATCCATGCCCTGTCCCGTCCTCGCGCTGATCACGCGCACGTCAGTCCCCAGCGCAATCCGCTCCATCTCCGTGGTCTTGACGCTCATATCCACGCAAGCGTCCGCCTTATTCAACACGATCACCGGCTTCGCGCCCGATTCCCAGCACTGCGCGAGATACCGTTCCACGCGCCGCGGATTGAAGTCCCCATCCAGCGCGGCCACTAGCAGGGCCGTATCCACATTCGCCGCGAGCACTTGCTCTGCGATCTTTTTCCCCGCCATCTTGCGCACAAACCGGCTCCGGCGCGGCAGCACTTCAAGAATCAGCGCAGAGCTTCCTGCTTCACGTACGTCCGCCACCACCCAATCGCCAACCGTGGGCCATTCTACTCCCTCCTCCGCTGCGAGCCGCAGCTTGCCGCTGGCTTCGCCCCAGCATTCGCCAAACGCGCCCGCAATGCGCCAGAATTTCCGCTGCTGCGCGATCACGCGCGTAGGCACTGCGCTTCCGCGCTCGCCTTCGTTCCACAACGCCTCAAAATACGAACTCCATCCCCACCGCTGAAGAGCTTCGCGAGTTTGCACTGGAAGATCCTCCCGCAGCATTCACCGCTTTGCGGTGATGCCTTCAATTCACACAACACACGGCTGCCGCTGGCGCCAAGTCAAAACAACAACACAAGTTTTCTTGGATTTAGAAAGCGGGAGGGAGAAAGCCGCTAGCGCGAATCACTCGCGGAGGCACACCCGCCCGCATGAACTTTGACGATGGTTCGCACAGGCGCCTCCAAGGTTGAAGTGAGGAGCCCTTGCAGTATCACAAGAGCGCCTTCCACGAAATCTTATCGTTGTGGTCAGTCCCCGTCAACTCTGCTTCCGACGGCCAGGTTGGCGGCAGCACTGGCAGGTCGTCCGTGCCAAGTAGCAAATCCTTCTTTCACCAGGCTGAATATGGTCCGGCGATTTTGATAAATCACTTTCATCCATGCCACAGGGCCCATCTGGGGAAAGTAGATTCCCCGGAAACACATTCGAGCGATGAAGATGTTTATCCGATAGCCCAGGGGCTTGTCTTTGAGAGAGTCCACGGCTTGAGCCATTGCTTCTGGGCTATACGAGCGCGCCCACCCAATTCTCACCTCGGCATGAGCTTCGGCGATGGTCATCTTCAGCGGCGTGTGGGCCATCTCGAATGGGATGAACTCCTGCCAGTGCTTCGGCCGCGTGAGCCTACCGGCAGCTTCGAGCTTCTTATAGAGCGGAGTCGCGGGCAAAGGCGTAAGCAAACCAAAAATGGGCAGTCCTGCAGGCCAGGTGCGAATCTCCTTCATCGTCCGTTCCGCCACGCCGACAGTGTCATTGTCCATCCCGAATATGAAGGAAGTGATGGCATAAACGTTGCGCTGCGCGAGCCTTTCAAGCACGGCGGCATATTCCCCCGGCTTATTGAACCCTTTGTTCACGCCGGCGAGGTTCGTCGGGTCGATGGATTCCATACCGATGAAGACCCATTTGCCGCCGGATGCCGCGATGAGGTCCACGAGTTCCTCATCCCGCAACAGATTGGCGCTGATCTGCGCCACCCAGTGCACCTGCGCCCCGGCCGCGATGATGTCGCGCAGCAGTGATTTCGTGCGTTTGATATTGATGGCGAAATTGTCGTCGATGAAGAAGACGGCGATTTGCCCGCCTTCGCTTTTCGCCACGGCTTTCAAGAGCAGAAGCTCGTTCACCACACTTTCGTTGGTGCGAAACCGGATGGAGTCGCCAAAAAATCCGGTTACCGTGCAGAACTCGCACCCATAGGGGCACCCCCGCCCGGATTCCATCGGGATGATGCGAAATGTGCCCCAGCCGTCTCCGATCCGCTGCAGCGTGTGTGCTGCCATTTTTGGAACTAGGTTGAATTGGCTGAGGTTGATCTTGTCCCACGGAATCGCCGGGTATTCCTGGAGACTTGGTTTCCGCTCCTGGCCAAACGCATCCACAGGGGCGTAAACATCCTTGAGCTGGCCGCGTGCGGCATCCTCGACGATTCTGGGCCAGGTTTCATCGGCTTCCCCGAGGGCCACCGCGTCGGCATGGCGCGGCCCGCCGTTTCGGCCAAGGGCTTCGTCGGCCTCTTCCGTGACGTGAGGCCCGCCCATCACCACAGGCACTCCAACGGCACGGATTGCGTCGGCCATGCGGTACGCCTTCGCGATCATTCGCGTCATCGCGCCGATTCCTACAAGTCCAATGTCGTGCTCACGTACGTACCGGGCGATGCCGGTTTCATCCATCGGTTGCGCGTTGCCATCGATGAGCACTACTTCGTGGCCTTCTGGAGTCAGTGACTGGAGCAGGAACATCCAGAGATGCGGCATGAAGTTCCGCGTGACCCCATTGTCAGGGTTGTACAGCAAGATTTTCATCCGTGCGTCTCCATTCCCGCAGCCGTTACTTTGGCGTCGAGCAGGTGAACCCAAGCCACATGATGATACATATTGTACATATAGCATAGGAACAACTGGAGGAAAGCGAGCATCCCCGAGCATCCCTCGTACCCCTGCCGTGGAGGAATGTTACCTGAGATTCCTTTCAA
>QHYE01000090.1 GCA_003224055.1 Acidobacteriota bacterium | reverse complement strand
CCAAAGACAAAACGCATCTTTACGGCATCGTCGACGCCGTACCCGCCACGCAACCGCCCTTCGGCGAACGCCTCATGCGCATCCGCGACCTCGTCGAAAAACCCAAGCCCGATAACGCGCCCTCGAATCTCGGCATCACCGGACGCTACGTCCTGCCACCCGCGATTTTCGATTGCCTTGCCCGCACCAAGCCCGGCGCCGGAAACGAAATCCAGCTTACCGACGCGCTGCGCCTTCTCGTCAAGGAACAAGGCTTGTGGGCTTACATTTATGAAGGAATTTCCTACGACGCGGGAGACAAACTCGGCTTCCTGAAAGCCACCGTCGAAATCGCCCTGCAAAATCCCGAACTCGGCGCCGCCTTCCGCGATTACCTCAAAACGTTAAAGCTCTAACCGTCCGCGTTCGCAATTTATCTGCCACACACAATCCTGCGGGTGAGTTCCGTTTCTACGGTCACCAGTCACCAGTCACCACTCACTTCTTCCCCGCCGTCTTCTTCTCCTTCGATTCCTTGGAAGGTGTTTCTTTCTTGGCCGTGTCTTTTTCCTTGCCCGAACTATCCTTCTCTTTGTTCGAAGTATCTTTCTCTTTGCCGGCGGTTTCTTTCGCTTCCGCCCCGGCCTTGTCTGCCTTCTCTCCATCTCCGCTCGGCTTTGCCTTCGCGTAGTCCGTCACGTACCATCCCGCACCCTTGAATTGGATCGAAGGCGCGGTAATCACCGGCTCCACTTTCCCGCCGCAATGCGGACACTTCTTCAAATGCGGCCCGGAAACGTTCTCAATTTTCTCTGTGTTTCGCCCGCACTTCAGGCATTTGTACTCGTACAGGGGCACTAACGCTCCTCCAAAAAGCTGTTCAAACCTCAAAGTATAGCATGCAGCCCAAACGCCTTCGGAACGCGTGCTAGACTCATTCGCATGAACGCGCAGGCTCCTCCGGAAAATGCTGCCAGCCCCGCCGGCTGCCTCTACCTCGTTGGCACCCCCATTGGCAATCTCGAAGACATCACCCTCCGCGCCCTTCGTATCCTCAAGGAAGTGGACCAAATCGCCTGCGAAGACACCCGCCACACCCAAAAGCTCCTCACCCACTACGACATTCACAAACCGCTCCTCAGCTACCATGAACACAATGAACTGACTCGCGCCCCGGAGCTTGTCCTTGCCCTCGAGCAAGGCGCGAAAATCGCCCTCGTCAGCGACGCCGGCATGCCGCTCGTCTCCGATCCTGGCCACCGCCTCGTCACCCTGTGTCTCCGCCACAGGATTCCCGTCGTGCCCATTCCCGGTCCCTCCGCACTGCTCGCTTCCCTCTCCGCCTCCGGCCTGCCCAATGAAGAATTTCTTTTTGTCGGCTTTCTCCCCGCCCGCAGCGGCGAGCGCCGCCGCGCCCTCGAACGCCTCCGCATCGAAGACCGCACCCTAATCCTTTACGAAGCTCCTCATCGCATCGCTGAATCCGTCGCCGACGCCCGCGAAATTCTCGGCGACCGCCCCGCCTGCCTCGCCCGCGAAGTCACCAAGCTCCACGAAGAGTTTCTCCGCGGCAAACTTTCCGAAATCGCCGCCTCCCTCGAAGAGCGCCCGGCCCGCGGCGAAATCACCTTGCTGATCGGCGCCCCCGACGCCGGCGAAGCTCGTTCTCATGCCGACTCCACGCAATCCCTCGCCGCCCGCGTCGAAGAACTCATGCACCAAGCCAAGCTCGACCGCAAAGACGCCCTCAAACTCGCCGCCAAGGAACGCGGCCTCACCCGCCGCGCCGCCTACTCCCAAATCGTCGACGCGCAAGCAAATCGCAAAGAACCGTGACCGACCTTCGCTGCCGATTCCGAACAGAACTTCCGGTGGAACCGCGGCCCGCAACCACACCGTGACCTTTTTCCTGCCCGGCAGTTATTATTCGTAGAGCTATGGTGGCCACCCGACGTCCGGCGCGGAAGCCTGGCCCGCAAGCAGCGGACGAGCGTATGCTCGTCGAGGCGGCGCAAAGTGATCCGGCAAAATTCGACGCGCTCTACGATTTGAATTTCGAGCGTGTCTACGCCTTCCTTGCCAGCCGGGTTCGCGACCGCGCCGCCGCGGAAGATCTCACCTCGGAGGTGTTCCACAAAGCGCTCGCCAATTTGCCGCGTTATGAATGGCGCGGGGTGCCGTTCGCGGCCTGGCTGTTGCGGATCGCGGCGAACGCCGTCGCGGACCAATTCAAACGCGCCGCGCGTGAGTTCCCTTCCCCCGACGATCCGCCAGAGGCTCCCGCCGACCGCGATCTGCAAGCTTCTGAGTTGCGCGCCATCGAGCACCGCGCCCAGCTGTTCCACCTGGTGGGGCAGCTTCCAGAGGTTCAGAAGCGGGTGGTGTACGAGCGATTTGTGGAACAACGGAGTATAAGGGAGATTGCGAAGCGACTGGGGAAGACTCCCGGGGCCATCAAGCAACTGCAATTGCGCGCGGTGCAGAATTTGCGGGCGCAGATGGAGGGTGGCCATGGCTAAGCGCTCCCTCGCTTTGCAGCTTGATGAGGCGGTGCAGGCAATGCTGGTGTCGCTGCAGCCGCGGCCAGAGAAAGCACCGGACCGCGAGCTGACTGCACTGGTGCGCGTGGCCCAAGCGTTGCGCGAACTTCCGCGCAAAGAGTTCCGGGCAGCACTCAAATCCGACTTGCAAAGGAGAGGATCCATGAACGAAGGCACAGCAGCAGGAGCGGGCGCGGCGGCAGCAGCAAGAGCCCTTCATTACCAGCGACCGGGATTGACGTCGATCACACCGTACGTCATCGTGCGACCCGCGGCGCAGTTCATCGAATTCCTGAAGATGGCTTTCGAAGGCGTGGAGCGGGTGAGGATGCCGGCGCCAGACGGATCGATCATGCACGCGGAAGTATCCGTGGGCAACGGGGCGATCGAGGTGGGCGATGGAAACGAGGAGTATCCGACCGCGCCCGGCGCGATTCACCTTTATGTGGACGACGCGGACGCCACGTACGACAGCGCCCTCCAAGCCGGCGCCACCTCCATCTACGCGCCGACCGACGACCATCCTTCGGGCGATCGTTGGGGCGCCGCCAAAGACCAGTTCGGTAATCTCTGGTACATCGCCACGCCGAAAGGCTGGACTCCCGGACCTGAAGGCTTACGCTCGGTGCAGCCTTATTTGCACCTGCGCGAGGCACACAAGATGATTGCGTTCCTGGAGGCGGCGTTCGGCGCCGAGGCCATGGGCGTGCATAAATCACCTGAGGGCGCGGTGCTGCATGCAACGATCCGCATCGGCAACGCGACGCTGGAGATCGACGAAGCTCACGGCGAGTTCCAGCCGATGCCCTGCCACCTGCACGTGTACGTGCCGGATACGGATGCGGTTTATGCGCAGGCGCTGCGGGCGGGGGCGACCTCGATTGAGACGCCGCAGGACAAACCGTATGGAGATCGCGCGGCGGGAGTCAAAGACGCGTGGGGGAATAGCTGGTTCATCGCCACGTATCTCGGGCGGTAGCACAGAAGCAGTAAGGAATGGGTCTGAGGATCCGCCACTACAAAGAGAACGATGAGTACACGCTAGGCAGCGGATTCGGAGCGGAACATGCGCTGGAATCGCGGCCCTGTAAACCGTACGCCGATCAGTTTCTCGCCGTCCCACTGCGAATCGTGCACATGCACGACCTGACCCTGCGTGGCGAAGTCGGCTTCCCCGCGCCGCGAAGCGTAGTTTGAAAACGGGATGCGAATCTCGAGCTCGGAGCCGATGGCCACGTCAAAACGTGTCATGAACGCGGCGCCGCTGCGGCAAAGGTTTTCGCTGGACGTTTCTTCTTCGAAGATGACGCCGCGTCTGTCGCGGCCGCTCACGCGCAGCGGCAGCCGCACCGCGATTCTACGTTCCGTGCGCTGCCTCAAAACCGGCGCGGTCACTTGAGGGACCATGGGCTGGGTCCTCATTTCTGGCGGCCCCCGCAGGGGCAGCCACCACGGCGCTCCGGCCCTCAAAGAAGCGTTCCACGCTTTCGAGGACTTCGGCGGGCGTATGCGCCGCATGTACGATTCTTCGAAGCTCGCTGCCGTTCCCCACGCCATGGGTAAACCAGCATGCGAACTGCTTCATTTTGCCTACACCATCGGGCAGCTGGGCATCATTAATTTGCCTATAGTAGTCCATGAGTAAACGGTGCCGCTGCTCCTCGGTGGGCTGGTCGTACCGGCCCGTCCGCGCGTATTGCTGCATCTGCAGGAAAATCCAGGGGTTCGTCGGCGCCGCACGGCCGATCATCACCGCATCGCAGCCGGTTTCGCGCACCATGCGGGCCGCATCTTCCGGCCGGTTGATGTCGCCATTGCCAATCACGGGAATCTTCACCGCCTCTTTCACCGCCGCGATGAGGCTCCAGTCTGCCGCGCCGGTGTAGCCCTGTTCCCGCGTCCGCGGATGCACCGCCACGCCTTCGACGCCAATGTCTTCCGCCATTTTTGCCACTTCGACGGCCACGACGGACTTTTCATCCCAGCCCGCGCGCAATTTGATCGTCAGCGGAATCTTCACCGCCGCGCGCACCGCGCGAAAAATCTCTCCGAGCAGCGGCAAATCGCGCAGCAATCCCGAGCCGCCGCACTTCACCACTTTCTTTGCCGGGCAGCCCAAATTAATATCCACGGCGTCGTACCCGAGGTCCTCGACCATCTTCGCCGCTTCCGCCATCACCGCCGGATTCGCGCCAAAAAGCTGCGCCGTAATCGGATGCTCATCCTCTTGAAAATAGAGATACCGCAGCGTCTTCTTCGCGCTCCGCGTGATGCCCTCGGAGCTGGTGAACTCCGTCATCAGCAGCCCGCACCCACCCAGCCCGCGAATCACGCGCCGGAAAAGTGTGTCCGTAACCCCTGCCATCGGCGCCAACACCGCCGCCGGCCGGATCGTCAAGTCCCGAATTATGAACGAAGCCAGAATCATAAGTTCAGTTTAGGCTGATGCGCGCGGTGTAGCAAGACGGCGCATGATCGGTGTTCCGCCTAGGCCCATAGAAAATTCTCGAAATTAGCGCTTGCAAAACTTAGTCATTGTGGTATAATTACTTCTGGGCGATTCTGCGGCTCAACCGCGGTTTCGCCCTTTTTCTTTTTGCGCCGCATTTCCCCCGGCCCGGGCTTTGCCCCTGTAGAGAAGTTGACCCGCGACATCTCTGGTCCCGATCGTCCCGAGTCCTTGTAGGGGCGCGCCTCCTGCGCAAGCGCGCGAATCTGTCATCCCGAGCGCAGAGAGGGATCTGCTTTTTTCTTCTCTGTGACCTCCGTGCTCCGGCCTCTGTGTTCTCTGTGTTAAGTCTTTGCCCTTTTTTTGCCTGTGAACTGTTAACTGACGACCGTCGACTGTCGACTGTCAACTTCCTTTCTGGATCGAACCATGAAAAACAAAAAACCAAACGCCGAACTTGTCTGGAAACAATTGGAAGACCTCCTCGCGCCGCGGCTGCGCCTGTCGGTCATCGACCGTACGGTCTATTCGCATCTCCTGCGGCACAGCCGCCTGGAAGGAAAACTCCGCCTCCGGTTTTCGATTCTGGGGCTGGGGCGCAATATCCGGCTATCCACGGGACCGGTGCGCGAGGCGGTGCGCCGCCTCGTCGCGCACGGTGCTCTGCGCATGGTCCAGCGCAGCAAATTGGGGCATGTGGTCGAGGTGCGGCTGCCCAGCGAGATTCGCGCCGTGAGGCTGAATCGCATCGAAAGCCGGGCCGCCACCAAGGAAGAAGGCGCGGGCGCCTGCGCGCGGTGAATCTCGAGGAAGCGGACTTTCTGCACAGCAAGCCGCTGCGAAAGGCCATCCACGCGCGCGAGCGCGGCCAATGCTTCTATTGTTTGCGCCGGACCACGCCAGCGGTGCAGTGCCTGGACCACGTCGTGCCACGGGCGCACTTGGGACGCAATTCCTACCGCAACCTGGTCTCGAGCTGCATGGAATGCAACGCCCAGAAAGGGGAAAAGGCCGCCGACGATTTTCTCCGCCGCCTCTACCGCGAGCGCCGCTTGACCGCCACCGAACTCGCCATCCGCCTCCGCGCCCTCGACGCCCTCGCCTCTGGCAAGCTTCGCCCTCCCGTAGTTGCGGTCGCCAAGCCAGCGGCCAACTAGGAGATATCCCATAAATGACTTTTAGGAGGGCACGGCTTCAGTTTAACCAGAGGAACGTAGGGTTCACCCTGACGCAGAAAGGGCCGTGCCGAAAACGCAACCGCCCTTACTTGCGCTCGCTGAAAAATGGAAAACTTCCCGTCTGTCCCCAGTTTCCAGTTTCCGGTCCAGTTTCCGAACATGGGGCAATTTGCGCTGTCTTGGTGCGGATCGCAGACCGTCAGGGGCGCTCCGGATGAAAATCTTCTCACACTTATGCGAGCAGACGAAATGAGTATATACTCGCTCCCGCTTTTGAAGTCAAAAAGGAGATTCCGGTCAAGAATGGTCAGGGATCATTTCGTGTCGGAGTATTCGCAGGAGTTCCTTCACGAGTGCTACATTGGCAATGCGCCCTGCACGGTAGCCCTCCACCGCAAAGGAGCTATTTTCGTGACGAGATATTTATCCTTTGTTGCTGCCGTTGTCATCATATTTTGCTCATGGACTTTTCTTGTTCAGGCCGGAGCTGCGAACAAACCGAAATTGATACTGTTAGTAGTAATTGACCAGTTTCGTTATGACTACTTATTACATTTCAACGACCAGTACACCGGTGGATTGAACCGGCTGTTGATCCAAGGCGCGGTGTTTGAAAACGCTAATCTGGAGCACTACCCGGCGGTCACCGCGATCGGGCACGCCACCGTCCTGACCGGCGCTACCCCCGCGCTCAGCGGAATCATGGGAAACGACTGGTACGATCGCGAGTCGCACAAGCGCGTCACCAGTATCTCAGACGAAACGGAGAAAGTCCTCGGGGGAAGCGGATCCGGAGCCTCGCCTCGTCGGCTGCTCGTGAGCACCATCGGAGATGAGCTGAAAATGGTGCACCCGGAAAGCACTCACGTTATTGGAATATCCCTGAAAGACCGGTCGGCCATTCTGCCTGGAGGGCACATGGCGAACGCAGCGTACTGGTACGATACAAAGACTGGGAACTTCGTCAGCAGTACATACTACTTCCCGGAGCTGCCGGCATGGGTCAAGGCCTTCGACGCAAGCCGGCCGTCCGACAAGTTTGCGGGATCCGGATGGCTCATTAGCGAGGCACCCTCCAGGAGCAAGCGGCTGCCCGCGGCTCCCGGGCCAGAGTTGTACTCGGCAATTTTCGGCTCTCCTTACGGCAACGAACTGCTCGAGGCCTTTGCGGAAAAGGCAATCGCGGCTGAAAACCTCGGTCAGCACGACTCAACCGATCTCTTGTCTGTGAGCTTTTCTTCGAACGATGTCGTTGGGCACTCCTTCGGTCCTGATTCCCCAGAAGTTCGGGATATTTCCATCAGGATCGACCGACTGCTGGAAAAACTTTTTGCGTATCTTGACCAGCGCATTGGCATGCAGAACGTAATAGTGGTGCTCACATCTGACCACGGCGTCTCACCCTTGCCAGAGAACTTAACTAAGTGGAACATGCCGGGAGGGCGTATGACCACGGCCGATCTGTTCGGCCCTATCAAGTCGGCGCTGGATGCAAAGTTCGGCAAGGGCGAGTGGATTCTGGATACTGCGGGCACGTCTCCTTACTTGAACCTCGATCTCATCCGAGAAAAGGGCCTCGACGAAGCTGAGGTCAGACGCGTAGCTGCCAAGGCCGCGGCGGCAGTACCCCACGTCTTGCGCGTCTATACAGGAGACCAGTTACAGCTCGGGGCGGTGCCGAATGATCCGATCAGCACGAGAGTGATCCGCAGCTTCAATAGCAAGCGCTCAGGCGACCTTGAAATCCTGCTCGAGCCGTACTGGATAAGGTCTGCGGAAGGTACCACACACGGCACACCCTACTCTTATGACACGCACGTGCCTCTGGTTTTCATGGGCCCGTGGGTCAGGCCAGGTCATTATTTTCAGAATGTGGCGCTGAATGACATAGCGCCGACGCTTGCCACCATTCTTGGGGTCGAGACGCCGAACGGCTCAGCAGGAAAGGTGCTGTACGACATAATTCAACAGCGAGTCGATGGAGAAACACCAGCGCGGCGACAGCCATAGCCGGGTGCCCTACCCTTGTATCTTGCGGCGTGAGACGCAACCCATGCAGTTGTGTTTCGGCGGAAAGGCCGACCTACCCTTAGGCCAAGTATGGGAGACGGAGACGGAGACGGAGACGGGAGACGGGGACAGGAACGTGTGAAGAAATTGAGGGCTGACGGAGCCGCATTGTGTAGACTGCGGGCATGAGCAACGACGAGACCGCCGTTCCCCGACTAGTGGCAATTGATCGCCGGCAACTTATCCTGCGAACGATGGATGTAGAGAAGTTGGTAGAGCCGGAGCACTGCGTGCGTTCGATCTGGGAGTTGGTCGGGCGACTGGATTT
>QHYE01000089.1 GCA_003224055.1 Acidobacteriota bacterium | reverse complement strand
CAATTTGAGCTGGCCGAAGTGGGATTGATGCTCTGGGATCCGCTGACGGGCAAGGAGGAGCGGGTTCCCGCCCGCAAGGTGTTCAAACAAGGACTTGCGATCCTCCAGGGGAACAGGACCATCGGCACGCTCTGCGTCGAACCGCATGGGGCGGCGATTTCTGGGGAGACGAAAGTGGCGCTGGAATTCTTGTGCGACCAGTTGCCGGGGGCGCTGGATTTGTGCCGGTTGATCGAAGAAAAACTGCGGCTGGAAAGGGAATTGGCGGAACGCGAACGGCTGGCGCTGGTGGGACAGATGGCGGCGAGCATTTCGCACAACCTAAAAAATCCCCTGGGTTCCATGAAGACGATTTTGCAGGTGCAAATGGAAAACCCCGAGCTACCGGAACCGATTCGCGGAGAAACGAAAATGGTGCTGGAAGAAATCGGCAGGCTATCGACGAAGCTAAATCAGCTGCTGCAGTTCAGCCGGCCGGCCGTGCGAGGCGGGAGCGTTGCCGGGAACTGCGAAGCGCGAGTGGTGGTGGAAGAGGTGGCGGGCGTTTTGTCGCATGAGGCGGAGAAGCGCGGCGTGAAGCTGCAGACAAAAATTTCCGGGAACAACGCCAAAGTGGCGGCGACCGCTGAGGCGCTCCATGACATTCTGTCCAACCTGGTCGTGAATGCGCTGGAAGCGACGCCGCGCGGGGGGCGCGTGGTCGTGGCTGCGGATTCGAACGATGGGGAGTGCGTCCTTGCGGTGGAAGACGACGGCCCCGGCATCCCGGCGGCGCTGCAGGAAAAGATTTTGCAGCCGTTTTTTACGACGAAATCGCAGGGGACCGGATTAGGTTTGGCCATTGTGGCGCGGCGCGTTGCGGAGTCCGGCGGGAAAATGAATTGCGAAAGTCCGATGCGAGATGGCCATGGGACGCGGTTTCGGGTGACGCTGCCGGTGGAAGGAACAAAGAAGTAATGAAATAACGAAGTAACGAAGTAAGGAAAACAAGATGAAGACCATTCTGATCGTAGACGACGAGCCGGCGGCAAGATACGGGCTGCGGCGGGCGCTGGAAGCGAAATATCGAATCGCGGAGGCGGATTCGGCGGAAGCGGCCACCGAGGCGCTGGCACGGGAGCAGCCGGATCTGGTGCTGCTGGACGCGGTGCTGCCGGGTCAGGATGGACTGTCGTTTCTGCGGTGGATGCGCGAACAGGGAAGCGAGATTCCGGTGCTGATGGTTTCGGCGCTGGACACGGCCAAGACGGCGGTGGAAGCGCTGCAACTTGGGGCGGCGGATTATTTGGTAAAAGGATTCGAATTGGAGGAATTGCGGCAGCGGGTGGCTAATCTTTTGAAGCTGGCGATGCTGGAAAAAGAAAATGACTCGTTGCGGCGGCAGTTGACGACCGAAGGGCAGTTTGGGCAAATGATCGGGCGCTCGGCGGAAATGCGCCGCTCGTTCGAAATGGCGGACCGCGTGGCGCCGACGGATTCCACGGTATTGATCCTAGGAGAGAGCGGAACAGGAAAGGATTTGCTGGCGCAGGAGATTCATGCGCGTTCGCCGCGAGCGGGAAAGGCGTACGTGGCCGTGAATTGTGCGGCGCTTCCGGAGACGCTGATCGAATCGGAACTGTTTGGCTACGAACGCGGGGCGTTTACCGGTGCGGCGCAACAGAAAAAGGGGAAGTTTGAGCTTGCCACCGGCGGAACGATTTTCCTGGATGAAATTGGAGATATGAATCCGGTGACGCAGGCTAAAGTGCTGCGTGTGCTGGAAAACCGCACCATCGAGCGGCTCGGCGGAACGCAGTCGATTCCGGTGGACGTGCGTGTGATCAGCGCGACGCACAGAAACCTGGGGGCCGAGATTCGTGCGGGAAAATTTCGCGAAGATTTGTTCTACCGGCTTCGTGTAGTGACCCTGGAGCTGCCGCCGCTGCGCGCGCACAAGGAGGATATCGCGCTGCTGGCGGATACCTTCCTGCAAATGCATGGAGCACGGCTGGGCCGGACGGCGCGATTGAAGCGCGATGCGATGGCAGCGATCGAGAAGTACGATTGGCCGGGAAACGTGCGCGAGTTGAAGAACGCGCTGGAACGAAGTTTGGTACTTTCTCGAGGCGACGAAATCGGTATTGATGATCTGCCGGCGGAGGTTGTGCATGGCGAGGCGCTCTCGCACAAGCAGAACAACGGCGGGCCGGACCACGGGATTGGCGAACGCGATTTCCGGGAGGCCAAGCGGAAGTTTGAAGTAGCGTACCTGACGAAACAACTGTCGGAGCATCGCTGGAACGTCTCGCGAACTGCGGCCACCATCGGGCTGCACCGGCAGAGTTTGCAGGAGAAATTGCGCGAGCTGGGCATTCGAAGGCCGGGCCGCGAACCGCTGGAAGAAGAGTGACTGGTGAATAAGGCAGCGAGTACGGCGACCTCCAATTATCTCGCGGGCTACGTGCTCGCTGGTGGCGGGAGCACGCGATTTGGGCAAGACAAGGCCCTTGTTGAGTTCGGCGGGAAACCCATGTTAGCGCGCATGATCGAGCTTCTGCGGAGTGCCGCGAAGGAAGCGAAAGTCGTTGCAGTACGCGGGAAGTATGAGGCGTTCGGAGTGGAAATTGTCGAGGATCGATGGCCCGGGGAGGGGCCGCTAGGTGGAATCATCACCGCGCTGGAAGATGCTGCCGGGAGTGCGGCGCGGGCCGAATGGAATCTGATTTTGAGCTGCGACATGCCGTTTTTGACGCCGGAGTGGATAGGATATATGGCGGCGCGAGCCGCGAGAAGTGCAGCGCAAGTCATTCTGCCGCATTCCACAGGTGGGCCAGAGCCGCTGTGCGCGTGCTGGCGAACCGACGCGGCCGAAACGCTGCGTGCGGCGTTTGAAAGGGGCATTCGCAAAGTGACGGACGGTGTCGCACTCCTGCGCTCGGAAGTCCTTGACGAGGCGGAGTGGAAACGGTTTGATAGCGCAGGCCGGTTGTTCTGGAACATGAATACGCAGGCGGACTACGAAGAAGCCAGCCGGGGTTTCAAAATGGGGCGCGCGTGAGCGAAGCAGCGCAAGACAGCGGCAACGCGGTCAACTATTTTGAGTTTCGCGATGTGTGCAAGGCGTTCGACGACCGCCCGGTGTTGAAGAACGTGAGCTTCACGGTGAAACGCGGCGAGACCTGCGTGATCATGGGGCGGAGCGGCGTGGGAAAATCGGTATCGCTGAAGCACATCATGGGATTTCTGAAGGCGGACTCCGGGCAGCTTTTTGTCGACGGGGTGGACGTCACGAATTTCAGTGAAGAGGACTTCCGAGAAGTCCGGCGCAAAGTGACGATGGTGTTTCAGTCGGGCGCCCTCTTCGATTCGCTCACGGTTGCCGAGAACATCGCATTTCCGATGGAGGGCCAGGAGGGCCTGACGTACGAGGACATTGATGCGTACGTGACGGAGATTGCCCACATGCTGGAACTGGATGACGTCCTCGAAAAATTGCCCAGCGAGCTTTCTACCGGGATGAAGCGCGCCGTGGCCATCGGCCGGGCACTGGCGCAGAATCCCGAGGCGATCCTGTTCGATGAGCCGACGACCATGGTGGATCCCATCATGGCGGCTCACGCCGGCGACTTGATTCTGAAATTGAAAAGGGCGTACCAGAAGACTGCGATCGTCGTGACGCACGACACCCATCTGGCCAAAAAACTGGCGGACGTGGTCGTTTTTCTGCACGAGGGCCAGGTAAGATTTTTTGGGTCCTGGCGTGACTTCGAAACGTCCGAAGATCCTATCCTGAAAATTTTCCGGCTGGAGGACGAGCTAATTCCCGCGCTGGACGTGACCCTGTGAGCCAAACGGCGAACGGTTCCGCCGATCCGATTAAACAATTAAGAAAAGAGATGGGCTTTTGGGACGTCCTTCTCTTCAACATCGCAACAGTTCTGGGGCCGCGCTGGATTGCTGCTGCGGCCCATAACGGTACTTCCTCGATCAGCCTCTGGGTGCTGGCGGCAGTTTTCTTCTTTGTGCCGTCCGCGATGGTCATCAATGAACTTTCTTCGCGATTTCCAGTGGAGGGCGGGCTGTACGTATGGGCCAAAGAGGCCTTTGGCGATTTCCACGGATTCGTGGCGGGCTGGACCTATTGGATCTATACGATTTTTTATTTTCCCGGCCTGTTGATGGCGAGCGCCGCGATGAGCGGGTACCTGGCCGGGTCCGGCGGAGCGGCGCTGGCACAAGACAGAACATTTTTGCTGGTTGGCTCCTTTGCGCTGCTCTTTGTGGCGGTGGTACTGAATATCATCGGGCTCAATGTGGGGAAGTGGCTGCAAAACGCGGGCGGCGTATCCACGTATATTCCCTTACTGATGCTCGTCGGCATCGCCACGGTGCTCTGGTTTCAACACGGTTCCGTGACGCACTTCACCTGGGCGAATATGATGCCGCACTGGAGCTGGGACACGGTGAACTTCTGGTCGCAAATCGCGTTTGCATTTACCGGACTTGAGCTCGTGTCGGCAATGAGCGCGGAGATCCGAGATCCGCGGCGGACGCTGCCG
Source organism: Acidobacteriota bacterium (assembly GCA_003224055.1). Lineage (GTDB taxonomy): Bacteria > Acidobacteriota > Terriglobia > Acidiferrales > UBA7541 > Acidiferrum. The sequence goes on along the minus strand of QHYE01000089.1, from coordinate 19,381 downwards.
TGGGCGGTGGTGACCTCGGGGGCGATGATCGCGGCAATCTACATCCTCGGCACATTCGCGGTGCTGTCGATGATTCCCGCCTCGGACGTGGATCCAAAGAGCGGCGTGTTTCAAGCTATCACGCACGGCTCGACGGCGCTGCGGATCGGATTCGTTGGCGTGATGGCCGCGCTTCTGGTTTCGGTGGGCAATGCAGGCGGAGTCGGAAGCACGGTGGCAGGAATCGCACGCGTGCCGTTTGTTGTGGGAATCGACCGCTACTTGCCGGCCGCGTTTGGAAAAATTCATCCGCGGTGGAAAACGCCGTACGTCTCGATCATCGTGCAAGCGCTGGCGTCCGGCGCCGTACTGCTCATCAGCCAAATCAGCGAGACCATGCGGGGCGCGTATCAAGTTTTGGTGGACATCACCATTTTGATCTACTTCATTCCGTTTCTGTACATGTTCGCGGCGGTGATCAAGCTCGCAAAGCGAAGAGACCGGCGGGAAAATGAACACGCTGTGCTGATTCCCGGGGGCATGACTGGCGTGTGGTTGGTCGCCGGTCTTGGATTCCTTGTGGTTCTGGTTTGCATGGGAGTTTCCATGGTGCCGCCGGGAGATTCTTCGAACAAAGTATTGTTCGAGGCCAAGCTCTTCATCGGAACGCTGGCGGCGATTGCGCTGGGACTGGTTTTGTATTGGCGGGGGGCGCGGGAAAAAGCGCTCAGCGCCGGCTAGAACTTAGAAGCCCTGTTCGACGAGGTCGCTCATCGATATTTTTGAGAGCGAAGAAGAACGCCGCGCTTCCAGATAACGCTCCACGTATTTTCCCAGAATGTCGCCTTCGAGGTTGACGGCGTCGCCGGGTTTGCGGTCGCGGATATTGGTGTGTTCGTAGGTGTAGGGAATGACGGCGACTTCGACGATGTTGTTCTTCCAGCGTGCGACGGTGAGGCTGATACCGTCGATGGTGATGGATCCTTTAGGGACGATGTAGCACGCAAATTCTTCGGGAACCTTTACGCCATACCACCAGTTGTCGCCCTCGGGCGTGAGATGCGCGACGTGGCCGACGGTGTCCACATGGCCAAGCACGAAGTGTCCGCCAAATTCTTTTCCGGCCGTAAGCGGCTGCTCGAGATTCACACGTGCGCCGTGCTTCAAACTGGCGCTTTCCGAGCCAAAAGAAGTCTTGTTGATGGTCTCGCCGGATAAATCGGCGGAGAGCCGGCCGTTATGAAGATCAACGATGGTAAGGCAGCAACCGTTTACGGCGATGCTGTTCGAAACGGCGAGCGACGGCGCGAGGGACGGCGCGTGGATGGTGACGCGGCCGCCGTCGCGTTTTAGGTCGAGGGCGTGGATGGTGCCGAGATGTTCGATGATTCCTGTAAACATGATGGCTTTCGATCGTTCTCGAATCCGAGTGTACAGCATTTCCCGCAAAAGGCAGACAGCACTAGACTGGAGTCCGTTGGAGGCACGGAGGTCGCGAGATGAAAGCATGCTTGTTACGGGCACCGGCGGCGATTGAGACGAATCCATTGGAATTCACGGAAGCGGCCACACCCAATCCGGGCAAAGGTGAAGTGCTGGTGCGCGTGCGAGCTTGCGGAGTATGTCGAACGGATTTGCACGTAATCGAAGGTGAACTGGTCCCGCGCAAGTCATCGGTGATTCCGGGGCACCAGGTTGTCGGAATCGTTGAAAAGCAAGGCGAGAATGCGCGGCGCTTTGCGATCGGCGCACGAGTGGGAATCGCGTGGCTGCATCGCACGGATGGAACTTGCGAATACTGCCGGTCGGGCGCGGAAAATCTTTGTGACAATCCAGCGTTTACGGGCTACAGCGTGGATGGTGGTTATGCCGAGTACATTGTCGCGCCGCAAGATTTTGCTTATGCGATTCCGGATGGATTTCCCGACGAGCAGGCTGCGCCGCTTCTCTGCGCGGGAATCATCGGATTTCGTTCGTTGCGGCTTTCAGGAATTGCGCGAGGCGGGCGGCTGGGATTTTATGGGTTTGGCGCGGCGGCGCACGTGGCAATTCAAGTAGCGCGGCACTGGAGCGTCGAAGTTTTTGCATCCACGCGCGATGCGCGTCATCAAAAGCTCGCGCTGGACTTGGGCGCAGCATGGGCGGGAGGAACATTCGATGAGCCGCCGAAGAAGCTGGATGCGGCAATTGTCTTCGCGCCAGCCGGAAAAATTGTTCCCGCTGCCCTAAAGGCCCTCAAGAAAGGCGGCGTGCTGGTGCTCGGCGGAATTCACATGAGCCCGATTCCGTCCTTCGATTACGAGTTGCTGTACCAGGAGCGCATGATTCGCAGCGTGGCCAACAACACGCGCAAGGACGGGGAAGATTTTCTTCATGTTGCGGCCGAGATTCCCATTCGTACTCACGTGCGGATTTTTCCCTTGAGTGACGCCAATCGCGCACTGAATGCCCTCAAGAATGACGCCATCCCGGGGGCTGCCGTTCTGCGCGTTGACGATGGACTCTCAGCGTGAAGTTGAAGAAGACGCGATTTTGCCTGGAGATTTCGGCCGTTCATCGCCGGGGGAAATCTCCGACAGCTTCTGAATGTATTGCTTGGCGACAGTTTCATTCCCTAACGCTTCAGCAGCGCGGGCGGCGCCGTAGAGAGCGTTGAATCGGTTGGGCGCGACCTTCAGAACGGCTTCGTAGGCCGTAAGCGATTCTTGCCGCTTCTTCTCCAGCAACAGCAATTCCGCCAACATTTCGCGGGCAGGTGTGACTGCGCCGGGAGTCACGGCATTCTTGTCCATGCTCTCTTCGAGTTCCGCCGCCGAGCGCATTTGAGCGATGGCTTCGCTCTTCTTTCCAGTCTGTTCCGCGATCCAGGCAGCCACTTCCCGGCGCTGCACTTCAATCTGATTCGACCAGTAGACATTGTTTTGCTTCGAAGCCACATCGCGGAGTGCGGCGAGTTTCTGCTCAGCCATCGCGGCGCGATCCACATTTCCGGAACGCGCACTGCCTTCTCCAATAGCGGCCCAGGTGATCGCTTCTGCCCAAGGCACACCGCCTTCTCTTACCTTCAACGCGCCGGCCTGTTCCCAGTTGCCGAGCTCGATCGCGGCGCGGGCGGGAATCGCCGCGAGGGCATAGCCACCGGTGAGCGTCAGTCCCGCAACAGGCGGCAGCGCGTTCATTTCCGCGAGCACGGCTTTCGCTTGCTTGACCTGGCCGCTCTGCAGATACGCGTATTCGAGGTAATCCATGGCATGGAGACGCTGGTCGCGCGCCTCGCCGTTCGACGAAGCGGGCTCAGCCGCCGCAGCCAACTGCGCGGATCGTAGATTGGAAGCAATGGATTCATCCCACGAACCAACTCGAGTGAAGAGATGCGAAGGCATGTGATTGGCATGGGCGGAGACGGGAGCAATTTTCGCGTACATGCGCGCGGCAGTCAGGCCCTTTTCCGCCAGCACCGAGTTGTCGTAACAATGGATGATGTAGTGCGCGACGCCAGGATGATGGGGCTGCTTCGGAAAGATGGGCTCGAGAATCTCTCCGCAACGACGCTGATTTGCAAAGGTCTTGTCCGTTTTGGGTGCAACGATGTAAAGAGTAATCGCGTGAAAGATTGCGGCTTCCGTATCCTCGGGGTAAGCGGTTTGCAATTCACCCATCTTTTTCTCGAAGGCGCGGTCATAGGCAGTAGTGTCCTCGCCGCCTTCTGCATACACTTCCGCCAAGGCATCGATGTACGCTTTTTCACGGCTCGTGGTGGCAGCGTTGGAAGCTGCGATTTGTTGTGCCTTTCTAAGAGCTAGCCTGCCTGCGCTGGTATCGCCGTTCCTCCACAAACCGTGGTAGTGCGACATGGCCACGCCCCATTGCGCCATCGCGCAGGAAGCGTCCAGCACGGCAACTTCGTTGAACGCTTGCCTCGCTTGTTCGTACTGGAAGGAGTGCAACAGGGCCACCGCCCGGTTGAAACCGAACTGCGCGGCTTTCGAACACGAAGTTAGAAAGTGGACTGAACCTACTTCTTCTGCCGAGAGTTCGTGGTGATGTTCCTGCGTTGCGAGCGTTCGCGAGGCCAGTAGGAAAGACGCGGTCAGCAGGATTGTGGTTCGTCGCACGGAGTTCCTCCTGCAAAAAATTTGGGCGCACAGAAAAACAAAAACGAGTAGCACTCAAGAAAGTATGTCGGCGGCGAAGCGTCAAGTCAACGCGGAAAATCTTTCTTCAAGCGAGCTTCAATGGCGAAGTCCGGGCCGAACTGATGAATCTGGACATTCTGCAAGGGCTGTGACCCTAGTTTGGGGGCGAGAGCGAAGGGGACACGATTGTCGCCCGCGATTTTCGGAGCGTAAAACAGGAAAAGCTTGTGGACAGCATTCGCTGTGAGAGCAGCTCCGTTGAGCGTTGGTCCGGCTTCGAGGAGAACACTCAGGATGTCGCGGCGGCCAAGTTCTTTGAGGACGGCAGGCAGATCCATTCGACCGTTCTTTGCCTTGGCGCGAACGAGTTCGACGCTTGCGTTTTGCAATTTGCGCCCTTTGGATGAGGTTAGCGGCGCGGCGGTAAAGACGAGGAGGTCGTCGTCGGACGTCTTCACGATACGAGATGCGGGAGAAAGGCGCAGCTTTGAATCGAGGATGACGCGGAGGAGGGGTTTGCGGCGCGCGAGCCCGCTGCGGTCGGTGAGCAGCGGATCGTCAGCGAGTATTGTGCCGATGCCCGTCAGCAACGCGTCCGAGGAGTGGCGCATGCGGTGAACTTCCGCGCGGGATTCTTCGGAGGAGATCCAATCGCGGTTGGCACGCTTGCCTGATTTCTTCGCGCGCTTTGGAAGGGCAAGCTGGCCGTCGAGCGTCAATGCCGATTTTAGCGTGACGAAAGGCCTTTTCGTTCGAATCCAGCAGGTAAACGGCTCGTTAAGGCGGTGCGCTTCTTCTTCATATACGCCGGTAAAAACTTCGATGCCGGCCGCACGAAGGCGCTCAAAGCCGCGGCCGGAGTTGACGGGATTAGGATCGTCCATGGCGGCGACGACGCGCTGAATGCCAGCAGCGATGATCGCCTCGGTGCAAGGGCCGGTGCGGCCGGTGTGGTTGCAGGGCTCGAGCGTGACGTAAAGCGTCGCGCCGCGAGCTTTCTCGCCCGCGGATTTCAGCGCGACGATTTCCGCGTGATCGCGCCATTCGTATTGATGAAAACCCTCGCCGACAATCTGGCCTTCGCGCACGATGACGCAGCCCACCATGGGATTGGGGCTGGCCAGGCCAACGCCTTTGCGCGCCAGGGCCAGCGCGTGTTGCATGAAGGGAATGGCGTGTGCGTCCACGGTTCAGTCGAAGAGGGAATTGGCGTACGTTTCGGCGTCGAAAGGGACCATGTCGTTGATCTGCTCGCCGGTGCCCACGAAACGGATGGGCAGGCCCAGCTCGCGCGAGATGGCGACGACAATGCCGCCCTTGGCGGTGCCGTCAAGCTTGGTAAGAATGATGCCGGTAACATTAACAGTGGAAGTGAATTCGCGCGCCTGCGCGAGACCGTTTTGTCCGGTGGTCGCGTCGAGAACCAGCAGAACATCATGCGGCGCGCCGGGAATGACTTTGGCCGCGGTGCGCTTCATTTTTTCAAGCTCAGCCATCAGGTTGGATTTCGTGTGCAAGCGTCCGGCGGTGTCCACAATGACGACGTCTGCCGCGCGCGCCTTGGCGGCGGCTACCGCATCGTAAACGACCGCGGCAGGATCGGCGCCGGATTTCTGTTTGATGACCTCGATGCCGTTGCGCTGCGCCCAGATTTCCAGCTGCTCGACGGCGGCGGCGCGAAACGTGTCCGCAGCGCAGAGCACAACGCTGCGGCCTTCCTGGCGCAGCCGGTTCGCGAGTTTTCCTATGCTGGTGGTCTTGCCCGCGCCGTTCACGCCGACAATAAAAATCACGCGCGTGCCGCTGCCATTCTGCGAGGTGGCAATGCCGCTTCCAGCTGCCACATCCGGCCGGACGGGCGCGTTCAGTATTCGAATGATGTGCGACTTGATTTCGTGCTTGAGCTGCGCGGCATCGGCGAGCGCGTTGCGGTCCATTTTCTCGCGCACGGCATCCAGAATCTCGCGCGTCGGTTTGACACCCAGGTCTGCGGAGAGCAGCGCCGTCTCCAGATCCTTGAGGATCGAAGGATCAATCTTCCGCTCGCCGAGAAAAATCGTATCAACGGTCTCGGAAAGCGCCGCCTTGGTCTTGCTGACGGACTTCTTTAGCCGCTCGAGTAGCGTCGGCTCCGGTTCATTCCTGCCAAAAAGGGAAATCATACAGTGGCGCGCTTCGGTCTATGCACAATCCTGAATTGTAGCAGAAGCGTCTTTCGCGGGCCGCGCATGTCTTCTGGAGCGCGGGTTCTAGCGTTATGGTTTTACAGTGAGGAGGCTGACGTTTTCTATCCCGGCGAGCCGGAGCTGGACCAAAATCGCTTTGGCATCGCCGTACTTCGCGCGCGCGTCCACCGCCAGGTAAACCCTCTTTTCAGCACCATTGCGCACTCCTTCGCTAATTTCGTTCGGCAAATCCGCGGGCATAACACCGTGGTCGCGGAAGAATAACTTGCCGTCGCGCGTTATGCTGATGCGCATTGCATCTTCTCTCGCTGCGCCCGGCATCGGGATGGCGTGGCGGGTTTCGGCGAGATCGACGGAGTAGCGAGGCAAATCATGGTAGCCATTCGGCATGAGCAAGAAAAGGAGTGCAAGCATCACACTCACAAATCCCCAAACATCTATCCGGCAATAGAGAGAGTTTTTCTCTTTAGCGCGTTCAAAAACCACTGATGTTGTTTTGCGTCCATTTGGAAACTTTGCATGCAGGTACCGGATCGAACCCGTCAAGCTTAAGCGTTCGCCCACATCCGGCCACGACTCCGTTTACACGTGAACTTCAACAGCGCTGAGGCGAAGTTTGCCATGCTGGACGGCGGAATCGAGCGCGGTAACAACAACCGCATCGAATTTTGAGCCCGTCAGCGCCCGGATGCGGTCCAGCGCGTATTCGAGGTCCATCGCCGACTGGTAAGGGCGATTCGTGGTCATGGCATCGAGAGTGTCGGCCACGCCGATGATGCGCGCCATCAGCGGAATCTGCTGCCCCTGCAAGCCGTAGGGATAGCCGCGGCCGTCCATGTGCTCGTGGTGCAACTCGATGCCCGGAAGCATCTCCTTGAGCTGCGAAACGGGGCGCATGATGTTCGCGCCTTTGACAGTGTGCTGCTTCATCAATCCAAATTCTTCGGGCGTCAGCGAGCCCGGCTTTTTGAGCACGCGATCCTCTACACCGATTTTTCCGACGTCGTGCAGCAAGGCCGCGATGCGCAGTTTGTCCAGCTCGGCCGCGGAAAGCCCCAATTCCTGGCCGATCAGCATCGAATATTTGGCCACCCGGCCGGAGTGACCGCGCGTGTACGGATCCTTTTCGTCAATGGCGGCGGCAAGCATTCGAATCGAGCCGATGAACAGCTCGCGGTTCTCTTCGGCGGCCTCTTTCAGCCGCTCGATGTACTCCTCGATATCGCCGGCCATCTTGTTGAAATTTTCAGCGAGTTCGCTGATTTCCGAAGCGCCGCGTACCGGCGAGCGCTGGTGAAATTCGCCGCGGCTGATCGCGCGCGTGGAGGCAGCCAGCCCGCGAATCGGCCCGCTGATGCCCACCGCAAAGAAATAACCAACGAGAATAGCGGACAGAATCACCACGCTGACGAACGCCAGCGCCTGGCGGTTGAGGTCGGTGACGCCCGTGTCCGTCTGCGCCTGATCGAGGCTGCGCTCCGCGATGACCGCCCAATTCAGTTCGGAAAGCGTGCTATACGTTCCGATCATTTCGACCGGATGTTTCTTTTCCGTTTCAGCAAAACGGACCGTTTCCGTGTTGCGCAGCTCGTTTGGCAGCGCCTTCACCTTTGCGACGAGCGTATTGCCGGTGGCATCCGCGCCGGGAACGAAATCTTTCGGATCCGGATGCACAACAATGTGGCCGCCGTGATCCACAAGGAAAACGGTGCGTCCGCGGACGCTGGCCTCTTGCAGGCGGTGAAGAATCGAATCCAGGGAAACGACTGCGGCCAGCATCCCCGTGAAATTTTCGTTCATGTCTCTCAGCGGAATCGCGACGACAAAGGCCGGCCGGCTTTCCGGTGCAAGTGCCAGAGGATCGCTGCGGTACTTAGGAACCTGCGGCTGCTGGCAAGTCTCAAACGCCCGCCGCAACGCCTTGGCGACGAAAGGATCCTGCTCCGCGCGGAAATTTCCCTGCGAGGCACTCGTGCCTTTGCCGGATTTGCCCACTGCCGTCAGATAGATGAACGTGTTCCGATTGCTTTCAACAAAGTTTTCCAGCAGGCGCGTCACTTTGGGCTCGGCAGCCGGATCTTCGACGTTTTCGTTCAGGCCCGTGAGCGCGAGGATCTGCCGCTCGCTGGTGAGCTGTTGCGTCAGGTTGGATTCGAACAGTTGGATTTCCTGCGCCAGCGAGCGCGTAAGATCCGTCTGCTGAACGCGCTCCGTATCCACGAGCTTGTTCTGGCTCAGTTGCAGCACCTGCCGGTGATAAAGCCCGATCGGCAGCGCGCTGACCATCAAAAGCGCGCCCAGAACGAGCCACAAAATGCGCACACGTCCTGCGCGCACCTGCTCCCACCGGGATTGAAAGCTGGACGACATTCCTACTCTTGATTCTAGGGGAACCTGGGGGTCTCAGGGGGCCGGGCAGGGGAAGGCGTCGCGCATCTACAACTGGGACTTTAGTACTACCGGCGCACGGTGGGGCCGCTCAGTAGCGCTCTATTCCCGCTTCAGCGGCCTCTCCATGATGCTTCGGATGGCTTCCTTGGGCGACCTCCCCGCATGGAGGATGGCGTCCACCTGTTCGGTGATGGGCATCTCGATCTGGTACTCGCGCGCCAGAGCCAGCAGCGGCGCAGCGGTCTCCACACCTTCAGCCACCATGCGCATGCCCGCGCGAATCTCGTGCAGCTGCCGGCCCTTCCCAAGCTCGACGCCCACGTAACGGTTGCGGCTAAGCGATCCGGTGCAGGTGAGCACAAGATCGCCCAGACCCGCCAGACCGCTGAGCGTTTCCGGGCGCGCGCCCAAGGCAACGGCCAGTCGCGTCATTTCGGCAAGTCCGCGCGTGATCAGCGCTGCAAGTGCGTTCGAACCGAGACCCAATCCCTGGCACGCCCCGGCAGCGATGGCCATCACATTTTTCATTGCGCCGGCTAACTCGACGCCAAGGACATCGTCGTTGGTGTAAAGCCGGAACGACGGCGCGGCAAACTCCTCCTGTAGTCTAGTCGCGACGGTGACGTCGCGTGAGGCCAGTACCACTGCGGTGGGTTCGCCGCGCGCCGCTTCAGCCGCGAACGACGGTCCGGAAAGCACGGCAATGCGTGGGAAAAACTTGGGCGAGGCCGTTTGCTGGAGAACCTGCGTGAGAACCGTGCTCATCCTCAGGTGCGTCGCAGGCTCGAGCCCTTTCGTCGCGCTGACATAAATCACGTCGTGCGAAAAGCGGGGAAGAGCCTCCGTGTAGACGTCTCTCGCGTGCGCCGAGGGCATCGCGCCGACCACGATCGTCGCTCCGAAAACAGCCTCTTTGAGGTTGTTCGTGACGCTCACGTTCACCGGAAGGGAGTGGTGCGGCAAATACGCTTCGTTTTCGCGTGTCCGACGCAGGCTGGCCGCGAGTGCCTCGTCATGCACCCACAGCGAGATGTCGTGTTTCCTCTCGCTGCGCGAAAATACAATCGCCAGCGCCGTTCCCCAGCTTCCCGCTCCGAGGATGGCGATCTTGCTCACTCGGCGTTTTTCCTGCGAAAAGAAAATTTCGGCTCCGTGCCTTGCACCAGCCGCTGAAGATTTCCATCATGCTTGTAGACGATGAGCATCGCTACGGCGAGCGCTCCAAACGTGATGATCAGCGGCGGAGCATGATGCGGCGTCCAGAAAAAATACATCAGTAGCGGCATCGCCACGGCGGCCGCCACGGAGCCGAGTGAAACGTAGCGCGAGAAGCCGGCGACCAATAGAAACAGGATGAGCCCGCCAAGAAACGCCGGAGGACAGAGCGCGAGATACACTCCTGCGGCCGTTGCCACGCCTTTACCGCCTTTGAATTTCAGCCACGCGGGAAAGCAGTGGCCCACGAGCGCGGCCAACCCCGCGATCACCATCCACATCGCGCTTTCATTCGAATAACGCCCCGCGACGAGCACGGCTACGGCTCCTTTTGCGCCGTCAAGAAGCAGCGTCAAGATTCCCGCGAGAGGCCCGGCTACGCGCGAGACGTTTGTTGCGCCGATATTGCCGCTGCCCTCCTTGCGCACGTCTCCACGGCCAAACAACTTTGCCAGTATCAGCCCGAAGGGAATCGACCCAAGCAGATACGCAACGACAGGGATCAGCAGAGTCGTAATGGGAATCGAAGGCATGCGCTCTTACACCTCCGCCACGACGAAGGGAAAAGTTTCGAGCGTAGTGTACTCCGCGCCGCCTGGTTTTAGCTTGCTCTCGATCAGGTGGAATTCCCGGGCTGCAACGGAACCAAATTCGCGCCGCGCGTTTTCCTGGATGACCGCGCGCAGCTTTTCCGGCAGTCCCGGCGGTTCGAATCGCGCAAGCGTCAGATGCGGCGAGAAAGGCCGTTTCTCCGGCGGAACACCAAGTTTTTCCAAGGCGCTGTCGATGTCGCCTGCAAGTTGCCCTAGATTTAAGGAGGCTTCAACGTCAGCCCAGAAAACGCGCGGCCGCTTTTCATTTGGGAAGAAACCCACTCCCCGAAAATCGAGCGTAACCGCTCGATCGGAATGCACGGCGGAGAGCGCCGCTCGAATGTCGCCAAGTTTCTCCGGCAGCACTTCGCCGATGAATTTCAAAGTGATATGAAGGTTATCCGTTCGCACCCACCGAGGTTGCGACGAAAGCGCGCGAAGCACCGCGAGAAACTCGCCGAGACTTTCCCGCACTCCGGGAGGAATCTCCAGTGCCACGAACAGGCGCACCGTTCAAGACCCTTTGCGAGTGTGCGCCGGCGGCTCGCCGCCATTGTAGAGAAAATGGATCCGCACCATGTCCAGCGCGAGCTGCGCTGCATGCCAGCGAATCGCTTCGCGGTCGCCGGGGAAGCGCACGCCGCGCTCTTTCACTCCGCCCGTATGCGCAATCGCGACGTGTACCGTGCCAACGGGTTTTTCTTCGCTTCCCCCGCCCGGGCCGGCGATGCCGGTGATGCCTACGCCGAGCGTGCTGCCGACGCGGCGCCGAATGCCGTCGGCCAGCGCAATCGCCACTTCGCTGCTCACCGCGCCTTTCGACTTGAGGATCTCCGGCGGCACGTCGGCCCAGGCCGTTTTCAGTTCGTTGCTGTAGCAGACCACTCCGCCCAGAAAATACGACGAGCTTCCGGGAATGCTCGTGAGCCGCTGCGCGAGCAGCCCGCCCGTGCAGCTTTCCGCCGCGGAAATGGTGGCGCTGTTCATCGTCAAAATGTTCGCTACTACTTCTTCGAGCGAAGAACCGTCCTGCGAGAATATCCGGTCCGTCAGCGCCAGCTCAAAACTCTGCGAGATTTCATCGAGCGTTTTTTGCGCGTGCGCGGTGTCGTCGGTCCAAATGCGCAAATGAATCTGAATTTCGCCGGGCGCGGCGAGAATGGTCGTGTTCACGTCCGCGTAACGCGTGTAGATTGGCTTGATGCGCTGTTCGAGCGCCGATTCGCCCATGCCCGCAACGCGCAGCTCGCGGTGAAACATTCGAACGCCGGACCCGCGCCGCTCCAGCCTCGGCAGAATCTGCTCCTGGAACATGGGCTTCAATTCGCGCGGCGGCCCGGGCAGGAGCGCGATCCATCGTCCACGGTCTTCGATCCACAGGCCGGGCGCAGAGCCGCGCGGATTCTCGAGAACTTCCGCGCCTTCCGGCACCATCGCTTGGCGCACATTTACGGGCGGCATTTCGCGGCCCAGCTGACGGAAGCGTCCCTCAATGTATTGAAGAATCGCTTTGTTGAGTTGAAGTTTGCGCCCGAGAAGGTCGGCGACGGTTTCCCGCGTCAGGTCGTCTTCGGTCGGCCCCAGACCACCCGAAGCGATGACTAGTTCCACGCGCTGAAGCGCTTCGTGGAACGCGGCGCGCAGCGTATCGCGATGGTCCCCCACAATGGATTTGCGCACCACCTCGATCCCGAGCTTGTTCAACTCCTCGGTGAGGAAGAGCGAGTTGGTGTCCAAACGATCCGGGGTAAGAAGTTCCGAACCCACTGCGATAATCTCAGCTTTCATTTGGCCCATTATGCAACGAGTGGCAATCCGCGCACGTCCCAATCCAGCGTGAAGATTGCGCCAGTGGTGGCCAAAATGGCGCGGCCGGAGGGCTGCAGCGCGAGGCCGACGAGCCCCGAGCCGCTCAGCACGATGTCCGCGTGAGCTTGCGGCGTAATCCGAACGATGCCGCGGCGGCCGCCATACGACCCGGCAACATATAGATTCGCGTCGCGGTCAAAAGCCAATCCCTGCGGACGGCCGAGTCCGCGGAAGAAAACGCTGACGTCGCCACCCTGCGTGATGCGATGCACGCGGTCAAAACTGGAAGTGGTCGGGCCCGTCACGTAGAGATCGCCGCTCGGATGAAATGCCAGGTGGTATGCCGCGATGGACGGCTCCATAGTCGCGAACACAAAAATCTCGCGGCTCGGGCTGATCTTGAAAATCGTTCCGCTGCGGTCTCCGACGTAAAGATTGCCGGCCTGGTCAAACGCAATGCCCGTCGCAATCCCCATCCCTTCCATCCACTCCTCCGCGCGCCCGTCCGGCGTGATGCGGTGGATGGTGCCGTCGTTGCGGCAGGAAACGAAAAGATTTCCCTCGCGGTCGAGAGCCAGGCCGCTGGGATTCATCAGCGAAGTGACGAACGGCTTCACGCTGTAATTCGCGGTGATCTTGTAAAGCGAAACCGGAACGCGCTGGCCCCGCGGGCCGGAAAACGTTACATAAATATTTCCGTCTTGATCGACCGCGGGATTCGCGACGGGATGCAAGTTGTCCGCGATTTGCGTCCCGATGTGCACCGGATGCGGCGGGCTCTCCTGCCCGGCCGTCGCCACGCGCACCACGCCGCCGTTCGCGCCTTCCGGCACGCGCGCGATCAAGCGATTTTCCCCCGCAAGCGCCAGGCTGGCTTCCGCTTCGCCAAAGAGCACTACCGGCCGCGATTGCCCGCGCGAAACAAAGCCCCTGCCGAGAATAGCGATCTCCCCGCCGGGAATGGCCGCCGCGGGCGCAACTCTCTCAATGTGGGGATTGCCGTTCTTTTCCGCCGAGGACCCGAACCCGAATTTCATACCCAGCCAATGTGCAGCGAGAGAAGCCCAAAGTGTAACGCGACTCGCAAAAGAATTGCCGCGTAGATGCCCGCCATCCAGTCGTCCGCCATGATGCCCCAGCCGCCGGGGAGCTTTTCCATTTGGCGCACCGGCCACGGCTTCCAGACGTCGAACACGCGAAAAAGTATAAAACCGAGCAGCAGGTATTTCCAGTTGACCAGGCTCAGCGCGAAGAAAATTGCAAAAGTGGAGAAGTCCATGTGCGCGGTCAGATTCGGGAGCGCGATAGGAATCAACGGGAGCAGGAGCGCGAGGTGCTGGCCTGCGACTTCGTCCACCACTACGAATTGAGGATCCTTGATCCCCGCGTACACGGCCGCCCGGGAAGCGCTCCAGACGCCGATTGCGCCAAGCAGGACCAGCAGCGCCAGCGCGCAGAAAATCGGCAGCGCCAGCACGGCGTCGTGAACGTCGCTGCCGGGAACCAGAAAATGCTTGTCCATCAGGACGGCGTCGTGACTCGGGTGAAACGAGAAGAATCCCCCAAGGGACGCCGGCCGCAGAAAAAAGACGGCGGAGAGAAACGCGGTCGCAACACCCACCAGCGAGCCAAACGTGCCCGGCGCCTTCGGAATGTACCCGACGCCCAACGCGGTGGCTATCGCGAGCGCGAGCCGCGGCTTCTCGAGCCGCGCTTCGCGTGCCGGCGCTGCGTCAGTTTTCGCTGCCATTCGGTTCGTCCAAATCAAGGATGACGGTCTTGGGATTGCTCTCGGTGATTTCCGCTTCATCGAAAATCGGATCGGACACGACGTACTTTTCGCTGGCCCAGTTGCCCAGGTCGCGCTCCCGGCAGCGCTCGCTGCAAAACGGAAAGTCCGCATGAATCGCGGAGTCGGTCTCGACTTTACAAATGGGGCATCTGTGTTTCATGGAGCAGCAGCTTCTTCGGACTGAGAGTATAACTCAGGCGAGGACGCGGAGAGGAGCGCCGGTAGCGATTCGATGGAGTTTCTCCGCCGGGGGAACCGCCGGAGGCGCCACGAGGTCGCTGTCGCGCGCGGCGGGGCAAGACAGGACTTCCACGACGCGGCCAATCAGGTCGTACGCGTCCGCCTTCGTCATTTCAACGCGCGCAACATCTCCAGCAGCGGCCACATCTCCATTCGGCAGCTCGATATCGGTGAGATACAGCTTGCCGTCAATCTCCGGAGCCATGCTTTCCAGCCGCGCTTCCCAGACTAGCGGGTTGTCCTTCGACGGACCTTCGATCAGCGCCGTGAACGCACGCTCTTCTGACCCGCGCGATTTTGTCCGCAAATACTTCGCGCGCAAATTCTCTCGCGAGATTTTCTTTTGAATGGCCATCAAGCGGGCGCGGCGGTCCGTAATCGTTCTCGCATCCACTTTTTCATCCAGCGCGAAGCTTTCGGCGTTGTCCACGTCCGAATACTCGAACACGCCTAGCCAATCCAGCTTCGCCGCCTTCACAAAATCGCAAAGTTCCTCGAAATCGCTTTCCGTCTCGCCAGGGAAGCCGACGATGAACGACGTGCGCAGCGCAACGCCGGGAATCGTCGCGCGCATGCGCTCCAGCAATTTCAAGAACGCATCGCCATTCGAACCGCGCTTCATGCGCGCCAGAACGTTCCGGCTGGCGTGTTGCAGCGGCATGTCCAGGTATTTCGCAAGCCGCGGATGCGCCGCAAGCGTGTCCAGCAATTTCTGTGTGACACGATTGGGATACGCGTACAGGAATCGCACCCAGAGAAGGTCGTCCACTTGCGCGAGCTTTTCGAGCAGTTGTGCCAGCCCCTCGCGCAGGCCCAGATCTTCGCCGTACGAAGTGGTGTCCTGCCCAATCAGCGTGATTTCCCGCGCGCCCGCCTTCGCCAGATTTTCCGCTTCCCGGACCACTGATTCGAACCGGCGGCTGCGAAACTTCCCGCGAAGCTCGGGAATAATGCAAAACGTGCAGGGATGGTCGCAGCCTTCGGCAATTTTGATATACGCCGCATGCTTCGGCGTGGTGACAATCCGCGGCGTCAGATCATGATAGAGAAACGCCGGCGGCTGCGCGGGCAGAACACGCAAATCGCCTTCGACCGCTTCCAGGATGCGCTCGACTTCGCCGGTGCCCACGACGGCGTCCACCTCGGGAACTTGCTCGAGAATTTGCGCTCGAAACCGTTCGACTAGGCAGCCCGCCACGATCAGTTTCTTCGCCGCGCCAAATTTCTTGTGTTCCGCCATCTCCAGGATGGCTTCGACGGATTCTTTCTGCGCCGCCTCGATGAAGCTGCACGTGTTGACCACCAGCACTTCGGCTTCGTCCGCGCGCGGCGTAAGTTCATAGCCTCCGCGCGCAAGAATACCCATCATCACCTCGCTGTCCACGAGGTTCTTCGGGCATCCCAGGCTGACGAATCCGACCTTAGTCATAGCCAATGAATTTGCGTGTTTGCGCAATTCTCAATTGTAACATGCAGACGCTCAGCACCGCGCCGGCAGGTGCGCAGCTCGTGCGGCAGTTTTCGGTACCGCGAGTTATCGGCTACTAAGACGCAAGTCGAGCGCCGTGGAAGGCGCAATCCTCCTCGGTTGTGCGGCGGACTGCTATCAAGACCCGCCTGCTTCCTTCAGGAGCCTCGCCGCTCTGGGTGATGGTTCTTCCACTCCATTGCCATTCGGTCAGCTTCAAGTACCTGCGCAGGAGTCATTCGGGACTTGGCATAGGCGAGGTTTGTTTCGGTGCTGGCCAGTTTGAACCACATGTAAGCCTGAACGTAATTCTTCGGAACTCCAAGACCCTCCATATAGAGCAGACCCAAATTGTTCCTGCCTTGCCCGGCCCCTCCCAAGTTTGGGACGTGGTCCGCAGCCTTTCGGTACCATTTGGCGGCTAGAATGTAATTCTGTTCCACACCCTCCCCATACTCATACATTTGTCCCAAGCTGTTTTGCGCGTCGGCATTACCGCGTGCCGCAGCCCTTCTGAACCACTTCACTGCTTCTTGAAAGTCGGTCTTTCCAAACCAGCCTTGTTCATACGCAGCGCCGAGCCAAAACTGCGACCCCGTGTCTCCACGCTCTGACTTGGCGAGAAGTGCTTTCCTATCGGCTTCGGTCCATTTTGGGTTTTGAGCGATGGACGCTGAGGCAGCTTGCGTCGAGTGAGTGGCTTGTGGTCCCGCTCGAGTGGCTAACGCAAGTAGCGGAAAGATAAGAAAGCGGACGGCAATGGCCCGTTTCATATGAACCTCTACTAGCAGACATATTACCCCAAGCGTAGTGAGTGAGTCATTCGGTACACTGTGGTGCGCGTCAGCGCGCGCGCAAAGCGAAACGAATCTGATCGAGCAATTGGCGGAGGCGAGTGATGTCGCAGGGCGCGCCGCCGAAGCGGGCATGAGCGTAAATCTGCGTGAATTCCAGGACCGGGGAAGCGAGATTCGGCGAATTCACTGCCGCGGCAAACTCGAACGGCGTTTGTGATTCCACTCGCAGCAGACCGCGCCGCGCCAGGATTCGCAGCAGTTCGCTGTACAGGCGCGACGCAAGCTGTGGATTGCTTTGCGCCGATCTCGCGCTTCGTAACTGCAGGAACAAACGCACCCGGCGGATCAGTTCCGCGAACAGATTGAATCGCAGCGCCACAAGGAGCGCCACGAGAAAGACCGGCAGCAGGAAACCGATTGCGCCATGCTGAAATTGCCAGGACTGCATCCACTTTCTACTGGCTTGTTGCTTCGCCCGGAACCAGTCGCGCGCCGTTTCGCTCCAACTTTTTGAAGTGCGCTGAAGGTTCTGTGCCAGGACCAGCTGGTGGGCAAAGTCGTAGCCGATCACCCATTCACTCCATGTGATTTGCAGCCAGTCCGCGTATTGCCCGAGGCGCGTCAGGAAATTTCCTGAGTTCTCCGGCGCCGCCGGCGTGGGATCGAATACCTGCCATTCGTTCCCGGGGAAATAGACTTCCACCCAGCTATGCGCGTCGCTTGCACGAACGATGTAGTCGCCGCCCAGGTCGTTGTATTCGCCCGGCAGGAACCCGTTCACCTCGCGCGCGGGAATGCCCAGCGTGCGCAGCATGACGGTCATCGCGGAAGCAAAATATTCGCAATGGCCGGCGCGCGTTTCGAAAAGAAAATGCGCCAGCGGATCGTCGCCCGGTTTCCCGGTGAGATTCAGCGTGTACGCGAAACGATCGCGTAGGTAGCTCTCCATTACCAGCGCGATGTCGAAAGGCGTCTTCGCGTTCTTGGCAATTTCCCGCGCAAGCTCCGGGATTCGCGGGTCAAGCCGCGGAGGGAGCTGGAGGTAGGTTTCGGCGATCTCCTGCGAATAATCCGCAAGCGCCGCACGTAGCTTTGCCGCGTTGAGCGGCGGGAAACGCGAAAATCCTCCATACCGGAGAGCGCTGTAATTGTGAAACGGATTCAGCAACGTGCCGGTCGAATCGCGAAAAATGTAGGTACGCCGCATCGCCGAAAACGAATTCCCGCCTTCACCGGTGAAATTTCCTTTGAGAGAAATGGCCTTGCCGGGAACAAAAATCGCATCGGTGGCGATGGGTTCCAGATAAACCGTGTAGAGAATTCCCGGCCCCAGCGCATCCGTTTTTTGCGCCGGGTCCGCCACGTAGATCCATCCGTCCAGGCTGGGCGACAAGGTTTGCGCACCACGCTCGGGAGAAGTCCACCGTTTGCCGTCAAAGGTAGTAAGCGCGATGCCTCTCCACCGCAGCCGATCGTAACCGAGAGGTCTGCCGGTTTGCACGCGCATGACCACCGCTGAATTCTTTTTGATCTCGCCGATTTGCCCGAGCTCCACGTTTTCGCTGAAACCCGTCATTAGCGAAGGACTGAAGCTGGCGTTCCCGAGGTAACCGGCATTGAAACGCGGGAAAAAGAAAAAAAGCCCGCTGCCGAAGACCATCGCCCCCAACGCCACGGTGAGAGCGGCAAAACTCAGCGCGCGAGTCAGGCGGCGGTCGCGCTCCGGCTGCAAGTTCGGAGAGGGCGTAACCGCACCCACGGCTCCGCGGCGCAATTCCATGCCGACAAAGGCGGCGACGCCAAACAGCAGAAAAACAAAAAAGAAAACCAGAAACGTGGTGTCCACGGTAAGAACGGCAGCGGCCAAAATTCCCGCGAAAGAAAGCATCGAAAGAAAAGTGGCGTCGCGATCGCTGACCGCGCTGTAAAAGCGGACGAGCATCACGTAGATGAGAAAATGCACCGCCGCGAGCAGCGCCGCATAGAGCGGGGGGTTCGAGGAATTCCCCACGAAAAAGCGCGAAAGAAAAAGAACATCGACGGGGAGAAACGCCAGATACCCGAGCACGCACCAGGTGGCCGCCCGCGGGGTGAATTCGGCGGGGCGGTCGTGCCACCAGCGATAGCCCTTATACAGAGCGGCGAGCGGGGCCACCACGATGGTAAACACATCCAGTTTCCCGGTACTGACGAGAGTGAGGACGGAAGTGAGGATGAGCAGCGAAAGAGAGGTGCGAAAAAAACGCTCGGCGGGCAAAGGGGGAGTGCGCGAAGTTACGAGCGAGGCGGCCATGGCAGCTTTCCATCGTAGCATCCGCGGCGCACGGCCGCTGAAAGGCTGGACGAAAGGATAACGCTCAGCGAGCGGCGGAAACCGCAAGAACGGCGCGGGCGACTTTTCGAGTGAGATTGGAAACGGGGAGCGCCGAAGAAACGTCGCGCAGTGGAACGCGCCTCGCATCCTTGATGCGAGGAAGTTTCTTGACGTTGATGCGAAAGGGCACGATGGTGATGTCGCGGTACGTGACGGTGTGGCGAACTTGGCCGGCAGGAACGAGGCGCAGGTTTCCATTTCTGCCGCCGCGAACAAGTTTCCGCAGAGTAGCGTGGAGTTTCGCGCCGGGGTCGCCGGTCACGGAAACTGTTGGAAAATGCCACAGTCTTGAAACGAGAGTCGGGATGTAATCCGCAAGAGCTACCGTGCTTTCCTCTTCAGGCGGCGGGAGCAAGAGCGTCCAGCCGTTTTCGTCCGCAAATACTCCGGCAGCGAGAGTG
>QHYE01000088.1 GCA_003224055.1 Acidobacteriota bacterium | reverse complement strand
CCAATCCAGTTCTTGTCCATCGGCTCGCGTGTTTGCTCCACGCTTCTTTCAGACCTCGCCTCGCGACGACGTCCTTGCGCTTCACTAACCCTTCACCTCCATCAAGTTGGGTAGGGGACTTTCACCCCCAAGCGATCGAACATGCTCGGCACACCAAAAAAGAAGGCCCGATGTTGGATCGGGCCTTCCCGCTTTTTGTGGAATGTGAGGACGGCTACCTTGCGGCGGCCACAGACTTGGCGAGCTGAGGGACGACGCCGAGCTGCTGCATCAGGCCCTGAGCGTCCCAGTTGACGTAGCCTTCGGCGATCTTGCCGTTCGAAACGCGAGCGACGGTCATGCCGGAGATGGTGAACTGCTTCCCGGTTGGCGCAACGCCGTTGAGCTCGCCCTTGTGAGTACCGCGGCAAGACCAGCGGGTCATGACGGTTTCGCCTTCGGCAATGACATCCTCGATCGTCAAGTGAAGATCGGGGAAGGCCGTGCGGTAGAGAGTCGCTCTCTTCTTTTCACTCTCGGGGCCGCGCCCAAAATCGGGCGTCGAAGGGTCATGGTGAGCGTAGTTGGGGGAAAAAATCTCGTCGGCCACTGAGAGATTGCCCGTGTTCCAGAGTTCTGCAAACAGACGACGGACGATAGCTTTGTTGTGTTCTGACATGGGTGGTTCTCCTTTTTGAGAAAAGCAAAAACGGTCCTCGCAGGAAGCGAGTCGAGCTCGAGTGGTGTGGTCTGGAACCGCTACGGCGTGTGCTTGCAGTCCTGTGGGTCGGGCAAAAAGGTTAAGCCGCGCGTGAGCGGAGAAAAACGAGCCGAGGACGTACTGCCCTCTTGGCGCTCGATGCAGAGCTTAGCTGTCAAAGAAACTGCCCTTGGACTACGGAGAGGGAGTCTCGCCTCAAAACGGCGAAACCTCGACATGATGGTGTCCCTCAAGAGTGTGGGTGTCAAGGAGAATCGAACGACTCTTCTGTGCAAAAAGAACGCGACGATGCGGAAATCTGCGAGGTTGAAGATCAGATGCGGCGCGGTTACGGAAACGCCACTTTGGCGCTGGCCAGGTGAAACTCCGGGGAGAAAAGAAAGAGAGAGCAGTCGAAAGAACCCACGCGCAAACCCGGCGAGCTGGGGCGCTCGTCAAGACCATCCTCCACTCAGTTCCCTCAAGTCTCTCTGCAAGACTCTTGCTACGCGGGGCGACGCAACGAAGAATCGTTTGAGAGACCTTCGCCGCGATCTTGAACGGCCGTATACGCACCGTCAGCCGCGCCGAAATACGGTCTATCCACATGCTTGGGGGATCCATCGCCGCTTCATCGTGCCGAGCCAGGCGATTGTAATATTCCGCGGTATCGGCCACGTCTTCGGGACCAAGTCTTGGCAGCCGAGGGGGAAACAGAATGTACAAAGATCGAAAAAGCAAATTCATCTGGCCCTGCGCTTCCGTATACGCGGGCTGGGATTGCGAACGGCGGAACTAACCGCTTAAGCTTGCAAACCGAATCTTAGATTTCGTCAAGACGTGTGCCTGTTCTCTTGTGTACATTTACGCAGTTTTTTGCGCGAATGGACCGCGGCCCGCGGAGATTGTCCCAAAGTGAACAGTCATCCGTCCCCACCGGCTCTAACATACCGCGTGGGAATAGTTTTTGAAGGAGGAGATTTCAAAATGGCGAAGAAAAGCAGAGGCGGCAGAATGACGGTAGCAAAAAAGCGGGCCGCTAAGAGATCTGGCGGACGCGGCGCTATTAAAAAGCGTGCAGCCGGTCGAAACATCATGAAGACTTAGAGGCACACCGCCGTGAACTCATCGCCGGCGATTGGGATAGGACTGCGCGGGCGGTGAAGACGGCTTCGCCCCACGTCGCGTGAGTCCGTGGCTCACGCCGGGGCCTATTTGTGTCCGGCCGGGCCGGAGCACGTTTTCAGCCGCGCCGCTCAAGCGCGGGCTGCGCGCATTTGGGCGACCCTCTCGTTGAACTGGCGCGTCAGATGCGGCACGATGCCGAGTTGCCGCTCGATCAGCATCAGTTGCGCGCGATGGTGCATCTCGTGCTCCTTCGCGCTGAGCAGCCTCTCGAATCGCGACTTCGCGGTTTTTCCGTCGGGCTCGGTCACCATTTCCCCAAGGAACTCCGGGGGCAGAGTTTCCATCCACGCGGCAAACTGCTCCCCTTCGGTTCGCAGCAGATCGAGAATCTCCGCCTTGGATCTGGGCTTGGCTTCCTCGGCGTTGAACTTGTCCATCATGCCGAAAAAGTCCAAGCCCGCTAGAGTGGTGAGCCGCTTTTTGTGCATCTCTTCCCAGATCCGGGTGGAGATCGCGAGGTGCGTCAACATGCGCGCCACGGGGCGCACGTCCGGCGCCGCCACAAAGCTGTACTTCGACTCGGGAATGTCTTCCGCAACCTGAATGGTGTTTTTGCGTACCATGCGAAACGCGCTCGCCAAATCCTTTCCGCCGTAAGAAGTCATTTGGTCACCTCGTTCTGGAATTCTTCCGCCCTGCCGGGACATGCTGTCAACTTCGATGCGGTGATTCAACCATTCGTCACGCGCTGCCTCTTCTTCGTCAGCATATCCATGAGTTTGCCCTAGGCGGCCTGGGCGCCTCTTGCGGCGGGCACTTGCTGGATTTCCAGCGGGAGGTGCGCATCCATGAGCGAGGCCCCTCCATCCACATCGAGGATTTGTCCCGTGATCCAGTTCGCTTCCGCCGAGCAAAGCAGCGCAACGGCATTCCCAATGTCGGATGGAGTTCCGAGTTTACCCATGGGAGTCCATCCGCCGCGGTGCCAGTTCCGAATCATCGTCTGTACCGCTTCCGGCAGAGTATTCAAGACGCTGTCTTCGGTCCAGCCGGGGCTGATGGCGTTCACGGTGATTTGGCGCGAAGCCAGTGCCACGGCGAAGTAACGGCACAAGACTTCCAATGCCGCTTTGGCCGCACCCATGGCCACCCACGGCTGCCAACTGCCGAAGCGGCCGCCGGGTGCATAGGTCAGGGCGATGATGCGCCCGCCGTCGCGCAGCATCGGAACGGCTTCCTGCACGCCAACCAGGAATGCCTTGGCTTGCGAATTGATGGCGAAGTCGAACATGTCCAGCCCGATGGTCATTGGCCCTTCGTAAAACGTGGCAACCTCCGGCCTGGCGTTATTCACAAAGATGTCCAGAGCGCCGAACTCCGATTTGACGCGCGCAAACATGCGGCGAATTTCTTCCGGTTTGCAAACGTCCGCTTGCAAAACAAAACCATCCGAGCCGCAGGCCCGCAGTTTTTCGAGAGTGGCTTTGGCGTGGTCTTCCTTCTGATAATAGTGAACGGCAACTTTTGCTCCGGATTCCGCCAGCTTCACGGCGATACCGCGGCCAATTCCCCGCGAGCTACCGGTCACCAGCGCATATTTTCCCCTGAGCGTCATAAAGCACCTCCTAGTTCAGAATTTGAGGTGCATCTTAGGCCGAGGAAAAGTTCACGTCAATGCGCGCGGGGGTGATGCATGCATTGCGGAGCGCACGGACTGCGGCGTGAACGAATTACTTCTTCAGGGGATACAATTTAATGCTGCGGAAGAACACTTCAGCGCCCTCGGATTGGAACAAGATTTTCCCGCTGGACGGGAATGCTTCGGAGCCTTCGTTGGCCAATTTTCCGTTGACGAATTGCTTGACGTGATCTCTTTGTACGACCAATTCCAGCAGATTCCATTGGCCGTGAGGTTTTTCAAGCTCGCCAACGGGATCGCGGTATCCGGCCACATCATTCCACGGGCCTTTGCCGATGCGGTCGATTTTCAGGGCGCTACCCGGAGGGCCGGTCACGCGGACGCCGTTCGGCCCGGTCAACGCTCCTCCATCCGTCATCCAAAAGTCTCCGGTCCCGCCTTCGATGATCTGAAACTCGACGGAAGTCGGCCAAACTTTCTGCGGGCCTTGCACGTGGTAGAGAATTCCGCTGTCGCGCGCGTGGCCCGCGCGTGGGGCGTACGTACCCTCGCCCCACTTGAACTCCGCCCGCAGATAATAGTTGGCGAATTCCTGTTTGGTGATGACGTAGCCGAACTCCTTGCCGGAGACATGGATGACTCCGTTCTCGACACGAAACACATGATCGGGATCGTTATTCAAGCCGTGCTCTTTCAATAGGATGTCGAAGTTGGTGAGATCGCGCCCATCGAACAAAGCGATTGCCGTGCCGTGAGGAGGAATCTCGCTGCTGGTGGCGAACGCGACGGTCGCCAAAGCCAATGACGCGAGCAGCCGAACAAAATGGTGTACTGGAATTCGCATGCGGGAAAGATATCATGCCTCGAAGAGGAGAGGCGAACTTCCCGCCAGTGCCATCGGGCGTAGAAACCGCCCGGATGCAAGAGAGGCACAGCAAGCGCAGAAGTTCCCCCGAACACAAGCACATCCGTAACACCAGCAAACCGTGTGCTGTCGGAGTTGCGCCCGGGCGCGCAGAAACTAGGTTGTAAGCCTTCGAGCTACTGCTACGGTTTTTCCGAAGCTGGTTTCAGCTCGGCTGGCTTGGCGGTTGCGGCTTTGGGCTTTGAAGCAGCAGACATGACTGCCTTCGGGTGCCAGAAATCGGCCGCCACCTTGACGATCTCTTCCGTTGGGTTGCTGAGTTCGGGCGAGAAGCGGTAGAGCGCCGACTCGCTGCCTTCCACCGTCTCCGCGCTTATCTGGAGATATTTCTTGAAGCGATCTTCGCCGAGAATTTCGCGGATCGTGGGGTTCTTATCGAAGCCACCGAGCGAACCGCGCAAGGAAGTCACATAGAAAGTTGTGCCTTTGCTCCCTTCAACCACCTGGGAAACAAGCACAGGCTGGGTGTTCGCGGCTTTTTCACCGGCCTCTTTCATTTCCTTCATCAGCGCTTCGAAGTCCGCGATGTGCCCGGGGCGCACGTGCACCGCAGTGGTGCGCAGCACCCTGGATTCGCCGATGAGTTTCGCGTAGGAGTCCATATCCGTGGGGGGCTTGCGGCTCAGGTCCGGACGCCGACGCCGCAACTCCGAGCGGGACCAGACCAGACAGCTCTCCCAATCATGCAGCATCTTTAAGGTGGCTTCCTTGCCGAAAGCCTTGTTGGCAGCCAGCATCCCTGTCTCGCTGTTTTTTTCGATGTCCGCGTAATCCTGGCGCAGACTTGTGAATACATACACGCCGCCTTCGCCAAACAAGGTTTGCGTGGCGAGCCAGCGGTCACCGTCGAACCGGCGATTCGCGTCCACCCACTTTCTTGCAAGGACCTGGAAGTCCGCGATTTTTTCCGGCTTCACTTTCACTATGTAGACGTCGAGATAATCTCCCTGCGCATGGACCGCCACGGGCGCCGTCAGACACACGGCGACCGCTAAGGCCCATATGGCTCTCTTGAACATGATTGCCTCCTTTGCTTAAGAGACTTTGGGGAGGGTAATGAAGCGGACGCTACACCCAAGAAAAGAGGGTGTCAAGGCTGCCTGTACCCCAACTAGGTTTCTTAGTGAGTGGGTTCGAGGACCAGTTTCTGTACCCGCCAGTTGAGGATTTCGGCGACGTAGAGTTCGTTTTCCGAGGGGCAGGCGATGGAATGGATCCAGCCGAACTCGCCGGGCTGCTTGCCGGCTTTGCCCAGCATGCCGAGAACTTTTCCGTCGAGGGAGAGTTTGTAGATGCGACCGGGGTAGGCGTCGGAAGTGTAGAGGACTTGATTCGGGCCGGGCGTGATGCACAGAGTCCACGGGACCCCGGGGGCCATAGTGCCGGTGTTTGCGGTGGGCTTGGCGCCGATGGCGGCGCGCGCGTCCGCGGGAGCGGGAACATCGATGGTGATCTGGCGGAGGAATTTTCCTTCGGCGTCGAAGACCTGGATGCGGCGATTGCTGCGATCGGCGACGTAGACATTGTTCTGTGCATCGACGGCGATGCTGTGCGGGATGTTGAACTGGCCGGGTTTGTCGCCGGGTTCGCCCCAGGACTTGAGCCAGACGCCATTCTTGTCGGCTTTGGCGATGCGGGAGTTGACGTAGCCGTCGCTGATGTACGTGTTGCCGGCGGAGTCCCACGCCATATCGGTGACCTGGCGGAACATGCCGTCAACGGGCGGGAGCGGAGGCTTCGGATGCTTCAGCGGCTCGGTGCCTTCGTCGGAAGCTTCCTGCTTGCGGCCGAAAACCATGACGACGCGGCCTTCGGGATTGAACTTGACGACCATGTCGGAGCCTTTGTCGGCGACCCAGATGTTGTCGTCCTTGTCGATGCGGACGGAATGCGCGAAGGACCAGGCGTAGAGATTGTGGCCGATTTCGCGTACAAATCTGCCGTCGGGAAGAAATTGGAGGAGTTGCGCGGCGCTGGCGCCGTAAGCGGGGCCGGTGCTGTTGCCGCGCGAGAAGACGAAGATGTGGCCTTTGGAATTGACGGCGACGCCGACGGCTTCACCGAGGTGGGTGTCGGGCGGGAGCTTCAGAAAATTGGGGTCGGCTTGGTAGCGGATTTCGGCCGGCTGCTGGGCTAAAGCGGGAATGGCGACAAACAGAGCGAGAAAAAAGATAGAGCGTTTCATGGAATGCAACCTCGCGACTTAGGAATTTCGTCCCCGCATCATACGCGCATTTGGGAAATCAGTCGCCTGCTAGAAATTTGTATTGGGCTTCGGTTAGGGGAACGACGGAGAGGCGGCCAATCCTGACGAGTGGAGAATCCGCGAAGAGCTTTTTAGATTTGATTTCGCCCAATGTGATGGGTTTGGGGAGCGGCTTTCCGGCCTTGATCTCGACGGCAGGATTCTTGGGATCGGAGGCATCCACCGAGACGACGGACGCAGTGCCGACGGCACTCTTGCGGTCGCCGGTTTCGTAGATGACCAGTTTGTCGCCGGGCTTCATCCCTCGAAGATTCTTCACGGCGACGGGATTCGAGACGCCGTCCCAAACAGTGACTTTGTCGCGCTGAAGATCGGCGAACGAGTATGCGGAGGCTTCGGTTTTCAAGAGATAGAAGGAAGACATAAATTTCATCCTTGCGGTTCAGGCCCACCATTCTACATGAGACATGCGAGAGAGCGGACAGACAGGAATGTCTGTCCTACTAGGAGGTCAGTTCGCGGGTGGCGGCGGCGAAGAGATTGCTGTGGGCGTCGATGTCGGCTTCAGTGGTGGCGGGGGACATGAGGGCCATGTTGTGGAACGGCGTGAGGAGGACGCCGCGGTTGAGGGCGTAGAGGTGGAGGAAGCGTTCGAGTTCGAAATCGGCAGCCGCGGCGGATTCGCCGCCGTTGCGCGGAGGTTTTGCGGCGAAGGTGTATTCGGCACGGGCGCCAAGCTGGATCACGTTCCAGGGAAGATGGTGCACGCGGATTTCTGCGGCGACGCCGTCGTTGAAGCGCCGGGCGAGCGGGATCATGCGTTCAAATGCGGCGGGAGTAAGCACGTGTTCGAGCGTGGTCCGCATGGCGGCGAGCGAGAGCGCGTTGCCGGCGAGCGTGCCGCCGATGCCGCCGACATCACAGTCTTCGAGATGGATGCGGGCGGAGATGCGCTGGGCGACTTCTTCGCTGCAACCGTAGGTGGCGCCAGGAATGCCGCTGCCGATGGCTTTGCCAAAAACGAGCATGTCGGGATCGAGTTTCCATGCGGCGGTGCAACCGCCGGGGCCGACACAGATGGTGTGCGTTTCGTCGGCGATGAGGAGCGCGCCGTGACGGCGCGCGAGTTCGCGTGCTGCGCGCCAGTAACCGTCGTCGGGGAGGATGATGCCGACGTTGGTCATGGCGGGCTCGGCTAGAATGCAGGCGACGTCGCGATGCTTGAGGGCGTCTTCGAGGGCGTTGAGATCGTTGAATTCGACGACGCGCGTGGTTTCAGCGGGATTGACGGGCGGGCCGATGTTGCCGCGGCGCGGGGCGACTGCGCCGTTTTCGACCGTGGCGAAGGATTCGTCCACGGTGCCGTGGTAGCAATAGTGAAAAACGAGAATTTTCGAGCGCCGGGTGATTTCGCGGGCGATTCGAATGGAGAAGCGGTTGGCGTCGGTGGCGGTGAGCGTGAATTGCCAGTAGAGCAAACCGAAGCGGCGCTGGAGATCTTCGCCGACCCAGAGGGCGTCTTCGGTGGGAAGCATGAAGGTGATGCCTTCTCTGGCACGGCGGGCGACGGCTTCGGCGACGATGGCAGGCGAGTGGCCGGTCATCGCGGCGGTGTCGCCGAGGCAGAGGTCAATGTAGTCGCGGCCGTCCACGTCGATAAAGTGCGCGCCGTTGGCCGATTTCACAAAAATCGGAAAAGCGCCGGCCCATTTTTTCATCCAGTTCATGGGGACACCTCCGAGGAGGGAGGATTGCGCGCGTTGGTAGAGAGCGGCGGATTTGGGATGGTCAGCGAGGAAGTGGGATTCTTCGCGTTTTTGGAGAGCCTTGAGTTTGGTGCGGTCAATGGTAGGCATTGTCACGCACCTCTGCTTAAGAGGGCGCAGCCCGCCGCGGCGGGCGCCCCTACAGAAGATAAGGAAGGAATCATCGGAGGGCGTGGATGATTTCGCGGGCGGCGTTGGCGCCGGAAGCGCCTGTGAGGCCGTTGCCGGGATGCGTGCCGGAGCCGCAGAGAAAAAGGCCGCGGATCGGAGTTTTGTAGCGCGCCCAATCGAGAACGGGACGCATGGTGAAGAGCTGATCGAGAGCGAGTTCGCCGTGGAAAATGTGGCCGCCGGTGAAGCCGTAGCAGGTTTCCAGATCCTTGGGCGTGATGACCTGAATGCCTTCGACCAGGCCGGGAAGATTCGGGGCGTAAGCAGCGAGCGTTTCGACGACGGTGTGGCCCAGGTCGTGGCGTCGCGCGTCCCAGTTCCCTTCCCTTAATTTGTAGGGAGCGAACTGGGCGTAGGCGGAGAGGACATGCTTGCCGTCCGGAGCGAGAGAAGGGTCAAGGATGGTGGGAATCGTCACGTCGAGCCAGGGAGTTTTCGAGAAATCGCCATACTTGGAAGCGTCGAAGGCGCGTTCGAGATAATCAATTTCCGGGCCGATATGGATGCGGCCGGAGAGCGCTTTGAGCGGAGTCTCGTTCGAATCGAGAGCGGTAAAACTGGGCAGCCCGCCGAGGGCGAGATTGACTTTGGCGACGGTGCCATTGGCGCGGAAATTTTTCATGCGATTCGCGAAGGTCGGGTCGAGCTGGGAAGCGTCGACTAAATTGAAAAACGTGCGCTTGGGATCGGCGCCGGAGACGACGGCTTCGACGGCGATTTCTTCGCCGTTGGATAGAACGACGCCGGTGACAGCGCCGTCTTTGATTCGAATCTGCTGGACTTCGGCGTCGGTGCGAATTTCTGCGCCCGCCTGTTTGGCGGATTCGGCAAGGGCGCGCGTGAAGGAACCGAGTCCGCCACGCGGAAATGCAGCGGAGCCGACGGGATGCGAGTCGGCAGCAGCGCGCAGAAGAAGGACGGCGGTCGATCCCGCAGACCAGGGCCCGAGCGCCGTGCCAAAAATGCCGCGCGCGGCGATGGCAGCGCGAAGGAGTTCGGTTTCGAAAAATTCGGCCACGAAGTCCGCGACGGCCATGGGGCCCCAGCGGAGCAGATCGAAGATGCCGGTTTTTCCAAGGCTGCGGACGCCGCGGCCGGTTTTCAAAAGATTCCAGAGATCTTCGGGCGTGGGATGATCGATCGCCGGCGGCGTAATGGAAGAGAGCTGCGTGAAGAAGGCGGCGGTATCCGCGAGCGACACGGCGAATTGCGTGTATTTCGCGGCGTCTTTCGCCGAGAGGCCGGCGATACTAGCGGCGGTCTTGTCTGCGTCGTTGTAGAAGAAGAGCGCTTGGCCATCCGGCGCGGGCGCGAAGACGCGGGGATCGGGTTGAATCACTTCATAGTCAAACCTTTCGAGCAGTAAGTCTTTCGCGATGTCAGCGCGTAATGGGCCGAGAGTGTGCGCGAGCGTGGAAGAGTGGAAGCCGGGATAAAATTCCTCGGTGACGGCGCCGCCGCCGACCATTTCCCGGCGCTCAAGAACGAGCGGCTTGAATCCGCCCTTGGCGAGATAAAAAGCGGCGATGAGAGCGTTGTGTCCACCTCCGATGAGAACTACGCGCTGTCCGAGGGGCATGGTCAGTTGGCCGCTTTCGGCGCGGCAGCAGCGGAGTCCGAAGAACCGGACTTTGTTCGGTGCGCACGCAAAGCGTGCGACCACTCTTTCAAGATGACCTGGCTGGCGATGCGGCCGTTGGCGCCCATGATGCCGCCGCCGGGATGCGTGGCGGAACCGCACATATAAAGGTTGTGAATGGGCGTGCGGTAGTAGGCCCAGCCGGCGACGGGGCGAAGGAAGAAAAGCTGTTCGAGAGAAAGCTCGCCCTGGAAAATGTTGCCTTGCGTGAGGCCGAATTCGCGCTCGAGATCGAGCGGCGTGAGGACCTGGCGGCCGATGATGATGTCTTTGATGTTGGGCGCGTATTCGGCGATGGTGTTGATGACGTTGTCGCCGAAGGCTTCTTTCTGATCGTCCCAGTTGCCTTCGGCGAGTTTGTAAGGCGCGTATTGCACGAAGCACGAGAGCACATGTTTGCCGGGAGGCGCGACGCTGGGATCCGTGAGACTGGGGATGACCATGTCAATGTACGGCTTGCGGGAGAAGTGGCCGTACTTGGCGTCGTCGTAGGCGCGCTCCATGTATTCCATGCTGGGAGAAATGGAGATGGCGCCGCGAAGATGCGCGTCGGGGCCGGGGAAACATTTGAAATTGGGAAGCGCGTCGAGGGCGAGATTGACTTTGCCGGAAGAGCCGCGGAATTTGTAGCGGCGGACGCCTTCGAGGAAATCGGCGGGAAGCTCGCTGGGTTCGAGAAATTTTTCGAAGGTGAGATGCGGGTCCACGCTGGAGGAGACGACATTGGCAAAGAGTTCTTCGCCGGATTGCAGGACGACGCCTGTGGCACGGCCATGCTTCACGAGAATTTTTCCGACTGGCGCTTTGGTGCGAATCTCGACGCCGGCTTCGCGCGCCGCATCCGCAATCGCGTTCGAAATAGCACCGGTGCCGCCGCGGCTGAAGCCCCAGGAACGGAATGCGCCGTCGATTTCGCCCATGTAGTGATGGAGGAGAACGTAGGCGGTGCCGGGCGAGCGAATACCGAGGAAGGTGCCGATGATGCCAGAGGCGGACATGGTGGCTTTGAGGACGTCCGTTTCGAACCACTGGTCGAGAAAATCCGCGGAGCTCATGGTCATAAGCTGGACGAGCGTGTAGCGCTCGTCCGAAGAGAGTTCACGGAAGCGCTGTAACAGGAAATGAAGCTGCTTGAGGTCTTTGGGATTGAGCGTCGTGGGGTCGGGCGGAACCATGGAGAGCATGGGCTTCACAAAGCGGCACATGGGCGTCATCATCTTCGAGAATTCGTCGTAGGCTTCGGCGTCGAGGCGGGAGTGGCGGCGGATGTCGCGGATGGATTTCGCGTGATCATTCACGCGCCAGAGGTAGTCACCGCTGGGCATCGGTGAAAAAGTTCCGTCGAGAGGAAGAATTTCGAGACCGTGGCGCGGAAGATCAAGTTCGCGGATAATTTCCGGACGAAGCAGCGAGACGACGTACGAGCATTCCGAAAAAAGAAAGCCGGGGAAGATCTCCTCAGTGACCGCCGCGCCGCCGAGAACGTGGCGGCGTTCGAGAACCACGACCTTCTTCCCTGCCTTGGCGAGGTACGCGGCGTTGACCAGCCCATTGTGACCGCCGCCGATGACGATAACGTCGTAATGCTGACCCATTCGGTATGACTCCGATGCTGGCGAGCTAGCGGCGGATGATTTTCAATTCGACCGCGCGGCGCTGTGCAGCATAGATAGGATGGAGCTAGATTAATCGAAGGACTCGCCATTTTACTGAGACGCGGACGCAGACACAAGTGGGCTGACCCAATGGCAAAATTGAGAGGGATTTCACAACAGCACTGGCAGCATAACGCATACAGTATGGAAGGAGGGAGAATGACGAAAACGGTCAGAATATCGTCGAAGGGACAGGTAGTACTGCCGAAGTCGCTGCGGGACTCACAAAAATGGGAGAGCGGAACAGAATTGGCCGTGGAGGCCGTGGACGGAGGGGTTTTCTTGAAAACGTTATCGCCCTTTCCCGTAACCACCATCGAGCGGGTGTTCGGGTGCCTGAATTATAGGGGAAAGCCCAAAACTCTGGCGGCGATGGCACGCTGCCGGTATCGGAAATGATCCTGTCACAGGCTCTCCGAAACTGTGTAGAAAATCTAGGGCTGACTACTTGCAATGATCCTGGCCCGGGTGCTGAATATCTGATAGTCCCTAAACTGGCCGCGACACCAATGGACGTGCTTCTTGTAGCGAGCCACTGCAAAAATGGTCAGAGGAACGAGCCGAGGAGGGTCATTCTCTCGGTTGAGCCAACCGTAGGTAAGGACGACCTGACAGTCCTCCCATCCTCGATAGGCTTTCAATTTGTCAGAAAGCTCTAAATGCTCCGATATTCGGATTATGTTCGCATCCTCGTCCGTCCAAACTTCCCCGTAACATGCGACGGCGACAGTTTTGTTGATTGTGAAGAAGCCAAAATCTTCGACGGGTGCGAAAGGACACAAGTTATCCTCGGCGCTGGCGTAATACTGAAAGACCTTCATCCGTTGCTCGTTCACAACTAAGTCGGCGGCTTGATGAACTTTTAATCGGAATTCCGTTCCAACCATGTTAGGCACTTTCGACCATTCGTCAGCCGGATTCACCCAGCCATTCACACGAGGGTTCGGTATCTCCTCCAACTCCCTCTCGCCGTCGGGATACCTGCGGAATCGCTGAACGCCGTCGATAATCCGGACTTCATACTCTGCCTGAGCAGAAGGCTCCTTATCGCCCGAGCCCCAGGCAAAACTCTGCACAGCTATAAAATTGCGCATGCTATCTGCCAGAAGTTGCGCTTTTTTTCGTAGCACGCTGACTTCATAGGGTTCCTCGGGTCGGTGCTGCAGCCCATCGGTACGGCGTGGTACGAATTTTGGATAAAGGTCTGCCGAGACTGGTGAGACATCCTTGGTGGTGGGGAATACCCTCTGCGCTAGGAAGGGCTGTACTTTGCTCACGAAGTCGGCCAGGGTTTGAACCGGCACAGCCAGCGCCATCGTTTCATTGAACCCGCTCCCGCTCAGAATACCTACAATCTTTTCACTTTTCCTATCAACGACGATGCCGCCGCTTGCACCCCCTATAGTAATTGGTTTACCGGCGGACAACTGGTAGTCAAAGGCTAGGAGGCCAGATGTCGTCGGGCCTTTGAATGTGGCGGGAAATCGGGTCAGTTTGCGAATAGGATTGATCATTCCCATGGGGTAACCGTAGATGTCTACTTCCTGGCCAACCTGTAGTTCGTCGAGACTGAAAGTAAGACCATGGTGATGGGGCAGCGGGCGCTGTAATTCGAAGATGGCAAGGTCCCGTTTTATGGCAAATGCAAGCACGTCGTTCTGGACAACGTTCGCAGTAGCACCTTTATCGTGGGGACCCGTGGCAAAATATCGTTGGATGATCTTTTCTCGTTTGATCTTATGAGGCCGCGCGGTCGCAGCTACGTGATAGTTGGTTGCGATGAAACGACACGCGGCATCCAGGCAAAAGCCCGTACCGAAGTAAACATCTTGGCCAAGCTTAGGGCCAAGCTTCCCCTTGATACTAAGTTTAGCCGAGGCAGTAAGCCTCACCGAGGTAATACGAACGACGATCTCGCTGAAATCCTGAGTGTGTTCCACCGCGGAAGAAGGCGGGATTGTCGGGGGACTCGGGGAGACTTCCTGGGCGGGTGCCGTGGCGGACAGGCACGAACATACAATCAAGATCGGAATGACTTTGGGCAAAATCACAAGAAATCACACAGACTCTGAACGAGTCGGTTCTAATGTTTTGCACGTGCTTCTCCACGGAGTGAGTACTTAGCACAAAGGATTTAGTGAGGTTTGAAACGGCGGCCCAACCAAAACGAAACAGATAAGGGACCCATTGCGGGAAAATGGTGCCGATACGAACTCATGAGCGGTGACCCTCTCTGGGAATCGATGTCGCGGACCCGCTGCATCTCGCGAGCAGCGCTGGTACAAGTCGGTTTCTGACGTTCGATCGCAGATTTGCGCGCCGCGCGAAAAAACTGGCAGACATGCATGTGGTCGCACTATAACGGTGCCGCTGGGGCTGCCCCAAGGTAGGTGTGATTAAGATGCCCGCCCAGAACGGTCAGGGTCGGCCGAATCGCTTTTCACTATGGGTCGAGACGGCAAGCTGGTGATCATGACTGGCGCTATCTCTTTCGGGTACGAAAAAATCTGCAGGTAAGGGCTCGACTCCCATCTGCCTGGAGACTACCCAATCCGTAACCGTCACTATCAATGCATCTTCTGGGACTGCATAGTGGGCGGCGAATATCTTAATATCGCAATAGATCTCAGTTAAGACTCCCTGACAGGCCTTGTATAGGCATAGAGGATCTGTGTCCTCCGAGCTCTCAGGGCATGGAGGCAAGTAAGGCGGCGGTCGCATCTTCACCGATTCCTTTTTCCTACTGGAAGCGTCCCCGTCCGCGGAACCTGAATTCTCAGAGTCAAATGGCAGAAAGGGTGTAATGTTCGTCCGCTCTAGTCTGGGCGCCATCGTTGCCTACTTTCATAATTCCCATGTGCCGCCTTTTTCTCAAGCGACCAACGCTCTCTAGACCCCGGACAAGAGAACGTGTGGAACGAGCGAGAATTGCCTGGCACTATCGGGTGGTCAGTGGAGGACCTCCTTAAATTGGCCTCTATCAAACTCGTAAAGGGAAGGTAGCCGCCTGCGCCTCTCGAGCTCGAAGGCAAGTATGTCTGGTAGCATCTCGATATGGCGATACAGCTTTACTTGCTCTTGGGGTGGCCTTCGGAGTATAGCGACAACAGTTTCGGTCTCGCCTCCAGTTGTATCGTAGACATACCAGAATCCAACCGACATGATATTAGAGGGACCTGCTTCCCTTTCGGCGGGATATTCGATTGGCCTATCTCCCAGGACGATGTGAAAAAACCTGCCATCGGATCGAGAGATCATCGGCGACCGTTCAGCCAGACGGTCAATTGGCTCTGTCCTGCCCTTCGCAAGATAATGTGGACATAAATTGAAGTTTTTCGCAGGCCTGCAGGCGATTCGGGAGTAGACGTCCCAATCGATTGAGCCTGAGCTAGGATTTTGGATCGCCCGCCGAAGCAAGGAGTTGATTGACACGAGAAGCGCCCGCTGGGAGGAGGCACTCGAAAGCGCGGGGTGGCTTCCCTCCTCATGTTCTCGGTATTCCAGAAGACTGGGGAGCCCCTGCCTTATGGCTAGAGCTAGCTATAGATATATGGTAAATATTTGTCAAGCACGAAAATAATTATTTTTATAGATACTATTATGTAAAGTAAGAGTAATTAGCGATTCTTCTCGAAGCTGGGCTCGAGTAATCGGTAGGAGCAAAACTGAAGCGCGCTCAAAATTCACCAACTCGTTTGTCGCCGGCACCTTCGACAGCTATAATTCCGTCTCGCTTCGGCAATGGAGGAGGATCCGTGCCGGTCGGAACTGCGTTTCACGAGAGGACGCTGGCGCTCTGCGAGAGCCTGAATTACCGCGAATGGTCCGGCCAGTACACAGACAGCGTGTACGAGATGCACCACGAGCACGAGTACAACGCCATCCGGAATTCGGCGGCGCTGATCGATATTTCTCCGCTGTTCAAATACCGCGTGATGGGGCGGGATGCCACGAAGTTCGTGAACCGCGTGATTTCCCGGGATATCAATAAGGTTGTAGTGGATCAGGTGATCTACTGCTGCTGGTGCGACCCCGAAGGCAAAGTGATCGACGACGGGACGATCACCCGGCTTGGCGAAAATGATTACCGATGGACGGCGGCGGATCCGAGCTTGCGGTGGTTCCGGCAGAATGCACTGGGCCTGGACGTAAGCATCGAAGATATATCGGAGCAAGTCGCCGCGTTAGCTTTGCAAGGGCCGACCTCAGGGCGCCTGCTGCACGAAGTGACGGACGCGAAAATCGAGAACCTGAAATATTTTCGCGTGACACGCGGAAAAATCGCTGGCGTGCCGGTAGACATTTCGCGCACGGGGTATACGGGCGACCTAGGTTTTGAGGTTTGGATGCCGTGGCGCGAAGCGATCAAAGTGTGGGATGCGCTGGCCGCGAAAGGCAAGGCATTCGATATTCATCCGGCGGGGATGATCGCGCTGGACATCGCGCGAATCGAAGCGGGGCTGATTCTGATCGAAGTCGATTACATTTCCAGCAAGAAAGCGCTGATCGAATCGCAGAAGTATTCTCCGGCGGAAATTGGATTGGGGAAGCTGGTGGACTTGAAGAAAGAAACTTTTGTGGGGCGCGAGGCGCTCGCGCTGGAAGCGAAAAAAGGCGCGGAGCGCGCGTTGGTGGGGCTGGAAATTAATTGGAACGAAGTGGAAGCGCTCTACGACAAATTGAAAATGGCGCCGCAGGTGCCGAGCATGGCGTCTCGCGTGGCCGTGCCGGTGTATCGCAACGGCCGGCAAGTGGGCAAGGCGACATCAACAACGTGGTCGCCAACCCTGAAAAAAATGATCGCGCTGGCATGCGTAGGCCGGGAGAGTTCAGCGGTCGGGTCAAAGCTCAGCATGGAAATGACCGTCGAAGCCGTACGCCAAACGGTTTCCGCAAAAGTCGTGCCGCTTCCCTTTTTCAATCCCGCGAGAAAGATGGCCGTGCCGGTAATTTAATAGCTGGCTGACCCATCATCTATTCCGAATCGGATTTGTCCGAAAATAGTGCGTTGATGTAGCGTTCGGGAGCTGCGACAAATCGGCTCACCAGCTGAAAGGGCTGACTTTCGCGGTAGCCTATCTCGCGAACATGACCGCCGTCGAATGAAAGAATCTGTGCATCGGGGTACGCAAGTAATATGGGTGAGTGGGTGGCGATAAGAAATTGAATGTTGTCGTTGTTGGTCAGCAAATCGTGCAGCAGAACGAGAAAGCTCAGTTGCCGCTGGGGAGATAACGCAGCTTCTGGTTCATCCATTACATAGAATCCCGAACGAGTGAACCGATGTTGCAGGAGTGAAATGAACGACTCTCCGTGCGACTGATCATGCAGGCTCTTTCCCCCATAGCTGTCGATCCCACCCACGGAATCAACATAACTAGCTACGTTGAAAAAGCTCTCCGCTCGTAAATAAAAGCCCGATCCCGTTCTATTCGTGAACCCGACTCGTAATGCGCGGACCAGTGAATCAATGGAGCGCAGACTGGGAGTTGTTTCAAACGAGAAATTCCGACTGCCGCCTTCTCGGCCGAAACCATAATGCGCAGCGATTGCCTCCATGAGGGTTGATTTGCCAGTTCCGTTTTCGCCCACGAAGAAGCAGATGCGGCTCGTAATCTCAAGAGCGTCGAGCGATGCGATCGGTGGAATATTGAAAGGGTATTCATCCCAGCGAACGACGCTTTCGCGCAATAGCTTGACGGTTTTGAGGCGTACCATCAGTACCGGTTTCCGAAACCCATTATGTCATTCGCATCTTACGAACCGGGTCCGAACATTTCCTGGCCGCGACGTCGCTTCCTTTGCCGCTGACCTCATTGGGTCAGGCGGTTGTATTTCTTTAGGACGGCGCGGAGCTGGTCGTGGGGGAGCGCGCGGACGCGATGATTTTCAATGCCGGTCATGGTTTCGGCGGCGACCATGGCATTGATGATTGCTTCTTCAGTGGCTTGCACAGTGGCGCCAAAAACGGGATCGAGCTTGTCGTTGGGCAACATTTTCAGGTCGACCACATGGTCGGCGGCGGCAGCGCCGGAATTGGCAGTGGAGAACGCGATAAAAATGTCGCCGGAGCCGTTGCCAGAAATGCTGCCGGCGCGGCCGAGTCCGAGAGAAACGCGCCGTGCAAGTCGCTTGAGCTGATGCGCGACGAGCGGGGCGTCCGTGGCAACCACGACGATGATCGAGCCGTGGTCGTCGTTGAAAAATGCGGTGCCGGCGTACGGATCGTCCGCGGGAATTTCCCGGCCGACGGGAATACCGGCAATGCGTAGATTATTTTTCGAACCGTAATTGCATTGCACCAAAACTCCAACCGTGTAGCCGCCCTCTTTTTCGCCTAACTTGCGGGAAGAGGTGCCGATGCCTCCTTTGAAGCCATTGCAAACCATTCCCGTCCCGCCGCCGACCGCCCCTTCTTCCACAGCGCCGCCGTGTGCAGAGTCGATGGCGCGAAGGGCATGCTCCGGTTTGACGTGAAAGCCGTTGATGTCGTTGAGCCAGCCATCCCAGGTTTCCGCGACGATGGGGAGCGACCACCAGTAGCCAGTGGGATCGGGCTGCCCATGCGCCACGCGCCACTGAATCACAGCGTCGCGAACCACGCCGACACTGTGCGTGTTGGTGATCATCACCGGGCCTTCGAGAAACCCAGATTCTTCCACCCAGGTTGTGCCGGTCATTTCGCCGTTGCCGTTCAACGACCACCAGCCGGCAAAAACGGGATTGTTCATGGAGTCTTTTCCGCGAGGAAGAACGGCGGTGACGCCAGTGCGCACAGGGCCCTTGCCGACCTGCAGTTTTCCCTCTCCGGAAATCAGCGTAGTGTGGCCGACGATGACGCCGGAAACATCGGTGATGGCATTGAGCGGGCCGGGCGTGCCGTCAAAAGGGACGCCGAGATCACGCGCACGCGGTTTTGCAGAAGGTTTCTCTTGAGCGTGAAGGGCAAACGTCAGCGAAAGACAGGCGGCCAAAGCGGGCAATACCTTGCTGGGACGAGGGCGCATTTTCTCTCCAAAGAAATAAGAACGAGCCGGCTGCAATACAAACACTTCAATCCGGTATCAAGCCGGAAAAACTCTTGCCAAAGCCGAATGCAGCGCGCGAGGAATCAGCGCGGATTCTTCCGGCGAAATCGTGAACGGCGGCGCGAGCAGGATGTGATCGCCGCGCAGGCCATCCACACAGCCTTGTGTCGGATAAGTCAGAACATGTTCGTCGAGACAGGCCTGGCGAATTTTCTCCGCGATATTTTCGGACTTGGGAAATGGCTCGCGCGTGGATTTGTCTTTGACGAACTCCACGCCGAGAAGCAGGCCGAGGCCTCGCACATCACCGACGTGGGGATGCGACAAAAGTGAAGAAAGAGCGTCACGGAGATTTTTTCCTGCGGGAGCGACACGATCAAAAAGTTTTTGCGACTCGAGATAATCCAGGACGGCGTTTCCGGCGGCAGTGCAAACCGGATGCGCCTGGTATGTGAAGCCGTGCATGAACGCACCCGAGCCGCGTTCGAACGCTTCGACAACGCGCGCGGAAACCAGCACCGCGCCGAGCGGCGCGTAACCGCTCGCGACTCCCTTCCCCACCAGAATCAGGTCTGGCTCGATACCCCAGTGCTGAACGGCAAAAGGCTTTCCGGTGCGGCCCATGCCGGTCATGATTTCGTCGGCGATGAGAAGTATCCCGTTTTTGCGGCAGATTTCGGCGATACGTGAAACGTAACCATCCGGCGGCACGGCAGCACCGAGCGTCGCGCCAACAACGGGTTCGAGAATAAAAGCGGCGGCATCCTCTTTTTTGCCTCCATCCAAATGAGTTTGCAAGTCGTCGGCGCAAGCGAGTTCGCACTGCGGAAACGTTTTTTCGAACGGGCAGTGATAGCAGAAGCACGGCGCGATGTGGCCCCAATCGGGGATGAGGGGCTCGTAGGGCGCCCGGCGAGCGACATTGCCGCTGACGGACATCGCGCCAAGTGTGCTGCCGTGATAGCTCTGGCGTCGCGAAAGGACGCGATAACGATTCTTCTGGCCGGACTCGAGGTGATATTGGCAAACCAGTTTAATCGCTGTCTCTGTCGCCTCCGAGCCACCGGAAGTGAAGTACACCCGGCCGCCCTTGCGGAAATTTGGAGGAGCAATGGCGAGAAGCCGCTCCGCAAGTTTTTCAGCCTGAGCCGTATGAAATTGTGAGGTGTGCGCAAAGGCAATCTGCGAGGATTGCTCGGCCATGGCGAGCCCGATTTCCTGCACGCCATGGCCGATGCTGACGACGGCAGCCTGGCCCGAAGCGTCCAGGAATCGACGGCCACTTTCGTCGATGATCCAGCAGCCTTCGCCGCGAACAGCAATGGGAAAAGTCTTTTTGAAATTGCGGGAAAAGAGCCCGCGGTTCGTCGCCATGAATTGCCCGGGGAGGAATTGTAGCAGAGTCGGCTCACAAGCCGTTCCTCAGGCCGAAACAGGAGCGGCGGACCTGAGCCACTGCTCCATTTGCTCGTGGCTGACTAAGCCGGCCTGCTGCATCACCGGGCGGCCACCAAAGAAGACGGCAAAGTTGGGAATGCCACGAACTTGGAAGCGCGCAGCAAATTGCGGATACTTTTCCGTATCGACTTTCAGCACTATAGCCTTGCCCGCCATGTCAGCGGCGGTTCGTGCGACTTCAGGAGCAGCAGCGCGACACGGCGCACACCACTCCGCCCAGAAGTCCACGAGTATCGGAACGGGCGCATTTTGAACGACTTCATCGAATAACGCATCGTCGACCGCGAGCGGTTCAGCGATGGGCGGCAAGGGTGATTTACAAGCTCCGCAACGACCTGTATTGGCCAGATATTTGGCTGGAACGCGGTTCTTCTGTCCACAAGTGCTGTAGGCACGGATAACTGGCATACAAGACGCCGTCAATACTGAATTGATGCTGAACATAGGATGCTCGGGAGTACATCAATGGGTTCATGAATTCTCAGAGGGCTAGCGAGTTGTGCTACGCTGGCGCCACTTCCTTTGACAATGATGCGAAAACTTTTCGGCAAATCCCTGTACCCGCGGAAGCGCACTTGACCGAATCCGCAAAAGGGCTCGTTCGCACCATCGGTCGCTGGAGCCTTGCCGCGCTGATGGTCAATACCATGATCGGCGCGAGCATTTTTGGTTTGCCCGCGCTGATTGCGGCGCGCCTCGGAAAATGGAGTCCGCTCGGATTCCTGGTGGCGTTTGCGGGGATCTCGATCATCGCGGCGTGCATGGCGGAAGTCGCGTCGCAATTCCGGGAGGCCGGCGGGCCGTATCTTTACGCGAGAGTGGCGTTCGGACGATTTCTTGCCATTCAGAACGGCTGGCTGACGTGGCTGAGCCGGATTGCTGCCGCCTCTGCGGTCGCAAACTTGTTCATCATCTATCTGAGGGAATTTTTTCCCAGCGTCAGGGCTCCGCTTGTCAGGGCAAGCGTGCTGACGGTTCTTATTGGATTTCTTGCGATCGTGAATTATCGCGGGGTGACCGGCGGAAACCGTCTCAGCAATTTCTTCACTGTCACGAAGGTGGCGTTGCTCGGCTTTTTTGTCATCGCCGGACTAGTCGCGCTGGCGCTCCATCCTGAGATTCGAGTCACGCCCGCTGCCACGACTCCGACGTCGGCGGACTGGTTCGGAGCCGTGCTTCTGATGATTTACTCCTACGGCGGATTCGAGGCGGCGCTCATCGCCACCGGAGAAACGCGCGACGCGCGCAAAGATATTCCCTTCGCGCTCTTCGCCGCCATTGCCGCGACGACGGTTTTGTTCATCGCTGTGCAGTATCTCGTGATTCACACCATTGCCAATGTTGCCGCTTCCAGCGCTCCGGCGGTGGATTCCGCTCGAAGATTCTTGCCCGCGTTGGGCGTACAAATCGTCGCGGCAGGAACACTCGTATCAGCGTACGGCTATCTCAGCGGCAACATGTTGCATACGCCGCGAATCACCTATGCCATGGGCGCGGGAGGAGATTTTCCCGGCTTTTTTGGCAAGATTCACCTGCGCTTTCGAACACCGCATCTCTCCATCGTGATTTTTGCCGCCGTCCTTCTGCTCTTTTCGATCGCCGGCAATTTCAAATGGAACGCTCTCTTGTCCAGCGTCGCGCGCCTTTTCGTTTATGGCTCGGTAGCCGCGGCGCTTCCCGCGCTGCGAAGAAAACAACCGCACGCGGATGCGTTCCGCCTGCCCGGCGGCGTCTTCATCGCCGCGCTTGCGCTGCTCTTCACCGGCGTCCTGGTGACGCGGATGCACTGGGGAGAGTTTCTCGTAATTTCCATTACCGCGGTTCTCGCGTTTGTGAATTGGCTGTGGGCTCGGAAGCAGCCCAACCGATCCGAATCGAATAACTGACCCCGGCGCGCCACGACACGAAACGGAGATCGCCCGGCTGCTCGGTCCTATTGGATTCGATTCAGAAACGATACAATATGCGCGGTTCTGTTCAGCCAATTTGAACTGCAGTTGTGTGCGAGGAGAGAGCTA
The DNA here is from genome assembly GCA_003224055.1 of Acidobacteriota bacterium. Lineage (GTDB taxonomy): Bacteria > Acidobacteriota > Terriglobia > Acidiferrales > UBA7541 > Acidiferrum. The sequence goes on along the minus strand of QHYE01000088.1, from coordinate 15,709 downwards.
GATGAATCGCGTCATTCTACGTTGTAGTTTCGTATTCGCGTTACTAGTAGCCGCCAACATTTCCGGTTTCGCACAAGACAGTTCGAAACATCCCATCACTTTCACGGACATGATCGGCATGCACCGCGTGACCGAACCGGAAATTTCGCGCGATGGAAAATGGATTGCCTACACGGTGACCACGCCGGACATGGACGCGAACCGCGGCGCGAGCAATATTTGGATCGTGTCAACGGCGGGCGGCGCGGAGATGCAATTGACGCGGAGCGGGCATGATTCCTCGCCGGTGTGGTCGCCGGATGGCAAGACGCTGGCGTTTCTCTCTTCCCGCAGCGGCAATTCGCAGGTGTATTTGCTCTCGATGGAAGGCGGCGAAGCGCATCCGCTGACGAAGCTTTCAACAGGCGCCGACATAGTGAAGTGGTCGCCGGACGGCAAGGCACTCGCGTTCACTTCCTCTGTTTATCCGGATTGTAAAGACGATGATTGCAACAGCAAACGCGACGCGGAAAAAGAAAAGAACAAAGTGAAGGCGCACGTAGCTGAGCGTCTTTTGTACCGGCACTGGACGCACTGGAATGAAGGCAAACGCGGCCATCTCTTTGTGATTCCAGCCGACGGAAGCGCCGCGCCACGCGACCTCACCCTCGGAGCGGACTACGACATTCCACCCGACGAGCGGGGCGGGCCCGGAGATATTAATTTCTCGCCGGACTCGAAGGAGCTCTGCTACACCGCCGTCACTGACAGGATGGAAGCAATCAGCACGAACGCTGATTTATTTATCGTTCCCGTGGCGGGAGGCGAAGCGAAGCGCATCACCACGCAGCAGGGCTTCGACGGAAGTCCAGTTTATTCACCGGATGGAAAATTCATCGCGTATCACGCGCAACTTACTCCCGGGTACGAAGCCGATCGCTGGCGCGTGATGCTCTACGACCGGCAAAGCGGAAAAAGGGAAAATCTCACCGAAGGCTTTGACCGCAGTGCCGAGGAACTTGCGTCGTCGGCAGACAGCAAAACGATTTTTTTCACCGCCGAAAACGAAACGCAAAAACCCGTGTACGCAATGGTCGCGCGCGCCGGCGCGGAGCCAAAGAAAATCATCGCGGACACTTTTAATACGGCGATTTCCTTTAGCGCCGATGGGAAAACGTTGGCGTTCGAGCGCACCAGCCTGACGATGCCCGCGGAAGTTTTCGCGTCCGCGAGCGACGGATCGAACGTGCGCCAGCTTTCACATCAAAACGATTCAATCCTCGCCGCGCTGGAAATGAATCCACCCGAAACATTCTGGTTCGAAGGCGCCGAAGGAACGAAAGTCCAGGCGATGCTGATACGGCCGCCGAAATTCGACGCGACGAAGAAGTACCCCCTCCTGGTGGTATTGCACGGCGGGCCGCAGACGATGTCGTCGAACGCGTGGAGCTACCGGTGGAACCCGCAAGTTTTTTCCGCGGCGGGTTACGTGACGCTGATGATCAACCGGCGCGGCTCGACGGGGTACGGGCAGAAATTCACGGACGAGATTACGAATGATTGGGGCGGCAAAGCGTACGTGGACGTGATGAATGGCGTGGACTACACGCTCAAAAAATATTCCTTCGTTGATGGGACGCGGATGGCTGCGGCGGGTGGTTCTTACGGCGGTTACATGGCCGATTGGATTGCGACGCACAATGGGCGGTTCAAAGCGATCATCAGCCACGCGAGCGTGTACGACAAGGTTTCGATGTACGCGACAGAAGAACTGTGGTTTGAAGAGCACGACATGCAGGGCACCCCGTGGACGAATCCGGAAAGTTACCGCAAGTGGGCGCCGGTGACATTCGCGGGAGAGCTCGGAAAGTACAAGACGCCGACGCTGGTGATCGCGGGAGAAAGAGACTACCGCGTGCCGTACACGCAATCCCTGGAATTTTTCAGCGCGCTGCAGCGGCAGGGCGTGCCTTCCAAACTCGTGGTCTTTCCAGATGAGGGACACTGGGTGCTGAAGCCGCAGAACAGCCAGTTCTGGTACAAGACATTTTTGGATTGGCTGGCGCTGTACGTGAAGTAAGCCGTTAGCCAGGGGAGAGCGGCAATCGAGCCGTCTCTCCGCCAACGATTTGCATTCTCACTTCACTGTCGTAGTGAATACTTCTTCCATCAAAAGATTCGTCTTGTACCCGGAGGATGATTCAAGCTGCCGGCGGCTGTCCGTCCAAATCGGATGGGATATGCCTCCGCGAGAGGCCAGACCTTCGTAATCCCCCTGTTGATTGAAATAGTCGATCGCCAAACACGGGAAAACGCCATTGCAATCGTGCTCGTTGGAGCTGACGGAGCTTACGCGCACATTGGGAGAGCGGAACGTCACGCCGCCATCAACCGACTGAGTAAAAAAAGTGTCGGTCATGAAGCGGGAGCTCGTCGGGTCGTTGCGGGTGTCGTAGAAGGAGAGGTTGACGTCGCCCGTGACCGGATCGACGGCAAGCCACTGATTGAAGCGGTCCACGAGCTGCGGGAGTTGATCGGTCACAGGAAGGGGAACTGTCCAGGTGAGTCCGCGATCATCGGAAAAGGAACTCAAAATGTCGGTGACGCCGGCGGGGGTGAGATCCATCCAAGAGCAGTAGAGGCGCCCGCGGTGAGCACCGGCCGACCGATCGGCGTCGCATGCCGGGTAAACGAGCGCGCGGCGAAACAACTCCGCCGGAATACCGACATCAAAAGCAGCTGTCTTTTGCGAAATCGTGCGCTGCGCGTCCCACGTGACGCCGCCGTCAAACGAGCTATTGAAGGCGATCAGATTATTTTTGTAATCGTTCCAGGCCACATAAACTTCGCCATTCGGGCCAACAAACGGGACGGCGCCGATGCCCTGGCTCGGGCCAGAGGGATTGTCAACGCGCGCGACTGAAAAAGTCGCTCCAGCGTCGGAGGAGCGCGCGAGACGGATGCCCCCGTCGATCGCGTTTCCTCCACTGGCGGCATCCCAAGCCACGTAGACACGGTCGCGGAAAGGACTCGCCGGATTGGAGTCGGCGGTAATCATCGGCTTGTCATTGAAGTGGTTCGAGCCGCTCTGAAATCCAAACAGGGTGAGCTGCGGGTAGCTCTTGCCACCGTCGGTCGAGCGCGCCACCGCCATTTGCGAGCCGTCGACGCCATTGCCCGCGCCGAAATACACAACGATGTAGCTATAAAACAGATTCCCGCGCGAATCGAAGACCAGGGAGGGATCCGAGCCGAAGCGGGTGTCATTGGTGCCCTGGAGCGGTGGAGGAAGCGGCACGTCAACAGCACCCCAGGTGGAGCCGCTGTCGGTGGAGAAATAACCACGCATAGGATCTCGAAAAATTTCGTTGGACCCAGCCGCGAGCGATTTGGAGGATGCAGGATTCAGCGTGATGTAGGTTTCGCTCTGAGGGCCGCACTCATTGGAGACGTCGACATTACTGCCAACCGTGAGAGATGAACCCGGGCCGCCGCCGGGTGAAGCAGCGTTTTGCGAGAGATACTGGTATTTTGCCCACCAGGTTGGGTTGTGCGTTGTTTTGTTCTGGGCGAAAACTTGGCGGGATGAAACCAGGCAAAAGACTGCAAAGAACACAATCTTGAGAAGGCGATTCATGAGCGGTCTCCTTGACTCTGACGGCCAGAGCACAGCGGGGAGTTCATTTTTTACTTCCGTAGAGGAAAGAAGTCAAGCGACCTTGGTGTGGAACAGGCGAGCCCACACCTGCTCCTGCCCGTTCGCGGAGTCGAAATGTTGCCGGCGCTCTAGCCTGAGGAGAAGAGTTGCCGTAAGGCGCGGCGGGCGAAGCGAAACAGATAGTACAGCAGGAATGCAGAAATCGCGACGAGGCCAACGACGATCATTGTTGTTGCGAGCGGATGGGCCGTCGCCATCCACGTGAGCCACACGGCCAGGACGTCTTCTCCAAAACTCAAAATCCAATTACTGAATGGCTCCGGGCTGGTGTTCACCGCGGCGCGAGCGCTGGCTTTTGTGCCGTGGGATGTGAGTGCCACTCCTCCGGCGAGAAGGGCCGCGCCCCACCGCCATTCAGGGGGAGCGGCGCCTGCGGCAGCGTAAGTCAGAAGTGCGGCAGCGGGCGGGCGAATGAAGGTGTGAATCGCGTCCCAGATGGTGTCGAAGTACGGTATCTTGTCCGCGAGAAATTCAACCAGATAAAGAGCGATGGCGATTCCGAGCAGCCAGGGATGGGAGAGAACCTGGAGCGAAGACGGTAAATGGATTACGCCGTAACGCTGGAGAAGAGCGAGCGTGGCCACAGTTGCGTAAAGATTCAAGCCGGAGGAAAATCCGGCGCCGAGGGCGAGGCCGAGCGTTTCGATAGGATTCATCCGTGTCCATCATAGCAGCCAAGATGCACCGGCACGGACAGTAACTCCTGCTGACACAGAGCGGACGTTCCGTTTGACGTGATTGTGAGAGCAAGCGATTCTAGTTGCCGGACGGTCATCCATGTTTGGGCTCAGCCATCTTTTCTATCCCTGGGGATTTCTGGTGCAGATCTTCGCGATCGTGCATTTTGTGCGAAGGCGTCCGGAGAATTACTGGTTTTATGTCATTTTCTTCGGAGGCTGGCTGGGCGGGGCCGTTTATATCGTCGCAGAGGTGATCCCCGATCTGGGACTTCTTCGCGGCGTGTTTCAGGGATTTGGCCGGCGGTCGCGCATCCAAAAAGTCGAAACGGATATCCTCGACAATCCGTCGCCGGCCAATTACGAAGAGCTGGGCGAACTCTATAAAGACCAGGGACAATTTGAGAAGGCGCAAGAGGCGTTTACGAAGGCGATCGCGGCGCGAGGCGATTCGATTTATACGTTCTATTCGCGGGCACTGTGTTCGCTGGGACTGAACGACCTGGACGGCGCCATTCCGGATTTGGAGCGCGTGGTCACCGCTGACCGGAAATTCGATTACTACCGGGCGGCGGGGTTGCTGGCGGATGCGTATGCGCGAACGGGACAATTGGAGCGCGCCGATCCGCTCTTTGCGGAAGTGACGCAGATTTCGACGACGCCGGAGACGCTCTACAATTACGCGAGTTTTCTGAAGACCGTGAACCGGCCCGACGAGGCACGCGAGTGGGCGCAGAAGCTGCAGGCGAAGAAGCGCACCTTGCCGCGCTACATGCAGCGACGCGAGCGGCCGTGGTTCCGCAAAGGCAAGACACTTCTGAAGGAACTGGCCAGCGCATAGAAATCGTCGGGATTTCTGGTTAACAACAACTACCCCCTCCCCCCCTGTTTTTCATAAGAATATGATTCTAATAGAGTTGAAGCGGGATTGTATACTTGACACCACTTCGTATTCCTGTTACCCTTTCCTTGTGCTTGAGTCCTTCACAAACTTAGCGACGTGCTTCTTGATGATGCTATGGCCTTTGGGCTTGAACAGGTGCCGCATAGCCTCTTCGGTTGTCATGTCTTTCGGGTGCTTCTTTTTCTTTGGCATAAGGTGATCTATGGATGAAATGAACCTGGTCGAACTGATAAAAGACTTCGCGGATGAAAACAAGTGCCGCGCCTATATCGAGAAACTCCGCTGGCCGAATGGCATAGAGTGCCCGCGCTGCAAATCAGAGAAGGTTTACCGCATCGTGAAGCGCGACCAATTGCTTTGTTCTTCATGCGAGTACCAGTTTAGCGTGACCGTGGACAGCATCTTCCACGATACGCACCTCCCGCTCTGGAAGTGGTTCCTTGCAACTTATCTGCTTACCGAGTCCCGCAAGGGCATGTCGGCCAACCAAATGAAGCGGATGCTCAACGTGAGCTATAAAACCGCGTGGTATCTCTGCCATCGCATTCGCGCGGCCATGCTGGAAGTTGCCCCACCAAAACTCGGGGGCACGGTTGAGATAGATGAAACCTACGTTGCTGGCAAGAAGCGCCGCTGGCGTGCAAAGGGCGAGGTTTCGGTTGTTATCGGCATCCGGCAACGCAACGGAGATTTGCGGTTGATCCGCGCCAAGGATGCAAAGTCCGTGACCGTGCGAGAGATTATCAACGCCAATATCGGCGGAGAAGTCGAAGTGATTATGACCGACGAATCGGCTATCTATCCCTACGCGCTCGACAAGATGCAGAAGGGCTTGCACAAGACCATCAATCACACGCGCGAGGATGCGCACGGAGATGTGCACACAAATACCGTGGAATCCGCTTTCTCTCTTCTCAAGCGCGGCATTGTGGGCACGTGGCATAAAGTCTCTGCGAAGCATCTCCCAGCTTACCTTGACGAGATGTGCTTCCGCTTCAATAACCGTAAAAACGACTTCCTATTCCGCGATACGATGCTCAAACTAATCGGTTCTCCGAACCTCGAATACAAGAATTTGACGGCAAAGGTACAGGACGCAGCGTAATTCTAGAAAGACCATAATGACTGAGAAAGAATCCGCTAATAACCAGACAAAGACCGAAGAGAAAAGCCAGAATGGCATGGCTGGGATTGCGTCTCAACCAATAAGCAATGGGACCGAGAATAAAAAAGCCACAGAGATAGAAAAGAAAGCTGAAAATCAGGGAACTCCACCCTCTAAAATGATGAAGGCTTGGGAATGGCTGAAAAGGAAAGCGGATGAAGCCAATCTGGCTGACTATCTTATTGTCTTGCTCACCGCTGTAATCGCGCTGTGGGCTGGTATGACTTGGTGGGAAATGCACGATGCTGGCAAGCAAACTGACAAAATTATCGCTGCCGATGAACGCCTCGCCACTGCCATGGAGAACAGTGTCGCACAAGCCAAAACTGCGTTGGATGCAAGCATCGAAGCTTCGCGCACCGATCAACGCGCTTGGGTAGCCCTCAAAGGCATCCATCCAGAACCGCTGGAAGCGGGAAAGCAAGTAATCGCCAAAGTCTATCTTGTTAACAGCGGCAAAACACCAGCCAATAAATTCGGAGGGTATTCCGTTTTGGTCCCCGCTTCTACGGAAAGATTGTCTCAATTCCCCGTACCACCTGCTTATGCTTATACAGCTTCTATCGGAACGTTGTGGCCAGGGGTGGATTCCACCGCAGATGGCAGTGTAACCGTCAAAGGATTTAACCTCTCTCTCACCCCTAGCGGCCTTGAGCAAATCAATCGGCGAAAACAATTTCTGTTCGTCTACGGGGAGTACACATATTTTGATATTTTCGATAGAAAACATACGACTCAGTTCTGCGCTAGATACTCTGCAACCTCTAAGACTTTTGAGATGTGCCCCAATCACAATTACGCAGACTAGCCCTGTCACGGCAAGGACAAGATACACTAGTGGTGTCAAGTATACAATCCCGAGTTGAAGTTGTTTGTTTTGATAGACTTTTGAAAGTCTATGATTCCAGGTGGTTTACGAGCACCACGCCCCTGGGCGCGACTCAGCGGTGGAAATGAATCCTCAGAATTGGAAAAGACGAGTGAAAGGCGGGTTGCGCAGTGTTATCCAGGTGGAGTTGTACCATAATGCTAAAAGAGATCAAGGGAAAAATGAGTAGTGTGTCCGTTTCGGAAAACGCGCCCTTTCATAATGCAATAATCAGATATGAAGCCTGCAAATGCGAAGAAGATTCTTAAGTTATTCGAGCGCCAACCGTTTTCTGCTGGGGCGACGCCGCGTGAATCCAAGCTTCTGCCGCGATGAGATGCAGGACAAAGCCGATCCAGAATGCGATGCCGAAAAATTCATGGGGCGTCAGGCCTGAAAAGCGGCTGGTGGCAAAGAACGTGCCAATGATGGGGCGGATAGTAGCCACGGCGATTCCGATGGAAAAGGCGCGAATCATCCACTCGCGGTGCAGCGGGATTTCGCGCCGCCGGATATGCCAAAACGCCTTGCACAACGCGAATAGAAAGAACGAGGCGAACAAGGTCGTCGCCGCCGCCTGATTGAGGCCCCCAATAGCCGGCATGCCAAAGCTCATCACCAGCGCCGAAATGCCAATCACAACACCGCAAACGACAAAAACGCGACCACTCCAGCGATGCCACCGGAGATGGCGGGCCCGAATGGTTGGACTGAATTGCAATGGACCCAGGACCATGAAAAGCAAGCCAGGCACGATATGAACAAGGGTCAGGATCGGATAGCGCGCAAACAAATCATCCAGGGCGCCGAACTGTGCAGCCACAGGATTGGATGTGACGCCGGGCGGATGATAGCCTCCGACTATGATAGGGACCAGATGTACCATCCTCCGTACTGCGACGGCGGATCCAATAAAGGCCAGGAAAATGACTAAACCCCATATGGCGCGACGGACACGAATACCAGGCTTCATGCTGCTTATTACGTTTCATTCGATGAATCTCTTTCACGCGCCGACGTGGCAAAACGGAATGGCTTTGGAAATCTCGACCAAACGAAAAAGCTGATCCGGTTGGCCGCGTCCGACACTAGAAAAGCTGGCGGACAGCAGGTTTGCCACTCAAATGGTGTGAGTGCTAGGCTCACCCTGTTGGTGGCCTTGAATGAGACTCCAGTATCTAGCTTCCTGGCGTTCTTGCTCGCCTTGCCGACAGCGGCGCAGTCGCCGAAGCGAAGCAGCTCGCCCAGCCGACCACAGCAGCAACTGTGCAGCCTCTCCGGGATGGTCGTGAAACTTGCCGGAAGCGAGCCGCTGAGATCCGCAACAGTGGAGCTGCAAATCTTGGAGGATCGAACCCACACAGTTTCCGTCGCGACGGACGCGGGCGGGCGCTTCCAAATCAAGGGGATCGATCCAGGTCGCTATCGCTTGAAAGTTATTCGCAACGGTTTTGTCACGCAGGAATATGGGCAGAAAACGCCAAGCGACCCGGGGTCCGACCTCAGACTCTCCACGGGCCAGAATCTGAAAGACCTTCTTTTCCGCTTGATTCCTTGGAGTGTCATCGCTGGAAGAATCCTGAACGAGGACAGTGAGCCGCTCCCTTGGGCGCAGGTAAGTGCGTTGCGAGAAGTCTATAGGGAGGGAAAGCGAAAGCTGTCGCCAGAGCTAATGGTTCCCACGAACGATCTCGGCGAGTACCGCCTCTTCGGATTGCAACCGGGCCGATATTTCGTGAGTGCGAAATACAAACCCGGTGTCCAAATCGTCGGACAACAACAAATCCAAACGGGCCTCAGCGACGATTCTGAACGCGGCTACGCACCAACGTATTACCCTGGAAGCCCTGATCCGGCCAGAGCTTCTACCATTACCGTCAAAGCCGGCGACGAGATCACTTCTGTTGAAATTCTCCTGCGGCCTGTCACGGTATTTAGGATCCGCGGCCGCGTCTACAATATGGTTTCGGCCAAGCGTTCCGGCGCCGGGGTCAACATTGTATTGCAGCCTCGCAATACCGGCCTGGCCTGGAGCTTCCCCGACCAACAGGTTCACGTCGAGAAGCCCGACGGCTCCTTTGAAATCACCAATGTGCTGCCAGGCTCTTACGTGCTTTCCGCGTTCTGGTTTGATGAGGGCAAAAGATATCAGGCACGGCAGAGCGTTGAAGTCGGGAATGCAGATGTGGAAGGTATAAATCTGACGATTGCACCTGGCGTCGCGGTCTCCGGCCACGTGACCTGGGACGGCAAGCCCAGTCTGGAACGAGATGAGTTGACTGTGTATGCATCCGCAGTCGATTCGGTCATGTCCTCTGTAAGCCCAGCAAGGATAACGAGCGGCGACCTTTTCGTATTAAGAGACGTGTCCGAGGGAACCTACCGCTTGAGGGTTATCGGGCAATCGAAAGACTGCTATCTCAAGGCAGTTCGCTATGGAACGAGGGACGGGCTCGATGATGGATTCACTCTCATTCGCGGCACGCAAGCTTCACTCGAAGTGACCATCAGCCCCCAAGGTGCACGCGTGCAAGGAACGATCACCGACGCTGATAGAGTTCCCGCCGCGGGATTGCGGGTCGTGCTGGTGCCGGACGAAGCTCACCGCGGGCAGTTGCGCCTCTACAAACAGGCAACGACAGATCAATTCGGGCATTTTGATCTTCGCGGAATTGCGCCGGGTGACTACAAGCTCTTCAGTTGGGAAGAGGTGGAAGATGGCGCCTGGGAAGATCCAGACTTCCTCAAACCGTTCGAAGAGAGAGGAGAGAAGGTAAGCTTGCAAGAGGCGGATGTAAAAACGGTGGACATCATCGCCATCAGGACAAAAAGCCCTCAGAATGCCTGGCGTAGTCCTTCTTTTCCCCCTGACTCGCATCCGCTTATGTAAACAAGCTATTGGACCAGCGACCGCAATTGCCTTTCGAACAGAGCCGGCAACCATGTTTTGTTCAGCAAACCAGGGCGGGTTCATCGGAATGGAGAAACCAGCGATCGAGGATGACGCGGCGAGAGAACCACGGGCTTGCCAAGAGAATTCGGGCGAGGGAACTCACCAGCCGCGTTGGAAGATGACGGCCCATGTCGAAAGCCCATTCTTCCTGCACTTTTCCGAAGCGCTGCGCGAGCAGGCAGCGATATGTTTCCGAAAGTGACGGACCAATGGCTCCGCCCGCGGCCAGGATGGCTTTGGCCGCAAGGAGTCCCGACTCAATCGCCGGCCGTATGCCTTCGCCGCTCTGAGAATACGCCAAACCGGCGGCATCGCCGATCAGCAGGACACCATCTCCAGCCACGTTTCGTTTGGCACGTCCGTACAGAAGATACGAATGGCCCGCCATCTTCGCAGGCAGATCAAAAGCGACCTTTCGCGTTTTCTTCAGAAAGGCGCCGAAGGCGGCAAGGTGATTGGGAAGGGCATGGGGATCGAGCCGCCCCAAGCCGATGTTGAGAAAGCTCTTTTTGCGAACGCACCAACCGTAACCCTTCATGTCAGCACAAAAATAAAGCTCCGGAATCTCCGGCCGGATGGAGCATTGTTCGCGCTGGGTTTCTGACATCTCGAATTCCATTTCTTGCGCGGCGACGCTGACTTCCTGGCGAGCGTTGGCCCCCCGCAACCGGGCAACCGGACAAAAATGGCCCCCGGCGCCGATCATCAGCCGGGCGTTGAACTGGCTGTTGACAATCCAGCGATCGCCCGATGGCTCCAGGCTGGCAAGAGGAACGCCCTGGTGAATGCGCGCACCGCAGCGCTTTAGCAGGAAATCATCGAACTCGCAGCGGCGAATTCCATAGCTGATGGGCCGGCCATAATCGGTTTCCACTTCGCGGCTGCCCATGCGGCTGGTGCGAAAACCGTGGATGCTCTGTAGAACATGGCCGCGTGAATATTCCTGGAGATCCATTTCGAGTTCTTCGACGACGGGCGGGGTAATCCATCCACCGCACACCTTGTCCCGGGGAAAGGTCTGGCGGTCCAGGATCACGACACTCAGGCCCGAATCGCGCAGTTTCCAGGCGCAGGAAGTTCCGGCAGGACCGGCTCCGACGATCAGGACGTCGCATGCATCCATGTGGTCTCCTGCTCTTCGTGCCGTTCCTTTGTATACAGGTGCGCGCGCGTCCATGGAATTCGCCGGCAGTCCGTTCGCGCAAAAACGATTTGAAACAGTTGAAGCGTGCCAACACGAAATCCGGCGACAGATTCGGCGAGGTAGAGCCGCCAGGCTCTCATGAATTCCGGGCTGAACATTTCGGATATCTGCTGCTCGCGCTTCTCGAATCGCGCCAACCAGTGCTCCAGTGTCTTTGCATAGTGGAGCCGCAAGTTCTCGACATCCAGGACGGACAAATCCCAAGGTTCAAAGACTTGCATGACTTCACCCAGCGTGGGTGCGTAGGCACCGGGAAAAATGTGTTTTCTGGTCCAAGTGCTGAAGGGAAGCGGATGATTGTGCCCTATAAAGTGGAGGAGCCCGCGGCCGTTTTTGGCGAGCGAGCGGTGGATGATACTCCCCAGGTCCCGGTAGTGTTGCCGTCCAACGTGCTCCAACATTCCTACCGAGACAAACGCATCACACTCGCCGGCGATGTTCCGATAATCGTCTTCGATGAATTCCACCCGGTGGCTGAGTCCCAGTTCGTTTGCCCGCCGGCGGGCGACCAGGATTTGCTCGCGTGAAATATTGAATGCCCGGACGGTCACTCCAAAGTTTTTGGCCATGTGAATGGCCAAAGCGCCCCAGCCGCAGCCCGCTTCCACGACACGCTCCCCGGGCTGGAGTTGCACCTTGCGGCAAACGTAGTCCAACTTCGCGACTTGCGCCTGCTCCAGCGTTGCACCGGGAGACGGATAGTAAGCGCAGGTATAGACGAGTTGCGGGTCGAGCCAGAGCTGGTAAAAATCGGTATTCAGATCGTAGTGTTGCTGAATATTTCGACGCGAGCCGCGCAAGGAGTTGCGCTGAACATATTCCATGCACTTTGAGACGAGGTTGACGTACCAGCTGGGATGCGCGACTTCCGTCATGGAGCGATACACGATTTCGAGCGAGGAAACGAGATCTCCGTCGAGCGTGATTCGCCCCTTGCTGTAGGCATCGCCGAACTCAGCTTCCGGATCGAGTAGCAGACGGAAGAGAGTTTTCCGGTCCTGTATGACGATGTTGGCCGCAGGCAGCGCGCCTTTTGGCGAAACCTCCACGCCGTTTCGAAGCCCGAGCCGGACTGCGGGCTGCCCCGCCGCTCGATAGACCTTTTGCAGCATCCACTCGTCGATTCGAGAGGACTTGTTCTGAGCAGACATGGCGTGCTCCTCCTTGCCGGCTGACGGAGGTCGGATGGGTTCCTCGATCATACCTCAGCAAGCACAGGCGCGAGTGGCGAGCGCCGGCGAGCCTGGGGGATGAGCCGGATGGACGGCGGTAGTGGCTGGCTATGTGGGGCTCGCACCGTCGGTGGCTACGACATGCGGTCCGAAAATGGGCTTACCAGAGTGTGATCGTGCTGCGCCATTCGAACGCAAATCTTTTGTTCACGGATCCTTCGAAAAGGTGTTCGTGCAAGGGAGAGCTAGACGGCGCCGACTGCTTTACCTTTGAGGAATTTAGTGTCGGCAGTGAGGCCGAAAGCTTCTAGCATGCTGGTTTGCACTCGCTTTGAGAGGGCGTTGATCTCGTTGAGACCGAAGTCTTGGGGGCCGACGAAATACCTCAGCTGCTTCTCTCCCGCGGGAGTCTCGACAATCCGTAGAACGGCCTCCGCGACTTCCTGAGCATTGCCGGCCGTTGAGGAAAGTGCCGCGTTGATCTTCGCCGGGATCTCCTTGACAGCGCCATACGTATTGGTACGAGCCTCATCGGCAGCCGTCACTGTATTGCCGAAAACAGGAGTCTCATATTGACCGGGTTCGAGAATCACGGATTCAATTCCTTGCGCGGCAAGTTCGTAGCTGTACGCCTCGGCCAGCGCCTCGAGTGCAAATTTGCTGGCGCAATAGAAACCAGCAGAAGGAAGAACCACGCGGCCAGCGCCGCTGCTGACGTGTATAAGTACGCCGCCGCGTTGGCGCCGCATGTGCGGAAGCACGGCGCGATTTACGCGCACCGGGCCAAGAAAATTCGTGTCCATCAGGCGCTGCGCTTGTTCGGTGGTGACAGCTTCCTCCAGTCCGGAAAGATAGTAGCCTGCGTTGTTGATGGCGACGTCGATGCGGCCGGCTTTGGCCACGGCGGCATCCACCGCGCGCTCAACCGAGATATCGTTGGTTACATCCATTTCAAGGACATGAATGGGCAGTGACTCCTTCTCCGCAAGCGCGCGAATCTCGGAGGCGTTCTTGGCATTGCGGCCTCCCGGATCACGCATCGTCGCAAAGACAGTGTGCCCCTTACGAGCCATGGTTTCGGCGAACAGCCTGCCGAAGCCGGTGCTGGAGCCGGTAATGAGAACCACTTGCTTGGAATTCATGATTATGCCTCCTTACAGCCCTACCGTGAACCAGTTTGATGCCGGAAGTAAAGCGGTTGGTTACAAAAAATGAGTTCAACAGATTGCCTACTGGGGAAATAAAACGGCGCATACGCAAGTGATCCATGGGGCGGACTTGATTTGCCCGAGGCCGTGCGTTAGACGCTATCGGTTGGTTGCTCGTTGTTATCCGGCGGCTCCTGCGGATTTGGCGCCTTCGACCTCGATGAGTTTTCCGGAACGCACGTCGTAGAGGAAACCGTAGACGGGAATGGATTTGGGCACGAGAGGATGGTTGCGAATGCGCGCAACATCGTCGAGGACAGCCTGCTTCTGATTCTTGATGGTGAGCCACTCGATGAATTCACCGGCACGGGATCCCGGTCCCTTGCCGACATCCTTGAACCCCTGGGCGGTCAACTCCGCTGTTTCCAAGCTGGAAGCCAGCAAGCCGCGCATGACATCGCTGGTGAAGAATTCCATGCCGCAATCCGTATGGTGAATGACGAAAAATTCGCGGGTGCCGAGAAGTTTATAACTGATGACCAGAGAGCGAATGGCATCGTCGCTGGCCCGGCCGCCGGCGTTGCGGATAACGTGGGCATCGCCTTCGGCGAGGCCGGCGTACTTGGCGGGATCGAGGCGCGCGTCCATGCAGGTGAGAATGGCGAAGCGGCGCGCCGGCGGGAGAGCGAGTTTGCCTTTTTCACCGAAGCCGGCGCTGTACTTTTGATTGGCTTCGAGCACTTCCGAAAGAATCTTGCTCATGACATTTCCCCCTTTGTGTTTGAGTTGTACCGCGATCTTGCGAGAAAATTTTGGAGGCGCGAGGCGGAATCGAACCGCCGATAAAGGTTTTGCAGACCTTTGCCTTACCACTTGGCGACCGCGCCACCGAATGAGAGCTGGAAAGGTGAAGCCTGGAGACAGTGGGCCTCCCCATCCAGTTCCCTGCTCTGTGTGCTGCACGTGCAAACTTATGCCGCTGCTCGGCTGAGATGACGGGTCTAAAGACCGGCCACTACAAAAACGAGGTTAGCGGGCGGAGGCGGCCTGCTCCTGCTGGCCGGCACGGGTTTCGTTGACGATGGGAGCGCCAATGAGGTTGCCCCATTCGGTCCACGAGCCGTCATAATTGCGCACGTTGTTGTAGCCGAGCAAATACTTCAGAACAAACCAGGTATGCGAACTGCGTTCCCCGATCCGGCAATACGCGATGACTTCATCGGCGCCGGAGATGCCCTTGGACTGATAGAGCTTCTGAAGATCCTCGAGCGACTTGAAAGTGCCGTCATCGTTGGAAGCCTGCGCCCACGGGATATTCGCGGCTTTGGGAATGTGTCCAGGGCGCTGGGCGGTTTCGGTCATTCCCGGAGGAGCAATGATCTTTCCGGTGAACTCGTCGACGGAACGAACATCCACGAGCTGGCCGGGCTTGCGGCCTTCCACAACGGAGAGGACATCATCTTTGTAGGCACGAAGGGATTCATTGAGGCCGGAGACGCGATAAGTGGCCAGCGCCACGTTGACGGGACCCTTGGTCAGCGGGCGCTTCTCTTCGAGCCATTTCTTGCGGCCGCCATTGATGAGCCGGACGTCCTTGTGGCCGTAATATTTCAGTTGCCAGAAGGCGTAGGCGGCGAACCAATTGTTGTTGTCGCCGTAAAGAAGAATGGTGGTGTCATTGGAAATGCCGGAAGCGCCGAGAAGCTTCTCAAGCGTGGACTTGTCGATCAGATCGCGGCGGATGTTGTCCTGGAGCTGTGTCTGCCAGTTCCAGCCGACCGCGCCGGGGATGTGGCCCTGATCGTAGGCGGTGGTGTCCACGTCGACTTCGACGAGGCGGAGATTGGGCGAATTCAGATTCTGCGCGACCCAATCGGTGGAAACGAGAACTTCGGGGTGTTTGTAGTCGGACATTTGCAAG
>QHYE01000087.1 GCA_003224055.1 Acidobacteriota bacterium | reverse complement strand
ACCGATCTAACGGCTATGGGAATTGAATCTTTTTTCGTTTGCAACCTATTGATTTTGCTTGGCTTAGGAAAATCAGAGGAAACCGAAAATCGCAGTTAAAAGCTCTACCTTGCAGCATGACGTAAGGAGCATAGCACGCGAAGCGTCCGTCGCGCCAGCGACTACGTTCTAACGCCGTAATCGGAAACTCACTCAGCGCCAAACGACTCGACCGGAAAGAGGAAATCAAGCGGCCGAACTCTTAGCCTTCGTTTCTCGAACTAAACACTTAGAACTGAGAACTGAAGACCGTTCTATTCTTCACGTAATGTATTGGCTGGGTCGATCTTCGCAATTCTCAGGGTTGGCAGGGTTGTGGCCAGAAGCGTAACCAATAAAAGGGTGAGCACCACGGTGCTCAGGGTTGGTGCATCGTAGATGCCTACTCCATAGAGCACGCTGCGCATTACGCGCAACGCTCCCGCGCAAAGGACGAGTCCCACAAAAAGCCCCACGCACGAGGCGCCCGCCCCGGAGCGGCCGACCTGCACCATGGCCTGTCCGACGGTCGAGCCCAGGGCCATGCGGATGCCGATCTCGCGCGTCCTCTGCGCCACCATGTTAGCAACCAGCGCGAAAATGCCGACGGCGCTCAGTAGCAGCGCCAGTGCCGCCATGGCGCCCAGCAGCGCCACTTCGACACGCTGCATTGCCAGGGTCTTTGCGAGCAGGTCCTGCATGCTGTAGAAGCCCGAGAAGGGCAGATTGGGATCTGCGCTCGCCAGCGCGCGTTGCATCTGCGCAGTCAACCCTTCCACCGGGCCGGCTGTGCGGACAACCCAGTCCGGTTGAAACCACACATGCACCAGCGAGAGAGACTGCGCATTCACTTGCGCGGCCGGGATGTACATCGCCTGCTCGCTCATGAGCGGAGCGCCTTCGTACAGACCGGAGGAAACGGAGACATCTGCTACTTCGCCCACGATCGCCATATCTTTGTTGATATAGCGGCCCACGGGATTTGCTCCGCCATAGAACTTGCGGGCGAAGGCTTGGTTCACCACGGTCACGTGCTGAGCATTTGGACCGTCGTCATCGGTAAAAACGCGGCCCGCAAGCACAGGCATCTGCAATGTGCCGAAATATCCGGGCGTGACGTAGACCAGATCTGTCCCATCCTGCTGCCCGGCCTCTTTGCCGTCGCTGAGGGTGACCCCGGCGTTCAGCGTGCGCTCGTAAGGCAGGCTCAATCCGACTGCAGCATTCTGCACGCCGGGAATCTGCCGCATGGCGGCTGTGCCCTCGTCCAATAGCTTTCTGAAGGCCGCGGGATCGTGGAAGCGGGCGTCATCGAGCGAGGCCTTGGCGGTCATCACTCCGTTAGGATTGAAACCCGGCGGCAGCGTCTCCAAATGGATCAAGGTGCGGATGAGCAGGCCGGAAGCGGCCAGCAGCACGACAGTAAGGGCGACCTCGCCAACGATCAGCGTCTGGCGCAGGCTGCCGACTTTGGCCACGGCACGGCTGCCCATCGACGAGCGTAGGTCCACATTCCGAGTTGCAAGCGCCGGGAGCATGCCGAACAGAATGCTGGTCAACAGCGAGACGACTAGCGTGAAGGCCATCACGCGGCCGTCGAGGGGGACGCGCGCAACAGGGAGAAAGTGCTCGGGCAACAGCAGCAAGAGGCCACGCAAGATGAGCAGGCCCACACCGATGCCAGCGGCTCCGCCGACAAGAGCCAATAGCAGGTTCTCGATCCAGAACTGCTTTTGGATCTGCCAGCGCGAGGCGCCCAGCGCCAGACGAGTGGCCACTTCCGAGGTGCGCCGCATCATGCGGACCAGAGTCAACCCGGCCAGATTGGCGCAAGCGATGAGTAGTATGAAGCCGGCAGCGAGCATCAGCGCCAGCACGTGCGGACGCAAGGTATCGGTCTGGCCCTTCTGGAGCGGAACGGAGTGGTAGGTGACTTGCACCCCGGGGTTGTTCGTTGATTCATAGCGGTGAGCACGGACGGACCATGCGCGGTTGATTTCGCCATCGGCTTCCTGCCGGGTAGCGCCATCGCGTAGCCTCGTGATGGACTCAAAGTTCGTTCCCCCACCCTCGCCGTCGCGGCTGGGCTGGAGGGCCGTATATAGGTCGGCGTTCAAGGGAGTAGTTGTGCCCTCAGGAAGCACGCTGATGACTGTGTACGGCTCGCCTTTCAATAGAATGGCCTGGCCCAGAATATTGGGATTAGAGCTGAAGGTGTTTCGCCACAAACTGAAACTCAGGATGGTCGCCTTGGGGCCGTGCCGGCGGTCCTCGTCCGGAGAGAAACTGCGCCCTATCATTGGCTGAATGGCTAGCACATCGAGGTAGTTCGCCGAGATGCGTCCCGCGCGGAGATACTGCACCTGGGATCCCCATTTGAGATTGACGCCTGAAGTTCCTCGACTTGAAACAGCGGAGATCAAAGCGGGGACATTGTCGCGTAACAGCTCCCATTGCTCACCATTCAGGCCGTGCCGTTCGTCGGAGGCCCTGGAGCCAGTGATCCGTGTATAAATCGTGCCCAACCGTTCGGGATGCGAATAGGGCAGGCTCTTCAGCATGAGCGCATTCACCAAGGAGAAGATCGCCGTGTTCGCGCCGATGGAGAGCGCCAGGGTGATGATGACGGTCACGGTAAACCCTGGATTACGCCTTAGCTGGCGCGCGGCAAACCGGAGATGCTGCCCCCAACTCTCCATAGGCCATTCTCCTTGCGGACAAATCTATCATGCAATCCCATGCAGAAAGTACGTCGATAGCTCGGCCTAAGTTCCGCTCCGGCTGGTTTTGTATGGCACTTCGAGTTCATATTGCCCTGCCTATAACGCTTCGTTTAGAATCAAGTCGAATCGGATGCGCGTAAGGAGTTGCCACCATGCGCTTCTCTTCTCTCCTCCTCCGCGGATTATTTCAAGTTGGTTTGCGGGCTATTTGCAGCCTTGCCCTCGTCGCAGGCTCAATTCCTATAACAGCGAATCTGCCGTTTTTGAGCAAGCCTTCTGAAGAATGGACGGAGGCGGAAGCCCTGCAGGTGTTGAACGATTCGCCGTGGGCTCACACCATCACGACGGCCACACAGGATACGCAGTGCAATTATGAGCATCCTGCGTTTGCAGGATTATTTTCGGAAGAAATGGCGCAGAGAATCGATTCAATTTCTCCGAGTTTTCCCGCTAAGCAAGTCAAGCCCGATGAAGCAGAATATCTGGTGCGCCTGGTGTCCGTGAAACCGATGCAAGCTGCGGCGGAACGGCTAATCAGCCTGGATGAGAAGTGGGCTAACTATCGCAGCGGAGTTGTCTTGGAGCCAGGCAGCAATCCCACAAATATGGACGAACGTTGGTATAACCCTGCAGACGAAATTACGATCGTTGTCGCTCTGAAGCGTCCGGGGCCAGAGGGAACCAGTTTTCTGGATTATGCCTTTGAGGATCGAAAAACTTCTGTAGCTCTTAAAGTGAATCACATGTTTGCCTGCGCGGGGTTGCGAACGGCGAATGGCCAAACTCATGCCGTAACGGCTCGTATGGGGCATGGAAACGATAACAGGGTATCGGCGATAGTCATGTCTTTCCCCAGCATCGTCGAGGGGAAGCCGCTAATCTCGCATCCCGAGGAAAAGTTAGAGTTCCGCTTCATCCTCAATCAGAGAGTGTTTGAGACGACATTTATTGTGAATCCCACCAACCTATTTAACGGGACGGAAACAGTGATGCGTACCCCATCCAGGGTGGACGTGCCCACGCCTGCTGCGCTTCCATAATTAGAAACCGATGTTGACCACAGCCGGGGGCCGCACCCTGCGATTTTTCAGGGTCTTTGCATCTACGGATCGGCAACCCACATCCTTTCAGCACTTTCCGGAATCATTCGAATTACACACTAAATAAACATTGACAGCCAGTACCTTTCGCGGTACACTCTCCTTCTCCTTCAGCACGCCGGAGAAAGGAGCGCCTCCCTTTGCCTCCCTCGTTCTCCATCTCCTCCTGGCCTTCAAACTTTCCAACCTTCGAGGCTTCAAACGACCAAACGCGTTTCTTCCCTAACTCCTTTCCTTTCACACTCGCCCATTTTCCATTTTCGCATTCCCATTTTCTGCCTTCCCTAAGCCCTTTAGCTGCAACACTTATGACATCTCCCATAAGTGTTGCATTCAAAGAACTTACAGGATCGCTAAGTCCTTTAGATTCCACACTTACAAAAAACAGGGGGGTGGGGGTGTTATGGTTAACTTGCATCCTTCATCGGAACGACGCGCCTGGCAAGTTTTCTCTCACGCTGGGCCGCCATTTCGTCCGCGTAGCCAATCGGTTAGTACTCCTGACCCTAAACTGACCCTCTGTACAGATGGAAGCGTGGCTATTGGAGGGTAGCCTGCCATGTACAGCCTAAATCCATGACGTTCAGTTTGAGAGGCATTATGCGTACCCTGAAGATCCTGCCCGTGGCGCTGACACTGGTGCTGGGTGCGATCCCACTTCCTGCGGCTGGCCAGCAGCAGATCACCCTGGCGCAAGTGGTGGACAAGATCGTGGCGCAAGAACAGGCGGAAGTGCAGTCGCTTCGCCAGTATTCACCAATCGTGGAAACCTACATCCAGATACTCCGCCCTACTAAGGCAGGGGGCGCCGTGCCGAATGGCGACAAGTATTGTCTCGGCCGCGCTGAGCTCTCGAAGGGCGTGGAGCTCGAGCCGCTGATCAGGGGCACTCGAACCAAACACAACCTATTTGGCGGCTTGGGGAGCATCTTCTCGATGGAATTTCTCCCGCGCGGCTTCCTGCAAATGATCTACCTGGACACCAACGGCTTCGACCGCCAGCATTACAATTTTAAATATGTGGGCCGCGAGTTCCTGGGAGATATTCGCTGTTTGGTATTCGACGTCGATCCATCATCGAAGCCCGACAAAGGGCGCTTCGTCGGACGCATCTGGGTGGAAGATCAGGATTACCACATTGTGCGCTTCAACGGCGGCTATAGCGGCAGGTCCCAGACCAGCTTCTACTTCAGTTTTGATAGTTGGCGCACGAATGCGGGGAAGAACGAATGGCTCCCTGCGTTCATCTATAGCGAAGAAGTGGACAGCCAAGCAGTCGCGACGTTCAAGGCGCAGACGCGACTTTGGAGCTACGCTCCCGACTACGCACGGGAAGAGCAAGAGCTGAGCAAAGTCCTGGTAGAGACGCCGATGGCAGTGAAGGACCAGTCGGAGATCGCCAACGACTATTCGCCGATTCAAGCGAAGCGCGCCTGGAGCCGGCAGGCCGAAGACAACGTCGCGACGAAGATGGAGCAGCTGGGCTTGATGGCCCCGTATGGGGACGTCGATAAGGTGCTGGAGACGGTGGTTAACAATCTCGAGGTCACCAATAACCTCGATATCCAGCCGGCAGTCCGCTGCCGCGTTCTGATGACCTCAACGCTTGAGTCGTTCACGATGGGCCACACCATCGTCCTGAGCCGCGGCCTGGTGGATGTGCTTCCGGACGAGGCCAGCCTTGCGGCCATCCTCGCGCACGAACTCGGCCACGTCGTGCTCGGACACCGCATGGGCACACAATTTGCGTTTTTCAATCGCCTGCGATTTGAGGAAAAGGAGACGTTCCGCCACTTTGGTTTTACGCGCACACCCGAAGAGGAACAGGCGGCGACACAGCAGGGAATCGAATTACTGAAGAAGTCGCCCTACAAGGATCAGCCCGGAAACGCGCCACTTTTTCTCGAAGCGCTGAAGAACCGTTCAAAGGAGATCCCCAATCTGGTCAGCCCGCACCTAGGCAGCAGGGTCGCGGCAGGCTGGACGACCGGCTCCGCGGAGCCGTCCGCGGAAAAGCCGTCGGGCAACGTCATTGCCGCGCTGCCGCTGGGCGGCCGCATCAAAGTCGAACCGTGGAACAATCAGCTGCAGATGCTCAAGTCCAAGCCGGCAGGCGGGGTAGCCAAAGACGAGAAGATGGCGTTCGAGGTGACTCCGTTCTTCGTCTATCTCACGCGCC
Source organism: Acidobacteriota bacterium (assembly GCA_003224055.1). Taxonomy (GTDB): domain Bacteria; phylum Acidobacteriota; class Terriglobia; order Acidiferrales; family UBA7541; genus Acidiferrum. The sequence continues at coordinate 16,930 of QHYE01000087.1, read as the reverse complement.
AGGGAAATAACTCAGGGAAGGAAGTTCCAAGCGCAGTATCTGTGAAGTCAGATCCAGATACGAGCATACCGGACACAAAACCGTAAGCGACAAAAAACAAGCGCCGATCAGTCCCCGCTTACGTTCCAAACGTACAGGAAGTTCTCGTCGGTGGCTGTCGAGACATTCCGTTTGGATTTTCGAGTAGCGCGGTTCAACGCAGAACGGACATTCTCCTTAGTGTCTTTCAGTTCGGCCAAAGGCACCCTAAGGGCCGCGCGGTTCTTGAGCTGGTCGAGGTCGCGCAGAATCATCGAAACAATCAGCTTGTGTTTGCCATTGCGCGAATGAGGAACATCCCCCAAATCCAGGGTCCTGAAATGAGATGCCACGCGGCTCATTTTCAAGGTGCGCCTCCCACTCCGCAAACGTAAAACTAACGCCACGCATTACCACCACAGACGCAGTGCCGCGTGCAACAGAAAAATGCGGAGCTAAAGGTACCCTCTCCTCTCTAGCCGACTCCATCCACTGGAAGCTGACTCGGTCGCGCTAGCACCATCCACGGGAAACTGACTCAGCTGCGCTAACACACGGGAAACTGACTGAGCCGCGCTAATACCATCTGACTTTCCCTTAAGGAGGCGCTGCGTTAATGAGAAGACATTTAGAAGATTTTCCCCGTATGAATGGAAGGCTGCTACGTTGCACGCAGCCAAAGGAGAGGCTGCGATGCGATACAGGGAAACGTATTTCGAGCAAGTTCCCATTGCGATAGTCGAGACAGTTCTCCGGCAGGCTGCAGCGCTTGCAGAAGAGCTCGAGAAAACGCCTGCGCCAGTTCCGGCGCCAGGGCGCCAAGCCGTAGAGGAAATATTGAAGCAACAGGGAAGTACTCCGTCCAAGGGGCAACCATGAGGAAGATAATTTGGATCAAATCCGCGAAGAGCGAGTTATGGTCTTGCTCTCGATGTGCCTGGGCGTTCAAACCTTCGGGTCCGCCGCATGGCAATTCTCTAGACGAGATGATGCAGAACTTCGAACGCCAGCGCGACCAACAGTTTGCATCTCACGTTTGCGCAGAGCACCCGCCGACCAAAGGCCAAGAGCGCCAAAACGAACCCAGAGTTCGCGGCAGATCCGACGATCAGGCTGAGTCGTGAGCCGCATTGAAGGGGCCAGAACTTCGTACGCCTGCCCAATATTCGCATGGTGTTTTGCTAGGCGGCCCGGCATAGCTGCACTATAATTCGCCGTCGAATGCCGTTAACTCCAGAGACAAAGCTGATACCGCACGAAATCCTGCCCGCGACCGGCGTGGGAGGGATTCCTGTGGTGTAGCAGGAAGACCATGAGTTTGGGCAAGGAGATCCTTGTGAGTACGGAGAGTATTCAGAGACAAGCGCTCCTGCTGTGTGTTCTTGCGGGCATGACGATGACCGCGATGGGGGCGCGGGCGCAGGACCGTTCGCAGGGGCGGTCGATGGTGATTTCGCGGGGCGGGATCGTGGCGGCGGAATCGCCGCTGGCGGCGCAGGCGGGTGTGCGGATATTGGAGCGCGGAGGGAATGCGGTGGACGCGGCGATTGCGACGAACGCGATGATGGGCGTCGTGGAGCCGATGATGAACGGCATCGGCGGGGATTTGTTTGTGATCGTGTACGACGCGAAGGCGAACAAATTGTATGGCTTGAATGCGAGCGGATGGGCGCCGAAAGGACTGACGATCGAATATTTGCAGAAGCAGGGAATTCGCAGCATGCCGCAGCAGGGCGTGAATGCGATCACCGTGCCGGGCGCGGTGGATGGATGGCAGAAGCTGGCGGACAAATTTGGAAGGAAAAAGCTGGCGGAAGATTTGGCGGCGGCGATTCGAACGGCGCAGGACGGATTTCCGGTGCCGGAATGGACAGCGGGGTATTGGGCGGCCGAAGTGGATTATCTGCGCAGAGATGAAGCGGCTGCGCAGACGTATCTTCCGGGGGACCGCGCGCCGAAAGTGGGCGACGTGTTTCGCAATCCGGATTTGGCGTGGTCGCTGCAGCAGATTGCGCAGCATGGCCGGGACGCGTTCTACAAAGGTGAAATTGCCGCGAAGATTCTGGAGTCGATGAAGCGTCATGGCGGGCCGATGAGTGGCGAGGATCTGGCGGACTATTCGAGCGAATTTGTGGAGCCGATTTCCACGACGTATCGCGACTGGATTGTCTACGAATTGCCGCCGAACGTGCAGGGGATGGCGGCTCTGGAGATGTTGAACATCATGGAGATGTTTCCGCTGGGGCAGAAGGATTGGGGCTTTGGCTCGGCGAATGCGCTGCACGCGATGATCGAGGCGAAGAAGCTGGCTTACGCGGATTTAGTGAAATACATCGGTGATCCGAGGAAGCAGAAGCTGCCGGTGGCAACGCTGATTTCGAAAGAGTGGGCGGCGCAGAGGGCGAAGCGGATCGATTCGAATCGTGCGAACTGCGAGGCGGGCGCGGGAGAAATGTCGGGGGGAAACGATACGACGTACTTGAGCGTGGTGGACCGGAACGGAAACATGGTTTCGATGATTCAAAGCAACTACGAATCGTTTGGTTCCGGAATCGTCGCGACGGGAACGGGGTTTGCGCTGCACGACCGCGGCGGGCTGTTCAGCTTGGATCCGTCTTCGCCGAACGCGCTGGCAGGGAGGAAGCGGCCGTTGCACACGATTATTCCGGCGTTTGCGCAGAAGGGCGACACGCGGGTGGCATTTGGAATCATGGGCGGGTGGAACCAGTCGCAGGCCCACGCGCAATTCATCGCGGATCTCGCGGACTTCAAGATGAACATTCAGGCGGCGCTGGAAGCCCCGCGCTTCAGCAAGCAGACGTTTGGCGGGTGCGACGTGATGATGGAAAACCGATTTTCGCAGAAGGTGCGCGAAGAAGTCGCCGGCAAGGGACACAAGATCGATCTGAAGGGTGCGTTCACCAGCGCGGTGGGCGGGGGACAAGCGGTACTGCGTGATTTTGGCGCGGGGGTGAACTACGGGGCTTCGGACCCGCGCAAAGACGGGCAGGCGGCGGCAGAATTACCCTTTGAGTAGCAGACATCTCTCGAAGCAACAGGAGGCCTTGGCGGTCAAAACGATGCAAGAATCTTCCCTAATTGAGTGACGGAGGGCACAGTTTTGCTCCAGCAACGCCTCCGACTGGTGATCGAACTCAAGTAAAGTCTTATTTTTGAATGACTTGAAAGCTGGCAACATGGCCAGTGAGTTGCACCTGTACCAATGGCCAGGATCGCCGCCCGCAGCTACGCGACCTGGATGTGGAGATCCCGATGGGGTACGTTCGGGTGGCTTCAAGGCTCTTGCGTTACCTTCCGCTGACAGCCCTCCTGCTGATGGCGATTCCTTCCAGCTATGCGCAGAAGGTGGACCTTTCCGGGCGATATCAGTGCGCGCAGGCGAAGATGCACGGGAAGGTGATTCCGTGCAATGCGGCGCCGCTCATATTGAAGAATGATGGGCGATTCGAATTGCGCGGCTGGGAAGGAAGCTACCTGGTGAACGGGGAATGGGTGGAGCTTTCGGATTCGCTGATTAAGGCGAAAGCCAGGATTGAGCCGGGCCACAAGATCGTGCTGCGGTACTACGGGAAGCACGGGCTGGTGGAAATGACTTATGTGCGGCGTGTGGCGGAGCTGGGAAAGACCGCGCTGAGCTAAAAGCGCTGGGTCAGTGTCCTAATTTGGGTTCTGGCGCTACCGGTTACATCGCTTCACGAAATTGTAATAGACGAAGTGCAGCGCAACCGCTGCCTCAAAGTTCTCCAGTTTCTTGCTGACGGTTGGCGATTTACTCGCGGCCACCGCATGACTGAAATCACTCTCTATTATCCGGCGGAACAACTCAGGGATTGGAAGCTAGGCCGCCTACATCGGGATTGGTACAGCCGCGCTCGAACCACGTTTTGTGACCGTGACCTTTCAAATGCCGGTGGTCAATGCGATAGAGGTTACCACTTTGGGGAATGATTTGTTGCACGCTATTACCTAGGGCGCAAATATCATGTTCTCCTTGAAGAGTACCTACTTCCGTCGCGCGCGAGAGCGTTAAAGAAGGCGACCGAGCTTCTTGGACAGGACGGTGTAGACTTTCTTTCTCGCAAAAGGAGATTAGACTCTGAATTGCGTTGGTCTCCGAACCCCGACCTGCTTGTCTTTAAATCGAATCGTTACTTTTTCGTGGAAGTCAAAAAAGATACAGACGAATTAAGTCCTGCTCAAAAAGAATTCTTCCCAATGATTGAAGATAGACTGCATTGCAGAATGATAGTCATGAAACTCAAGGCCGAAAAATGAGCGGAGTCTGCCGGTTACCGATGGATGAACTTCCGCAGATCCTCGTTTGATCCAACCCCGAATTTCAATTTGTCGCCGGTTGCCAGCCGCGTCCACGCAAGACGCGGCCCGCGTGACGCCTGTCAGCTTGCCGTGATCGAATTCGACCTGGCCATTGCGAAGGAACCAATCCTATTCGCCGGATGCGGCGCTTGCGGAAATACTCAGATCGGCGTCGTAAGCGGCTGCAGCGATTTCACCGAGCGCCTGGCCAGCGACCTGTTGGGCGGCGTCCGAGTCGGGAGCGAGAGAGAGGTGATTGACGTAGGCCGCAAAGGCCAGTTTCTTTCCGTCTTTGGTGATCACGTAGCCGGCGAGGCCTTTACCGTTGAGCATCAGCTTGCCATTCAGTCTGTCTTCGGAGCCAAAAGTGCCGGTTTTTGCGTGGACGTGGCCGGCACCGGGGGAACTTGTTTGAATTTTTGCTAGGGTACCGTCCTTGCCGAGAATCGGAAGCGCTTTGAAAAAGACTTGGTAGTCCGGGCGAGTGGTCCAGTAGGTGAGGTAGTGCACCATGAAGTCTGGGCTGAAGAGATCGGCCCAATCGCCTCCGGCGCCGTCGCCCTGCGCCGCGCCGGAAAGATCGAGCTTCGCGGATTGCAGAAATTCGCGTTCGACTTTAAATCCCGCGTCGAGCGGCGCCTTGGTGTCTTTCGCGACAAGCGTTCCGAGGAGATACGGCCCCATGCCGGCGTGGAGATTCTGGCTGACCTTCAATGTAATTTTGATTTCTTCGGAGAGGGGAGGAGAAACATGTTCCGCGACTTGATTTTCCGGTGTATAGGAGCGCGCCGCGGAAGAAAAATCGGCGGAGGCGGAATTGGCCATGGGCTTAATTTGGACGCCTGCAGCGACGAGAGCTTCACGAAAGACCGTTTCCGCGAATTTTGTGGGCGATGGTACGGCTATGGACGCAGGTTGCGAGGCAATACCCAACGGCAGGTTGCCGGAGAGCGTGACCGCGACCGAGCCGTCAGGATTTGCAGAGAAAACTGGCGGCTCCAGGGAGGGCTTGGAGTCGGCCGGGGAGGTGAGCACGCGATTGACGATTCGGATGTAGGAAGTTTGAGGCGAAGAGTCGAGCACGATGGGGTCGCCGACTTTGGCGCCGGGTTTGGCGAGGAGATCGATGACGTTGTCGTTGATCATGATGGAGGACATGACGACTTCGGTGCCGCCTTCGCGAGGGCCGTCCGGAAAGAGCGTTGCATCAATTAGTACGCGGCCTTCGATTTTGCGAATTTCTTTGGCGGCGACGTCCTTGGCGAGTTGCTTGATGACCAAAAGCGGGTCGCCGGGCAGAGCGGGACCCTGGTAGGAATGATCCTGATCGACAAAGGCGAGAGTGCCGTCGGGCTGGATGCGGTTCGAAAGATTGGGATCGCCGCTGGCGACGAGGATGAGATCGCCTTTCAGTTTGCCTTTCGAATTTATTGGGCCGGTGCGATAGACGCGGGTATGAAAGCGGTAGTCCGCGCCCAGTTTGGCGAGGAGCGTGCCTTCGGTGAGAATTTTCGTAGTGGAGGCGGGGACGAAGAGTTTGTCGGCGTTGAGAGCGTAGATGACTTTGCCGGTGTCGAGCGAATAGAACTCGATGCCGAAATTGGCGTGAGCGAACTCGGGGCGTGTCATGACTTTCTGTATGCGCTGGGCTAGAGAGGTTTCGGATTGCGCACGGGCCTGGGGGATTGAGAGAGAGAATAGGATCAAGAAGAACAGAGCGCGGGAGAGAGGTTGGACACGCGATTTATTTTTCAAGAGAGAATCCTCCCAGAATAGTTTGGCAACTGTCCTAATGCACCAAGCCGGTCACACGGACGGGGTCGAGCTTCTCGAAGGGAACATTCAGGATCGCGTACTCCTTCCAGTCCTTGTAGTCGAAATGCCACCATTCGGATTCGTAGACCGTGAAGTCTTCGGATTCCATGGCGCGGCGAAGCAGATCACGGTTCCAGCGCTGGAGCGAGGTGCCGCCGGGATAGTTGGGGAACGATCGCGGCGACATTTCATCGTAGGTGCCGGGCATCTCGATGGGCTTGCCGCTGGCGAGATCGTAAAGCGTGAGATCCACTGCACAGCCGCGATTGTGGCGCGAACCCTGCGCGGGATCGGCGACGAAGATTTTGCCTTCGGGGGGAGTGGCGTCCCAGAAGATTTTTGTGACATACCAGGGACGATAGGCGTCGTGGATCAGCAGGCCGTAGCCGAGCGGCTTGAGCTTTTGCTGGATACGCAGCAGCGCTTCGGCGGCGGGGCGTTGGAGAAAGGCGCGGGCCTGGGAATAGACGGGCGTTCCGAGAAAATCGTTCGACGTGGCGTAGCGGATGTCGAGATGAATTGACTGATCCAAGGGAGCCAGTTCGACGAGATCTGCTTTGCGAAAGGGGCCCTTTTCGCCTGGAGGCGAAGCGGCAAGTGCCTCGCGCCGGAGCTCATCCAAAGGGCGTGAGGGGGCGATGTGGTAGGAGTGTGATGGATCCAATCCGGGATCGGTACGAACATAACAAGAATTGAGGTAGCAGAAACCCGTGATTTTCCTTGCGTTGTCGCGCGCTATGCTGTGACCGATTGCGCTCTCGCCCTCGGATGGCGGAAAGACAGTTTCGTTGTAGACGGAAAACTCGCGGCTTACACCCTTCTCATCACGCCAGAATAATTTCCTGTCTCGCTCCAGCAGGACAAACGTATGCTTTGATTCTTTATCCAAGTAAATGCCGACAAGCTGTTTCCACTCTGCAGGCGGGTCGGGAGGCTTCGGGCCGGGAAGTAGCGCGGTTGACGATTGTGAAAGTGCAAGGGAGGGGAAGCAACTTAGGGCTACGGCTGCAAGAATCGGGAGGCTTATTCGCAGAAAACGTGAATCAGCGGGCACGCCAGGTTTCCTTCTCGGTGGTCCAGCGTTCGATGAGGTCACGGCGGACATGATAGCCGAGTCCTGGTGAGGTGGGGACGGGAATCGTGCCGCGGGGAGAGACTTCGACGGGCGGATCGATGAGGTCTTCGTCCCAATAGCGTTTGCTGGCGGAAACGTCGCCGGGCAAAGTGTAGCCGGGCAGGGAAGAGACGGCGATGTTGTGGACGCGCCCGATGCCGCATTCGAGCATGCCACCGCACCAGACCGGAATGTTGCGCGCCAGGCAGAGCGCCTGGATTTGGCGAGCGCTGGTGTGGCCGCCGACGCGGCCGACCTTGATGTTGATGATGCGCGCGGCGCCGAGGTCGAGAGCGGCCTCGGTATCACGAGAGTGGCGAATGGACTCGTCGAGGCAAATCGGAGTCTTCAATTGCTTCTGGAGCCTGGCGTGATTGAAAATGTCGTCCCACCAAAGAGGCTGCTCCATCATCAGCAAATTGAATTCGTCGAAGCGCTTCAGGTGCTCGATATCGGCCAGCGTGTAAGCAGAGTTTGCATCAACGGATAAGAGAGTATCGGGGTGTGAGTTGCGGACGGCGCGCACGAAATCGAGATCCTGGCCGGGCTTGATCTTCAGTTTGATGCGCTGGTAGCCGGCGTGGAGCTCGGTGGCAACTTTTTTCAGGAGGGCTTCGGGAGAAGCCTGCAATCCCAGAGAAACACCGCACTTGATCTCCGGATGCGTGCCGCCGAGCAATTTTGCGAGCGGCACGCCCTTTTGTTGTGCCTCGGCGTCCCAAAGCGCGTTCTCGATTCCCGCGCGCGCCATTTCGTGGCCGCGAATCGCGGCGAAAGTCTGAGTGACTTCCGAGGCGCAGCGGAGGTCCTTGCCGAGAATCAGAGGAGCAAGAAATGCGCGAATGACAAGCCAGGCGGTTTCCGGAGTTTCGGAATTGAAAAATGGACCTTCCGAGGTAGTGACTTCCGCCCAGCCGGTAACGCCATCGGCAAGAAGTTCGACGAGAACGACGGTGCGCTCGCGAGTGATGCCAAAGCTGGTTTCAAAAGGCGTCTTGAGGCGCATCTTGAGCTTGCGTAGAGTGACCGCCTCAATGTGCATGGATTCCCGAGGTGCGCAAAACGGTGCCCGCTACAAATGTTACGATTTGTATTAACTAAACCGTTGAAACAATAATTGAGCGAAGCTGGTATGTCAACAGGATAAACACTACTTGCGAATGAACACTCCCGGCAAAAAGGGGAGAATTGCGTTCGGCGATCAAGTGTCGTACCAGCGGAAACCCTTGCGTTGCTCTTCCGCAATCTCCTTTGCCAGAGCAAGAGTTTGTGCGCGGCGATAGTGGCCAACGGCAGCAAGGATGGCATTGATCAGGACCGTGGGCGCGGCGTAGGAGGCGCTAAAGGAAGTGGATTCGACGGACGCCAAAAAGACCTCGTTGCATTCCCGGGACAGAGGAGAAACATATGTGTCAGAAATCCCCACACAATAGGCTCCGCGGGCGCGGGCCTGGTGCGCGCCCTCCACCGTTTGCCGAAGCCCGCGGCGAAAGCTGATTGCTATGACTAGATCTTTCTTGTTGACGGCCCGAACGACGTGCAGGATTCTGCCTGCGGACATGGCGGCAAAAATCGGCAGGCCGAGCAGACTGATCTGATATTCGAGGTATTGGGCGAGAGAGACGGCGAGATCACCGGCCAGGAGCACGATGCGGCGAGCTGCATAGAAGCGCTTAGCGAGCGCCACGAGGCGGCGGGCATCCAGACTATTCTTGAGACCCTGGACATTTTTTAAATCCTGTTCGAGCGAATCGCGCACATGAGCGGGCATGCTGACGTCGCGGCTGCCGGACTGCATGGTGTCCAGGGAAGTGGCGAAGGCGAGAGAGAGTTCGTGGAGATGGCGCTGGAAATCGCGGTAGCTGGCGAAGCCGAGCCCCCGAACGATGCGAACAATTGTCGCAGGGTCCGTCTGCAGGCGCTTGGCCATGGCGCGCACGCTAAGGAGCACGTATTCGCGAGGGTGTTCGAGGATCGGCCGGATGATTTCCTGCCGCTTGATGCTGAGCTGGTCAATCCGTTGTGGAAGCTGGGTGGTGACTGATTGTGCGGTTATCTTCTTGCCATTCATCACGCGAGAGGATTGCCCAATTTGGGCCGCGTGTCAACCTAGAGCGCGGGCGATGGCAACGCGAAGCGCGCCGAACAGCGACACGCGCTACTTTTTCGTTGCAGCCGCTTTGGTTTCCAGGCCGGGAGCAACAACCGGTTGAAGAAAGGGCATCATCGCACGAAGTTTCGGGCCGAGTTGTTCGATGGGAAGCGATTGCTCGCGATGGCGAGTAGCGAGGAAGTTGGGGCAACCCTTCTCGTTCTCTTCGATCCAGGCTTTCGCAAAGCTGCCGTTGCGGATTTCCGCGAGAATCTTGCGCATTTCCTCGCGAGTTTGTTTCGTGATGATGCGCGGCCCAGCGGAGTAGTCGCCCTGCTCGGCAGTGTCGCTGACGGAATAGCGCATGTAGCTGAGGCCGCCACGGTAGATCAGATCAACGATGAGCTTGAGTTCGTGGAGGCACTCGAAATAGGCGACCTCGGGCTGGTAGCCCGCTTCCGTGAGCGTTTCGAATCCCGCTTTGATTAATTCGCTGACGCCGCCACAGAGCACGGCTTGCTCGCCGAAAAGATCCGTCTCGGTCTCCTCGGTGAAGGTGGTTTCCAGGACGCCAGCGCGCGTGCAGCCGAGTCCTCTCGCGTAAGCAAGCGCGAGAGCTTTTGCCGTGCCGGAGGCATCTTGTTCGACAGCGAGAAGCGCGGGAGTTCCTCCGCCTTCGGTGAAGACTTCGCGAACGCGGTGGCCGGGAGCCTTGGGAGCGATCATGGAGACGTCGACGTTGGCGGGCGGCTTGATGGTGCCGAAGCGAATGTTGAAGCCGTGCGCGAACATGAGGGTCTTGCCGGGCTTGAGATTTGGCGCAATGGCGTCGCGATAGAGTTTGGGCTGCTTGGTGTCCGGTGCAAGAATCATGATCACATCGGCCCAAGCCGCGGCTTCGGCGGGCGTATTGACGGTGAGGCCTTCTTTTTCGGCTTTGGCGCGGGAGGCGCTGCCCTCGGGAAGTCCCACGCGGACCGATACGCCACTGTCACGCAAATTGAGCGAATGTGCGTGGCCTTGCGAGCCGTAGCCGATGATGGCGACTTTCTTTGCCTGGATGAGTGAGAGATCCGCGGAATTGTCGTAATAGAGATTTGCCATTTGCTTCCTCTCGCCGGCAGCCAAACTGCCGTACAGTCTAGTTCGCCTTGCAATCTGGTTTGCCGCGCAATCTAGTTTGCGGATGCCCGCGGCTGGCGTCCGAAATTGCTTCTATTTTAGATTCGAATCGACTGCCGCAAGTTCAGAACTCGGCGCCGAAACGGGTGGACGCAACAAGTCGCCGCCGCGAGTCATGGAGATGCGGCCACTCCGCGCCATTTCGAGAACACCAAAAGGCCGGAGAACTTCCAGCAAGCCATCAATTTTTTCGACTGCGCCGGAAACCTCAAGGATGAGCGATTCGGGAGCGACGTCCACGACGCGAGCGCGGAAAACCTTGATCAGCTCCATGAGGTGCGGACGGTTCTGCTGATCGGCGGAGACTTTGATCAGTGCGAGATCGCGTTCCAGCAAGGCGCGGTCGGAAACATTTTCTGCAAGACGTACATCGACGAGTTTTTCAAGGCTGGCTTCGAGGCGATGCGCGCCCTTCTCGTCGGTGTGGGCGACGATGGTCATGCGGGCGATCGCTTCGTTCTCGGTCGGGCCGACGGTGAGCGAATCAATATTGATGGCCAGGCGCCGCGCGAGGGAAGAGACGCGGTTCAGGACGCCAGGTTTATTTTCAACATAAGCGACAAGCGTTTGCATGGTCTCCTCTTTTTCTCTTACGGTTCCGTAGCGGTTTCGACCAGCGGGCTGTTCGGACGGCGAATCATGTCACTCAGGGACGCGCCCGCGGCAACCATGGGATAGACGGAATCTTCCTGTTCGACACGGAAATCAATGAGCACCGTTTCGGTGGATTCGCGCGCGGAGCGAATTACGGGAACCACTTCCGCGCGCTTGGTGATGCGCTCGCCGCGGATGCCGAAGGCGTTAGCCAGAGCCGCAAAATCCGGCGCGACCAGCGGAGTGGCGACGTAGCGCTTGTCATAGAAAAATTCCTGCCACTGCCGAACCATTCCCAGAAAGCCGTTATTAATGATGGCGATCTTGATGTTGATCTTCTCCTGGACGATGGTAGCGAGCTCGCTCATGGTCATCTGGAAGCCGCCGTCGCCGACGACGACCCAAACTTCCGCATCGGGCTTGGCAAATTTTGCGCCGATGGCGGCGGGAAGCGCGAAACCCATGGTGCCGAGGCCGCCGGAAGTGATGAGAGTGCGCGGGCGATTGTGATGGTAATACTGCGCTTCCCACATTTGGTGCTGGCCGACGTCGGTGACGACAATAGCTTCGCCGTGGGTCTCTTTCCAAATATCGTTGATAACGTGAGCGGCGTAGAGATGTCCGGTGTCGGGGAGACTCTGAATGTCGCGGACGGCGGAATCGCCCTTGAGTTTGGCAATGTGGCGAATCCAAGCGTCGTGGTCGCGCGTCACGATGTGCGGCGTGAGTTTTTCGAGGACTTCGCGGGCGTCGCCGACGAGCGCGGCGTCCACCTTTACGTTCTTGTTGATTTCGGCGCGATCGATCTCGATGTGAATTTTGCGCGCGGACTTTGCGTAGGTGCGAAGGTCGCCGGTGACGCGATCGTCGAAGCGCATGCCGACGGCGATGAGCAGGTCCGCTTCCTGAATGGCATTGTTGACCCAGGCTTCGCCGTGCATGCCCATCATGCCGAGATTCAGCGGGTCGCTGGCAGGGAAGCAGCCGATGCCGAGAAGCGTCATGGCGACGGGATAGTTTCCAGCGCGGACAAACTGTTCGAAGGCACGCATCGCGCCGGAAACCATGATGCCGTGTCCGGCGAGGATGAGCGGCCGTTTCGCTGAATTTAGTAACTCTACAGCGCGATCGAATTCAGCTGGATCGTGATTGGTGCGCTGACGCTTCGGAGGAAGTTGCGGCGCGGATGCTTCCCAGTCGAACTCCGCGGAGGCTTGCTGCGCATCTTTGGTGATGTCTACGAGGACCGGGCCGGGACGGCCACTGCTGGCGATGACGAAGGCTTCGCGAACGGTGCGGGCGATGTCTTCGGCGTGGGAGACCACGACGTTGTGCTTGGTGATCGGCATCGTGATCCCGGTGATGTCGATTTCCTGAAACGCGTCCGAGCCGAGGACTTTGCTGCTGACCTGACCGGTGATGCAGACGACCGGGGAAGAATCCAGCATGGCCGTGGCGATGCCCGTGACCATGTTCGTGGCGCCGGGGCCGGAGGTGGCCATGGCAACGCCGACGCCGCCGCTGGCGCGGGCGTAACCGTCCGCCATGTGCGTCGCACCTTGCTCGTGGCGCACAAGGACGTGGTGCAGCTTCGATTTGCCAAGCGCATCGTAGACCGGAAGAATCGCGCCGCCGGGATAGCCGAAAATTTCCCGGACGCCCAGGCGCGTCAGCGATTCGCAAAGGATTTCCGCACCGGTGAGCTTCATAGCGTCCTCGCAGGAGAGCCAGGTTGCACTGGCATTGAAAAAGTCGCAGGAACGGCCGTGACCGCGCCCAGAGAAGAAGAGGAAACCAGCAAAGCGTACTTGGCCATGACGCCACTGGAATAACGCGGCGCCGGCGGTTTCCATGCGGAGAGGCGCTTTTGAATTTCAGTAGCGCTCAACTCGACATTTAGCTGGCGATTGGGGATATCGAAGATGATGGTGTCTCCGTCAGCGATAGCCGCGATGGGTCCACCGTTGGCGGCTTCGGGAGCCACGTGTCCCGCCATGAGGCCATGGGTGGCGCCGGAGAAACGGCCGTCGGTGAGCAACGCGACGGAATCGCCGAGACCCGCACCGACGAGCGCGGCGGTTACTGCAAGCATTTCACGCATGCCAGGGCCGCCTTTCGGACCCTCGTAACGGATGACGACGACATCTCCTGCCTTGATGAGGCCTTTTTCAACGCCAGCGAAGGCGGCTTCTTCCGTCTCGAACACGCGCGCGGGGCCCCGAAAATTCTGCACATTGTGGCCTGCCACTTTCACGACGCACCCTTCCGGGGCGAGATTCCCTTTCAGGATGACGAGTCCGCCGGTGGGCTTGAGGGGCGCATTGAGCTTGCGGACGACTTCCTGGGCTGGCGTTTCTTTCGCAGCGGCCGCTTCCTCGCCAAGCGTGCGGCCGGTGACGGTGATGGAGTCGCCTCGGAGAAGACCAGCCTCGACCAGGCGCTTTGCGACGAGCGCCGTGCCACCGGCGGCATACAGATCGGTGGCAACAAAACGACCGCCGGGTTTCAGGTCGGCAAGAATGGGCACACGCGAACTGATGCGATCGAAATCGTCAATGGAAAGAGCGATTTTCAATTCGCTGGCGATAGCGAGCAAATGCAGGACGGCGTTCGTCGAACCGCCCGTTGCGGCAACACCCGTGATGGCGTTTTCGATGGCCGCTTTGGTCATGATTTTCGACGGCGTGGTGTTGCGACGGAGAAGATCCAGAACCAGTTCACCAGCGCGATGACCGGCATGGCCCTTTGCGGCGTTGGTCGCAGGGATGCTGGAGAGTCCCATCGGCGCGATGCCGAGGAATTCGCACACTAATGCCATCGTATTCGCAGTAAATTGGCCCCCGCAGGCGCCCGCCCCTGGACATGCCGCGCCTTCGAGCGACTTGAGCTGCGCGTCGGTCATTCCACCGCGCGCGTGCTTGCCGATAGCTTCGTAGACATCCTGAATCGTGACGGAATGACCCTCAAACTGGCCAGGGGCAATGGAGCCGCCATAGAGAACGAGGCCTGGAATATTCAGGCGTGCCAGTGCCATCACGCCGCCGGGAATGGTCTTGTCGCAGCCGACCAGAACGACCAGAGCATCGAAGAGATTGCCGCGGGTGACTAGCTCGATCGAGTCCGCGATCACCTCGCGGCTGACCAGCGAAGTACGCATGCCCTCCGTGCCCATGGTGATGCCATCGGAAATGGAGACGGTATTGAACTCGAGCGGAGTTCCCCCGGCGGCGCGAATGCCTTCCTTCACGTGCTGGGCAAGTTCGCGAAGGTGATAGTTGCAGGGGCCAATCTCAATCCAGGTATTCGCGACGCCCACGAGTGGCTTTTTGAAGTCCTCATCGCGAAGGCCGCAGGCGCGAAGCATGGCGCGCGCACCCGCGCGGCTTGCACCGTCCGTTAGAGCGCTGCTGCGCGGCTTGAGAGAAGAATCGCTCACTACCTTTGTCCCTTCGATGGCGATTGATTGCGGCCATCCTGAGATTTGGCCCCCGCAAGAACCTAGGGCCATCACCCTGGTCTGGATGATGGCCCCGAAAGCTTCCAGGAATCCTTTGTCAGAGTGCCATCATCCGCTCGGGGATTCCCCTACGTAGAGGGGAATAATCCGGACCACGGCGCGGTCTAGCAGTTGACCAGCAATACCCGCCGAAGGAATCCGATATTTCATGATGGCAACAGGCAACATAGGGGTTCGCCATCAAAGTAGCAGTATGAGGGTTGCGAAGTCAATCAGTCAAATTAATACTTATGTTGAATCAAATAAATACAGATTATACGTAAATTCTGTCGTTCCGGAAGGCGGTGAAGGTGCGCGGATAAGATGTGGGACGCGAATAGTTGAGGCAAGTTGGCATCCTCTATTGCCTGCGGACAATCTAACTGGTCGAGTCTTCAGGGAATCAAAGGATCGGACACGGATCATCGGGGGCACCATGGGGCGGGAGACGGAGATACTGGTCGTTGGCGGAGGTCCGGCAGGATTGGCCGCTGCCATTGCCGCACGAAAAAAAGGGTTTGAGGTCACCGTTGTGGATGGGGCAAAGCCACCTATCGACAAAGCATGCGGCGAAGGCTTGATGCCGAACACCCTCGCGGCTCTTCGTGAACTCGGTATTCCAATTTATCCGAGCGACGGGCGGATCTTCCGCGGCCTCCGCTTCATCGAGGGAAAAACCGAAGCCGAGGCGAACTTTCCTGGAGAGAACGGGATTGGCGTTGCCCGGACCGTCCTACACAGGAAAATGGTGGAGCGAGCCGAGGAGTGTGGAGTGTCTCTGCTGTGGGGGACACCGGTTTCCGGACTGACTGGAGAGGGAGCGATTGTCCGTGGAAGAGAGATGCGAGCGAAGTGGGTGATCGGTGCGGACGGGATCGGCTCGAGGGTGAGGCGTTGGAGCGGATTGGATTTCGCTTCGCGGCACAGGGTGCGATTCGCGCAGAGACGGCACTATCGAACCCGGCCATGGACGGAGCATGTCGAGATTTACTGGGGCCGGATGATGCAGGCGTATGTCACGCCGCTTGGAGGCGAAGAGACCTGCGTGGCGTTGATTTCCGACGATCCGCGAATGCGGCTTGAAGATACCTGGGAAGAATTCCCAGAGCTTGCCGCGCGCGTTCAAATTGCAGAGCTGAGCGGCGTTGATCGCGGTGGAGTGACGGTGATAAGCATGTTGAGGCGCGTGCACCGCGGAAACGTCATTTTGACAGGAGATGCGTCGGGAAGCGTGGATGCGATCACGGGAGAAGGGCTTTGTTTGAGCTTTCGTCAGGCCATCGCGCTCGCCGATAGTCTCGCGTCGGGCAGACTCGAGACCTATCAAGTGGCGCACAGACTGCTGTCAAGGGCGACCTACGTTATGAGCCGCCTACTTGTCTGGCTTGGGCGATATGGGAAGCTGAGACAGCGTGCCTTGCAGGTGCTGGCTAGAGATCCCGGGCTCTTCGCCCGGTTTCTTGCGGGACACGTGGGAAAATCCTCGGCGCTGGACCTCGCCGCGACGAGTCTGCGCTTCGGGCGTCAATTTCTAACGGCATGAGCCCATAGCTACTCTTCCGATTCCTGCGTCACGATGTGAACGTCCACGGCAGGCGATTCGCGTAGGAACCGGTGGACGGCGGAGAGGTAGAGATATTTGCGCCAGTCGTGGACCGGGGCGCGGCCGAAAATCACCTGCGTAATGTGTTTCGAACGCACGAACTCCGCCACGGCATCCGCAACGCTTCGGCCTTTCAGGCGAACCACCTGCGCACCGAGGCTCTCGGCAAAACGTAGATTCGCGGCTAGCGTACTCTGATTCGATTCTTTCGGGCCAAACTCGCGATCCACATGGACCACGTAGAGCTCCGCGTCCATGCGGCGCGCCATGCGGGCGGCGCGGGCGACCAGATACTGTCCGGATGAATTGGATGAGATACACACCGCGATGCGTTCCCGCACCGCCCAATTTTTCCGGATGTCCTGAGCTTCCATGTAGGATTCGAGGCTGCGATCGACCTGTTCAGCGACTTGGCGCAAGGCAAGCTCACGCAGGGCGATGAGATTGCCGCGCCGAAAGAAATTTTTGAGCGAGCGTTCGACTTTATCGGAACTGTAGACGTCCCCGCGCTTCATGCGATTGTGCAGAGCTTCCGGTGTAAGATCGACCATCACGGTTTCCGATGCAGTGAGAGGCACCCAATCTGGGACAGTTTCGCGCACCGTGATGCCCGTGATGGAGCGCACAACCGGAGCTATGCTCTCAATGTGCTGGATGTTGAGCGTCGAGATAACGTCG
>QHYE01000086.1 GCA_003224055.1 Acidobacteriota bacterium | reverse complement strand
CCGTCAAGGAGCGAGAACTCTTGGATGGCGCTGGGCAGGCATTTCGAATGAAATCCGCGGCTCTCCTGCAGCGGGTTACGGAACTGGGACGCCCGCTTGGTTCTCCCTGGACTCAAGATGAAAAATTCGCCACGCTCGCGGCGTGGCTTGCTTTGGCCTCGAAGCCCGGCCGGACCCGGCGCGAATAAGGTGAGTTCGTAGTAGACTCAAGGCGCAGTTCTGCCGTCTTCGGCTGCGCAGTATGGCGAACTTCGCTGGATGAAGTCGCGTCCGTGATGGCGCACTCTCGCCGGACTCTGCGGTTCACAGGAGAAAGCCATGTCCTCCAAACCATCACTACAAGGTTCTTTGGTCGTGCTGTGGGCCGGCGAAGATCCCGCGATGCACGCGGCTTTGCTCGAAGAGCTTGAAGCGGCGGAGATTCGGTTTGCCGACAAGAGTTTCGGCGATGACGAGGTCGCGCCGACGGCCGATCCGCTGCCCATTGACTGGAAGCCGCGGTTTGGCTTCGAGGTCGCGGTATTGTCGCCCGATCTTACGGCGGCGCAGGAAATCCTGGAGAAACTGCTGGAGGAAGAGCCCGCCGATATCGAAATTCCCGCGCATGACGAGGTGAGTGCGGCGGAGCCGCCGCTCGTTTCAACGACGGAAGAGCATGCAACGGCGGAAGTTTGGAATGGAAACGACGAGCGGATCGCGCAATTTCTCACCGCGGCCATGCAGGAAAATGAAATTCCCATCCACCTGGAAAATCCCGGGGACCAGACGCGAATTTACGTTTCCGCGGCGAATGAAAAGCGGGCGCGGGAAATCGTGCGCGAAATTGTGGAAGCCGCGCCGCCGCGCTGAATTCCGCGGCCTTCCCGCCCGTAGTAAACTTCAGCGCGATCATGTTTTGTCCGTTATGCAAGGCGGAGTACCGGCAAGGATTTTCGACCTGCAGCGATTGCCACATACCACTCGTTACAACGCAAGCGGAAGCGGCGGCCGTCGAAGTGGATCGTTTGTGGACCGGAGATGACCGAAAGAAATTCGAGAGTATCCTTGACGCGCTCTTGGATGACGGAATTCCGTTTCGTTCAAGAGAATCAATGAAATCGCAGCCCTGGCCCTGGATTTCAATACTTTTGTTTCGATTCGTGAGGCCGCGCTCCACGTTTGAATATGGGATTGATGTCTTCCGCCGGGATCGGGATCGAGCTGACGCAGCGATTGCCAAAACAAAAAGTGATGATGACTACGATGACGAAGAGGATTGAAACAATGTCCATCAAGACGGTGGCGGTGCTGGGCGCGGGGACGATGGGGAATGGGATTGCGCACGTGTTTGCGCGAGCGGGATACAAAGTGATTTTGCGCGATGTGGAGCAGCGATTTCTGGAGCGCGGGCTGGAGACGATCGGGAAGAATCTGGATCGCGAGATCAAGAAAGGCAAGCTGGCGGAAGCGGAGAAGGGGACTGTTCTTGGGCGGATGCAGCCGGTGACGGACATGCGCGGGATTGCGGCGGCGGATTTTGTGGTGGAAGCGGTGCCGGAAAAAATGGAGATCAAGCGCGCAGTGCTGAGCGAAGCGGACAGCATCTTGCGGCCGGAAGTCATCATCGCGAGCAATACTTCCTCGATTTCGATGACGACGCTGGCGGCGCTGACGAAGCGTCCCGACCGGTTTGTGGGGATGCACTTCATGAATCCGGTGCCGGTGATGGCGCTGGTGGAAGTAATTCGCGCGCTGCAGACGAGCGACGCGACGTTTGAAACGACGATGAAGCTTGCGGAGAGGCTGGAGAAGAAGCCGGTGGCGGTGAACGATGCGCCGGGGTTCGTTTCGAACCGCGTGTTGATGCCGCTGATCAATGAAGCGGCGTACTGCGTGATGGAAGGTGTGGCCACCCCGGAAGCCGTAGATGCGGTGATGAAGCTCGGAATGAATCATCCGATGGGCCCGCTGGAGCTGGCCGATTTTATCGGACTGGATATTTGCGTGGACGTTATGCAGGTCCTGCAAGAAGGCCTTGGCGATCCGAAATATCGCGCGTGCCCGCTGCTGAAGAAATACGTCGCCGCCGGCTGGCTTGGGCGGAAGTCGGGGCGGGGATTTTACGTCTATTCCTCGTGAGAGCCGAACGCCTCTTGGTGAAGAGAAGAGCGGCCCGCCTCGGAAGACGGGCCCTACACGGACTGGGATGGTGGCGTGAAGCCGCCATTACAGGGCGAAAAAGCACGGGTCTAAAGACCCGCCACTACATTAAGATGCCGGGCTGCCGGACACAAATCGTCGGGACCCCCACAAACCGGGGGAAGCCCGGCGCTACAAGGCAAGTAAGGGCGAACATAAGGCGAAAAATAGTGTTTGCTTTTTGTTCGCCATATGGTAGATTGCTCCTCGTTGTTTTCAACAGGTGCTCCATGCGTGGCGATTCGAACGGTGTTCTAAGCTGCTTGGAACGTGAGAGACTCGAAGAGGAGCTCACCGAGGCGCGGAGCCGGGGGAGGAATCTTTCCCGGCTGAGGAATCTGACGCCGTTCGAAAGGGCGGCGTTGGAAGGGCGCGAGCAGGCGGCGCAGACGCGGCTCCAGGACCACGACGAGGAGCATGGGTGCCAGCGGTAGACGTATTTCAGGCGGTTTGAGGCGGCCGTCAAAAAGGATAGCGCGAAAATGAATCGAGTGGTAAACTCCACATTTCGTAATGTCCCGGGCGACGGCGTTCGAATCGAGAACGGAATGGAACGAAGCGAGTGCCGCGCTTTCCCGGCGCGGAGCCGCGAGATTCGGTTGTGCAGATGCAAATTCCTACTTTCCTCCACCGAGGTGTGAAATGACAGAAGAGAAAGCAAAATTGCTCGCAGCGGCGATATCGCAGATCGAAAAAGACCATGGTAAAGGTGCGATCATCCGGCTGGGCAGCCGCGATGTATTGGTGCCCGTGAGTGTAATTCCCAGCGGATGCCTTTCGATTGATGCGGCGCTGGGCGTGGGCGGATTCCCGCGGGGACGCGTGATTGAAATTTACGGGCCGGAATCGGGCGGCAAGACGACCATGACGCTGCACGTGATCGCCGAAGCGCAGAAGCTCGGCGGGCAGGCGGCGTTCATTGATGCAGAGCACGCGCTGGATCCGGTTTACGCGCGGAAGCTCGGCGTGGATGTGGACAATCTGCTGGTGTCGCAGCCGGACAACGGGGAGCAGGCGCTGGAGATTGCGGAAGCGCTAATCCGTTCGGGTGGCGTGGACATCGTGGTGGTGGACTCGGTGGCCGCGCTGGTGCCGAAGGCGGAGCTGGAAGGGGAAATGGGCGATCCGCAGATGGGATTGCAGGCGCGGTTGATGTCGCAGGCGCTGCGCAAACTGACCGGGATCGTTTCGAAGTCGCGGACTTGCCTGATTTTCATCAACCAGATTCGCGAAAAAATCGGCGTGATGTTCGGGAATCCCGAAACGACAACGGGCGGGCGGGCGCTGAAGTTTTATGCGTCGATGCGCGTGGATATTCGGCGCATCCAGGCGATCAAGGAAGGCGACATAGTGGTGGGCTCGCGCACGCGCGCGAAGGTGGTGAAGAACAAAGTGGCGGCGCCGTTCCGCGAGGCGGAATTCGACATCGTGTACGGCGAAGGAATTTCGCGCGAAGGCGACTTGATTGATCTGGGCGTCGAAAAGGGCGTGCTGGAAAAGAGCGGGACGTGGATCAGCTTTGGCGGGGAGCGCATGGGCCAGGGGCGTGAGAATGCGCGGGTATTCCTGAAGGAAAACAAGGACATTCGCGACAAGCTGGAAAATATGCTGCGCAAGAGGCTGGAAATTCCGATGCCTGGCAATTCTAACGCAACTGGGGCCGGGCCGAACGGCCACGCTGCTCCTGCGCAAGGCGAGAAGCCGCCGATGAAAACTTCTGCGGCCGCAGCCGGAGCGGACGCATCCAAAGCCCGCCCGGCGCGCTGACCCTACTTGATTTAGATCTGGATTCTTAGAAGGGGCACATTCCATCGTGCCCCCTCTTTAGTAGGGCTTCAGTTTCCCATTTATTCGACTGACCGGGAGTTACCAACCGCTCCGAAAGTCAGTTGATGACAAGTCCCATGTGATGACCACCCTGAGGTGGACTAGGTACTGAATTCCATTTGCAGTTGTAGTTCTTTTCCGCGCTTGCGGTCCAGCTTCACGCGAAGGCGAAGCGGATTGAATCCTTTCAATGTGAGTTGGAAATAATAGATATCGCGGCCCTTTACGGGGGCGAATGTAAAAGCACCCGTCGCGTCGGTCTTTGTTGAGCGCAGCGATTCTTTCCAGTCCGAACTAAGTTCTTCGACCAAAACACTTGCCATCGGAAAGCCTGCGGGGTCGTGCAACACGGCGGCTAAAGAGCGGGCCAATTGCACGTTCTCAATCTCAATAATTGCCACGCCCTGAGCATCAAGATCGACAGGTACAGAAAATAGAAAACCAACAACGAACCAAAGGAGGCGTGTGGTCATTGCACTCCTTATACCTTATGTGCCTTTTTCTGCCAATCGCCACCCATGGCGATTACCAGAAGAGACTAACCCGTTTTGTCTCGCCGATGTGGGATAAGCCCCGATTAACGCGGCGATCGGAAACTGGCCCAGTACCGTTTCTTCGCTTTCAGTGGATTTGATTGTACGGCGTGTAGCCTTCCCACTCGATGGGGGTGTAGGTGAGGTATTCTGTCACGATACTGTTTTCCTCCTACGCTGGAAAGGCTGAATCATGACCCAGCACAATGATGTGGTCCGCGAATCCTTTACGACGCAGGCGAAGGCGTTTGCGTCGAATCCTTGGGTTACGAATGAGGAGCGAATTCGCCGGCTGGTGGCGTCGGCGCGGCTACAGGGGAATGAGCGCGTACTGGATATTGCGACGGGGCCCGGGTACATCGCGGAAGCTTTTGCGAGAGCCGCGCGGGAAGTTATTGGCGTGGATTTGACGGCGGCGATGCTGGCGATTGGGGAAGAGCGCACGAAGCAAAACGGGCTGTCCAATGTTTCGTTTCGAATGGGGGATGCGCAAAACCTGCCTTTCGAAAGAGAGAATTTTGACGTGGTGGTCTGCCGCCTGGCGCTGCATCACATGCAGGGGCCAAGGCGAGTCGTGGGCGAGATGACGCGCGTGTGCAGGGCGGGAGGCACGGTGCTGGTGGAAGATATTTTTGCGAGCGAGCATGCCGAACGCGCGGAATATCAGGACCGTTGGGAAAAATTGCGGGATCCTTCGCATGTTCGGGTGCTGCCACTGAGCGAACATTTGCGTTTGTTCAGGGAGGCCGGATTGGAGACGGATGCCGTCAATACTTTCGATGATCTCTGCCCAGAAGTGGAGCGGTGGCTGGCAACGACGAAAGCGCCGCCGGAACGAGCGGCGGAGGTTCGCCGTCTCCTTGAGGAGGACCTGGCAAGGGACCTGAGCGGGACGCGGCCGTTCCAAGATGCGACGGGGCAGATGCATTTCCATGCTCGGACGGTGATCCTGACTGGGCGCAAGTTCAGGTGACTGGCCTGACGGTCAGCTATTCAAAACAAAGCACATAGCCTCGTACTGGGCCTGAGAGGCTATTGCGGACTAGGCTCCGAGACCCTACCATGAGCCACATCCTGAGAGAGGGTGTCTATCTCAGGTGGAGAGGTTGTAGTGCGAGCTGACGCTAAATGGCATCCGATGAAGGGCGTCATTGAGTGGTTGGCCGAGTGCAAGGGTTGGTAGCAGCGGGTCCTTGGCGGTAACGAACGAGCTTCATGAATGTTTGTTGACCGCAGGGGACAGCCTGAGGTAAAACTCTCGCCCCGGTAGAAATTCGGCATGGGGCAGGCCAGAACGGGTTGATCGGTTCGCGGTCAATTTGGAAGAGGCAAGAATCTTGAAGAAATTGGCAAATGCGACTCTGGCGATTTTCCTGGCGGTGCTTTGCGCCGTGCCCTTGCCGGCGGAACCGCGCGCGGGGAAGTCCACTGGGCGGGCGCGCAGATCTGCTGCGCGGTATCGCGGCGTTCCGACGTTCGCGGATTCCACCAGCACGGATGACAGCCGTTATGACGATCCAGTGGTGCGGGCAGCGGCGGTTTCCGCTTTGGGCCGCTACAACGGCGCGGTGGTCGCCGTGGATCCGAACACGGGCCGCATCCTAACGGTCGTGAACCAGAAGATTGCTTTCGGCGAAGGCTACATTCCTTGCTCGACGATCAAGCCGACCATTGCACTCGCCGCTCTCGAAGAAAACGTCATTACCCGCGACACGATGCTCAAAGTGGGCCGCCGGAAATACATGAACCTGACCGAGGCGATGGCGCACTCCAACAACAAGTTTTTCGAGCAGCTCGGCACCCGGATGGGATTCGACACCGTTTCCAGGTACAGTCGGCTCCTGGGTCTGGGCGAACTTGCGGGGTACAACCTGCCTGACGAACATCCCGGTTCCTTCCCGGCGGCGCCGCCTGCGTACGGGGGAATCGCGCGGATGTCCAGCTTCGGAGAAGGGATTCAAGTGACGCCGCTGCAACTTGCGGCGCTTTCCGCGGCGTTTGCCAACGGCGGGACGCTCTACTACCTCCAATATCCGCACAGCGAGGAAGAAGTCCAGAACTTCACGCCGCGCGTGAAGCGGGAATTGAACATTTCGCTGATCCTTCCGGAAATCCGGGAAGGCTTGCTGGCGGCGGTTCTGTATGGCACCGGGAAATCGAGTTTCGACCGCGGCGGGGATGAAATGCCACTCGGGAAGACCGGCACTTGCGACGATCACACTACGCCATCGAAGATCGGCTGGTTCCTCACATTCTCCGACGAAGAGCATTCGAAAATCGCGCTGGCGGTTCTGCTGCGCGGGAATACGCGGCGCGTAAAAGGGCCGACGGCGGCACAAGTGGCGGGTGGCATCTACCGCAGGCTGCGGGAGCAAAACTATTTTGCGGACGCCGCGCGCGCTGTGGCCATGAAGACCGGCAACTAACCCAAATCCATCCTCGGGGTCGTACCCGACACAGTAATTCCGGCGCCGCCCGCTCTGAGCGGGTCCGGAGTCCGCGTAGCGATGCACTTCCACTGGAACTCCCATCGCCCTATGGGGCAGGCAGCAAACGGTGGAAGTCAGTTGTGACCGGCGACGTCGACGAGGTAGAGCACGGCATCGCCGCTGAAAGGCGGAGTGAAGGATTGGTTCGCCGACCCTCCCGCAATGGTTCCGCCTGTGGTAATGGCTCCGCTGGTGGGGTTGAACCACTCTACATTTAGCGTCCGCGTAGTGGCCGATAAGTTCACCGTGATGCTTCCCCCGTTCGGTGCGTACACCAGATACTCCGCTCCCACAGCTACATTGTCGGCCAAGCAGTAGCTGGTCGAGGATAGGCTTGGCTGGGGCGTCATCTTGGCGAGGTCCATTTTGTTCGCGTAGGTAAGGGTGTACCCCAGGTTGTCGCGCAGGTTATTCCAGCGGGAATCTGGGCCGGAACACACGCCGTTGGATGGGCTTTGGCACAGGTTGCGGTTCCCGCTGGTCCAATAAATCACGTAGGGGTCCATGAACATCACGGAATCGCCGTGCGTGAAGTTTTCCCACACATAATTGCGATTGACCTGCGCGCTGTCATTCCACATCCCGAAATACGAATGGTCGCTGTCGTTGATGTTTACCTTGCATGCCGGTGTCCCGGAGCCGCAACTGCTCGTGGGCGAAATCTTCGCCCCAGGCGCCACCCAATCCGCATTGCTGTTATAGAGGAGGGAGTCTGACGTCCCCGTGACAAAGGGAAAACCAACTGGATGTTGAGCAGGCTTGCCTGCTTCGTAGCTGTGAATCAAAGAGATCATGTGCCCTTGCCACCACGTGGAAGCAGCAGGAGCCTCTTCGCTGATCTCCCACAACACGTTGGGCTGATCGTTCACGGTATCGATCACCTTTTGCACGAACGCGTCCTGATAGTTCGTAATGGTGTTGGGACTCCCCATGGTCATGGAGTTTGCTCCGCCGCCATCGTCCACTCCGTTCACGTTGTTCCCTGCCGTGAACGGATAGCCATCGTTCGAACAGCGGTTATTCAACAGCCCCAGCCCATCAAAGAGTTGCACGACGGCATAGATCCCGTTCTGCTGGAGTTGCATAACCCGGGCCCGCAGGCGATCGAAGTACGCTTGATCCAGCTGCGTCAAATCAAAGGCCGGCAGCCCGTCCGAGGCTACCTGTGTCCCGCTGCTTCCACCCGTGCGCTTCCACGGGAATGGTTTCACATGCCAGGTTCCTCCAGCTCCCCAGTTGCAAACGGTGGGCAGGTCCTTCCTCCATAGAATCGTGACATTGTGGCCATGCGACTTCAGGAAGTTCACATAGGCCGTGAAGTCAAACGCCGCCGGCGAACTGCTCTGGTCCATATCCTGGAACGTGTCCCAAGTCTGTGAGCCGGTCAGCAAAATGGCCTTGCCGCTCCCATCGGTGAAATAGCGCGGGTTCGAAGCCAGCGCCCGCAGCGGCCCCGTCGCTCCCGCCCCCGCGGAATTGGAAACCGTGATGGTGACCGCAGTGCTGGTTCCCTGGTTCCCGGCGGGGTCTTGCGCTACGGCGGTTAACGTATGAGTACCATTGCTGAGCGTGGTCGTGTCTAGCAACAGCGAATACGGAGCCGTCGTCAACTGGGCACCCCTGTTCGCACTATCCGCTTGGAACTGCACGAACGACACGGGGCTGTCCGGATCCGTCGCCGTCGCCGTGAGTGTGATCGTGCCCGAAGCGGTCGAGTTGTTCGCGGGGGCTGTAATCGTCACCACCGGTGGCGTCGTGTCGCTTTGGACCGTAAAGCCCACGCCATTGCTGGCCACGCCGCCAACTGCTATGACGACACTTCCCGTCGTGGCTCCTGCCGGCACCGGTACAACGATGCTCGCTGCGCTCCAACTCGCCGGTGTTGCTGTCACTCCATTGAACTTCACCGTGCTCGTGCCCTGCGTCGCTCCGAAATTCGCACCGCTGATCGTCACCGACGTGCCCACCACTCCCGACGCCGGGTTCAGGTTCGTAATACTCGGGGGCGGACCTCCCCCTGCGTTGCCGGGCTTGAAAGCCGCCAAGACCGCACCCCAACTGTCCGGCGCTCCAAGAGTTGCGCCGGCCGATACCGTCCCCGCAACCGTTTGTATCCGATCCTCCGCAATGAGCTTGGTGTTCGGCGGTGCCGGAACACTTGCTTCGATGGCGAACCCGCTTCCTGCTGTAAAGGTCGCTGGATTCGCAGTCAAAATGGCGCTCAGCAACAATTCTCCGTTCCACGTTGTGGCCGCATTCGCACTGTTCGGAGACGCACTCGTTCCTTGCCCCGCGGCCGTTATATCCAGCGAGTTAGCTGTCGCGATCCCCGAGTATTCCAGAATTGCAAACCTCAGCGTGCCCAGGATCGTATCCGATACCGTGATCGTATTTGCTCCGCCGTTGACATTCTCCGCGTAGAAAATTCCCACGGTGTCTCCATTGGGAGCATCCGCGGTTACGTTGAATTGAATGCCCTGCCGGTACGCGTTTCCGTTGGAATCCCTGACCGTGAACACCTGGCCGGACCTGCCGGCGCGAATACAGACGGCGATGAAATTTCCTGCGGTGTTAGCTACATTAAACGCAATCGACGCAGTGGTTGTTGTCCCTGCGTCCTGGCTTGCACGCTGGGCCAGCGCGATTCCAGGCGTTGCCGGAAGGACAGAGAAGTTCACTGCGTTGCTTGCTGCTCCGCCAACTGTCACCAGCACATTCCCGGTCGTTGTCCCCGGCGGCACGGGGACGACGATGCTCGTCGCACTCCAACTCGTCGGTGTCCCCGATGTCCCATTGAAGGTGACCGTGCTTGTTCCTTGCGTCGTCCCAAAGTTCGCGCCTGCAATCGTCACTGATGTACCTACCGCGCCCGATGTCGGATTCAAACTCGTGATGCTCGGAGCGGATGAGGTCACAATGAAGTTCACTCCGTTGCTTATGTCTCCTGCAGAGCCGCCGCCGCTAGGCGCCCTCGTGACAACCACATTCCCCGTCACTGCTCCGCTCGGCACTGGCACGACAATGCTCGTGGCACTCCAACTCGCCGGTGTCCCCGCCGTCCCATTGAAGGTGATCGTGCTCGCTCCTTGCGTCGCTCCGAAATTTGCGCCGCTGACCGTCACCGATGTGCCCACCACCCCTGACGTCGGATTCAGACTGGTGATGCTCGGAGGTGGTGGGGTCACAGTAAAATTCATTCCGTTACTTGCCACTCCCCCAACCGTCACGACAACGTTGCCCGTCGTCGCTCCTGCCGGCACCGCCGCTACGATGCTCGTTGTACTCCAGCTCGCCGGTGTCGCTGCCACTCCATTGAACTTCACCGTGCTCGTGCCCTGCACCGCTCCGAAATTCGCACCGCTGATGGTCACCGACGTACCCACCACTCCCGATGTCGGATTCAGACTGGTGATGCTCGGAGGTGATGGGATCACAGCAAAATTCATTCCATTGCTCGCTACTCTGCCGACCGTGACGACGACGTTCCCTGTCGTCGCTCCTGCTGGCACTGGCGCGACGATGCTCGTGGCACTCCAACTAGTCGAGGTCGCGGTCGCCCCATTAAAGGTGAGCGTGCTCGCTCTTTGCTTCGCTCCGAAATTTGCACCGCCGATCGTCACCGACGTACCTGCCGCGCCCGATGTCGGATTCAGACTGGTGATGCTCGGAGGTGACGAGGTCACACTAAAATTCATTCCCTTACTTGCCACTCCCCCAACCGTCACGACAACGTTGGCCGTCGTCGCTCCTGCTGGCGCTGGCGCGACGATGCTCGTGGCACTCCAGCTCGTCGGTGTCCCCGCCGTCCCATTAAGAGTGAGCGTGCTCGTTCCTTGCGTCGCTCCGAAGTTTGCCCCCGTGATCGCCACCGACGTACCTAGCACCCCTGACGTCGGATTCAAACTCGTAATACTCGGTGGGGAGCTTCCCCATGCGTTGCCGGGCTTGAAAGCCGCCAAGGTCACACCCCAATTGTCCGGCGCTGCAAGGACTGCGCCGGCCGATACCGTCCCCGCTGCCATTTGTATCCGATCCTCCGCAATCAGCTTGGTGTTCGGCGCTGCCGGAACACTTCCTTCGATGGCGAACCCGTTTCCCGCCGTAAAGCTCGCAGAATAGGCGGAGGAAATCGCACCCAGCAATAACTCTCCACTTGACGTCGTCGTCGCGTTTCCGCTGTTCGGGGACACACCGTTCCCTTAGGCCACCGCGAATACATCGAGAGAGTTTGTGGCCGCGACTCCGGAATACTCAACAATTGCGATGCGCATGGTTCCCGAGATCGTATCGGACACGGTAATCGCGTTCGCGCCGCCCGCGATATTCTCCGCATAGAAGATTCCAAGCGTGTGTCCGTTTGGAGTGTCTACGGTGACGTTATATTGAGCAGCTCTGCGGTAGGTGTTACCCTGGGAATCGGTAACCGTAAAGATTTGTCCGGAGTGCCCGGCACGAACGCAGACACCAATCCAGTTTCCCGCGGTATTATTTGAGTTGAACGCGAGGGTCGCTGAGGTCGCGGTGCCGGCATCCTTGTTTGCGCGCTGAACCAAGACGATCGTTGATGTTTGCGCGCGAGCGCTGGATGGAAAGCACGCTACAAAGAGCGAAAGCGACAATAAGGCGGTAACGTATTTCATACCTTGAGTTGCTCCCCCACTCCGCGGAATCTTAAGCGACTTCCCTGCGGGTCTGGGGGGACAGGTCAGGCACAGCTCAAATCCTAACAAACCTCCGATTTAGAACTATCCGAAAAGAAACAACCAGGCGTTACTTATTGAACACAGCCGGTTGAACCAAAGGAAGAAACTGTTCGATTGCGAACAATGCAAGACCGGCAGACTCGATTCATTTTTTTCACTGGGTAAGGGAACTGGTATCGCGTGAGAAGTAAAAAAGAGCCGGCTCGGGGTGAGCCGGCTCTTTTGTTGGGTAGGACTACTGAGGAGAGGTGACTGCAGCCACGGGTTGCAAGCTAAGAGAAACGAGCTTGGTGCCGATCACTTCGCCCGAGACGATTAACTCGACGCGGCAGTTGAGTTGACGGCCTTCGGAGGTATCGTTTGACGCGATAGGCCTAAGCGCCAGAATAATACTTGATATCTTGAACATGAGTCTCCTTCAAAAAACTGCGAGGCCCCAGTATTAGGATTTATGAGCCTCAATACTGTGCGATAGTGCACTCTTAGCAAGAAAGAAGGACGCAAAGCCTGGAATTCCGTTCTGGGAATGCACTGGCCTGCTGTTTGTCCACGTTGGGACACGCTCGGGCGTAAAGAGGGAACAATTTGTGTCACTCCAGTTGTTCCGACGGGCTTTGGAAATAAAGGCCGTTGGGCAATTGGGCGCACGCTCGGGAATCGCAATTGACCCGGAGCGAGAGTTAGGACACAAGAGAGAGGTGCGTTACCCTGCCAAGGGCGGTGTTTCGTCCCGGCGAGTTACGCGCTTTCGAATGCGAGCAGCAGGTGGGTTAGGGGAACTGTGAATCGTCGCTTTTTGTTCCTGTTGTTGATCGTGTGTGCCGCCGGCGCGGCCACGTGTTTGTACGTTTTCCAGCAGCGGCTCGAAACGGCCACGGAATTCGATCGCCAGGTAGAGCTCGCGCTGGAAGAAGCCGCGCGCATCCGCAAAGAATTAGTTCTCCCTATGGAGAAGAGAGTTCCGGCGGGAGAGAATTTTACCGCCGCGCTGCAGAAATTCGGGTTGAGCGCAGAAGAAGCGGCGAACGCCTCCGCGGCGGCCCAGCGCACCTTCAACCTGCGCCAGGTGCGCGCGGGAAATACGATCACCGTGGGACGTTCCGTCGAGGGGGCGCTGCGGGAGATCGACTACAAAATCGACGCGGACCGCATGCTGAAAATCGTACCGGAGGACCGCGGGTTCACGGCGGAGATCCGGGAGATTCCATCAAAAACGGAAATTGCCGCCGTTGTGGGCCGGGTAGACGATTCGCTATTCAACGCCGTGGAAGACGTGGGCGAATCCGCGGAACTGGCAATGCGCATGGCGCAAATCTTCGGCTACGACCTGGATTTCTACACCGATCCGCGCAAAGGCGATTCGTTTCGAATCGTGCTGGAAAAGAAAAAATACGCCAACGGGCAAACCGCGGGATACGGAAAAATCCTGGCGGCGGAATACGAAAATGCCGGGAAAAAGTATCAAGCGCTGCTCTTTCACGATCCCGCAGGCCGGCCAGGATATTATTCGGCCGACGGCAAGTCGCTGCAGAAAGCGTTTCTTCGATCGCCGCTGAAATTCGGTGCGCCGGTGACGTCGCATTTCAGCAGGGCGCGTTTCCATCCGATTCTCAAAACGTACCGGCCGCACATGGGGACGGACTATGGCGCGCCAGTGGGGACGCCGGTGCAGACGATTGGCAGCGGCCGGGTGATATTCGCGGGGCGGAAGGGCGGGGAAGGCAATCTGGTGCAAGTGGCGCATTCGAATGGGTACGAAACGATGTACCTGCATTTGTCGCGGATGTTCGTGCGCCCGGGCGAGCACATTGAAATCGGCAAGACGATTGGATTGGTGGGAAGCACGGGACTCTCTACCGGGCCGCACCTGGATTTCCGGATTTTGTGGAAGGGCCAGTATAAGAATTTCGAAAAGCTGGGGCTGCCGCCCTCGGACCCCGTTTCAAAGAAAAATCTGCCGGAGTTTGCGGCTTTGCGGGAGAAGTGGCTTCCCGTGCTGAAAAATCCGGAAATTTTTCAGGCCAACGCCGTTTCTTCGGGCCCGAGCCAGGGCCACTAGCTCGACCGGCCCGCCGCAGAAGGCGCGCCCTACAGAGGCATGAGAAACGAGACGCACAGCCAGGTTGGCTGTGCCACGTAGCGAGGATAAATGAAGTCCGGCCACTACAGAGGAGAAGACGATCAGTAGATGATGGGAAGTTTCGTGAAGTCGCTGGACGATGCGTCCGAGACCCGGAACACGACTAGGGTGCGATCGTCGTGGGGAGCGATCCCTGCACCGCTATGGGCGTCGGTGGCCTGTAAGATTTGTTCGGCAATCAGGCTGGCGGAGTCTTGCTGAGAGAGGCCGGCAAGAAGCGCGCTCAAACGTTGCTGGCCGAATTCCTCAAGCGCGGCATTTTCCGATTCGAGAATACCGTCGGAAGCGAAAAGAACAACGTCACCCGGTTGCAATTCGATGGTGGTCTCATCGTACTGAGTGTCGGGAATCAAGCCGAGGGGGACGCCCTCGAGGCGGATGATTTGCACCTGACCGTCACGGACCAAGAGGGGATAGGGGCCGCCAGCGTTGGCCAAGGTGAGCTTGCGCGACGAGGCGTCAAAAACCGCGAACAACATGGCAATGAATCTCGATTCGAGCCGCGCGCTGAGCAGCCGCTGATTTAGAAGGGCGAGCATGCTAGCCGGTTCGCCGGCGTGCTCGGCGACAAGTTCCCGCACCGTGCCGATCGCCAAGGTGCCGTAGAGGGCTGCGGCAGTGCCTTTGCCGGAAACATCGCCGAGCGCGAAGCCCAGCCGGCCTTCTCCGTAGGGAAAGAAATCATAAAAATCTCCGCCGAGGTCGCGAGCAGGGACGTAGGCCGCCGCGAGATCGAGACCGGGCACTTCGCGGGCGCCGGTAGGCAGGAGCTGGCGCTGGATTTCCCGCGCGCTGTCCATTTCGTGCCGGAGCCTGCGTTCACTCTCCCGCGAATCTTCGTAGAGGCGCGCGTTCTCGAGTGCGACGGCAATGTAAGAGCCCAACGTGACAAGCATGCGCTCGTGCTCCGCCGTGAAGGCATGAGGAACGGCGCTTTCCAGATCGAGAACGCCGATGAGCCGGTCCTGCAAGAAAAGCGGAACAACGAGTTCCGAGCGAGTTTCCACGCCGCTTTCGCACCGAATGTAGCGGGGATCATCGGCGACGTCATTGATGCGAAGGACGCGGCGCTCGCCGGCAGCCGCTCCGGTGAGGCCCTGATGAAGTGGGAGCTGCGTGCGAGCCGGGATGGAATCCTCGTAGCACATGGCAAAAGCACTTTCGAGGAGCTGGGTCTGTTCGTTCCAGAGCATGACGCTGAAGACGTGATAGTTGACGATTTTCTTGACGCGCTGGGCGACGCGGCGCAGGAGTTCTTCGCGGTCCAGAATGGAGGTGAGCTCGCGGCTCACTTCGTAGAGGAGCAGGAGGGTCTTGGCCTGTTCCGGATGCGAGGCGAAAAGGCTCTGCGGCACTGGATCGGCATCGCCGAGGAGGGCAAAAGCTCCGAATTTCGAGACGTCTTCCATGACCTGGGACGCTCCGAGAATATCCCCTATTTGATGTAACAGAATGCCGGAGGTTTCACAATTTGAATTTCAGGGGCGGGGCAGGAAAGCGGGACTATCCTACGGGCGGTCCGTTTTTTGAAAGAGGGACTTGCTGCAGCTTTGTAAGGAAAGAAGCTCCGCTTCGTCCAGCCCATAGCGTTCGATGGCCGCCTTGTAGCCGCACCAATTGAACCGACGATGGCGCTTGGCCATGGTCCCAAAGAAGCGGTCGAAAAAGTAGAAGCCGATGCCAAAGTTGGCATCCATAAAGCCGTCGCTGTCCAAGCTTTTGTGATGAATGTCGTGCAGCCTGCGCGCTTTCAGAAACCAAGTCCGCAAGCCCGGAACTTTGGCCATCCAGAAATTCTCGACGTGCATGCGGTCGTGCAGATAGCTGAACATCAAGATAGGCCAGCCGAGGAGCGTACAAAGCGCGAGCACTTCGTAAGCATGCGGGACATGAAGCAAAGCCATGACGCCCCAGCAGAACAGGAGAATCACCCCTGACGGGACAAGCCATTCCAGCCCGACGTTACCCACGGAAAAGCGATGGTCCGTGGCATCGCGGTATTCGTGGGCGCGCATGGGTTGCCGAGGGCCATAGACCAGAAAATGATGGATCAGATGGCCCCGGCTGAGAGCTGGGATTTTGTCGCTGTGCAGAAGACGGTGGAGCCAGTAGCCGGCGAATTCCGCAACCACGACGGAGTCCACCAGAGTTGCGAGGACTCCGACGAATGTGACATGCAGGCGTTCGTAAAACATTGATGCACTCCTTCCGGTCTACTGCGCTAGGGGTTTCCGAAACGAAAGACGGTTCCGAACGAACCGCGGACCATGTTGATATAGGTGCCCGAGAAGCTGGTCCTGATGTAATCAAGCTGCGACCGCAGGGCGAGATGCTTGTTTAAGCCCAAATCCACTCCGCCGCCGACGCAGCGCACGCGAGCCGGCTGCTGAAGCAAGATCGCTGCTGCCATCAGAATCATTTTTCGCATTGCAGTCTCCTGTGAATTTTTCCGGAATTTTCGTCCGGTGAGAGAAAGCTACGCAGTGCGGGAGAGAAGCTCAAGCGACAAGGAACGCCAAGGGGCCGGAAACGCGGGATGTCGCACGATGTCGCGGCGCTTCGTTTTGGACGAGTTGAAAGGAAAGGACTTACAGGGCGGACGATGGCGCTCAAGAGTGGCTTGGGCGCCGACGGCGGCGGGCGCAACCCACGCCGTACCTAAGGGGCAGAAGGTGGAAAGAGGCGGCAGGGATGCCATTCGGGGCTCAGGGCAAGCCGGCGCCACAGCTCTCCGAAAGCCATGCGGTGAACGAAGGAAGCGCTACTTCACTTCCCAGGTGTCGCCGGCGCGAAGGAGTTTGGCGAGATCGCCGGGACCGCGCTTGGCGATGACGGCCTGGACCTGTTCGTTCATGACATCTTCGTAGCGTGGGACGTCGCCCCAGGCACGGAAGACGCCGATAGGAGTGGGAAAATTGGGGCGGCCTTCCATGTGGGAGAGCTGGAAGGCGTAGGAAGGGAGCGGATGGTGCGCGTCGTGGACGATGAGATCGGATGCGGTGACGCCGTTGGCGAGCTGGACGACTTCGAAGTCACCGTCGGACTTGCGGCGGATGCCCTTGTCGCGGTTCTTGCCGAAAATCATCGGCTGGCCGTGTTCCAACTGGAGGACGTGTTCGCTGCGGGCATCGCGCTCGGTCAGGTTGAACCACGCGCCATCGTTGAAGATGTTGCAGTTCTGCAGAATCTCGACGTAGGCGGAACCTTTGTGCGCGGCGGCGTGTCTCAGGGTGTCCTTCAAGTGGCTCTGGAAGACGTCGACGGAGCGCGCGACGAAGGTGGCTTCGGAGCCGATGGCCAGCGAAACGGGATTGAAGGGACGGTCGACCGAGCCAAAGGGCGTTGATTTTGCTTTTTTATTGAGTTCGGACGTCGGGGAGTATTGGCCCTTCGTGAGCCCATAAATTTTATTATTGAAGAGAAGAACCTTGATGCCGACGTTGCGGCGAAGCATGTGAATGGTGTGATTGCCGCCGATGGAAAGGGCATCGCCGTCGCCGGTGGCCACCCAAACTTCCAGGTCGGGCCGGATGGCTTTGAGGCCAGTGGCTACTGCGGGGGCGCGGCCGTGAATCGTGTGGAATCCGTAAGTGTTCATGTAATACGGGAAGCGGCTGGAGCAGCCAATGCCGGAGATGATAACGAAATTTTCTTTCTTAATGCCGAGCTCGGGGAAAACGGCTTGGACCGCGGAGAGAATGGCGTAGTCGCCGCACCCCGGGCACCAGCGCACTTCCTGGTCGGTCTGAAAATCCTTTTTCGTGAGCGGCGGCGGCA
Organism: Acidobacteriota bacterium; assembly: GCA_003224055.1. Classification (GTDB taxonomy): domain Bacteria; phylum Acidobacteriota; class Terriglobia; order Acidiferrales; family UBA7541; genus Acidiferrum. The sequence goes on along the minus strand of QHYE01000086.1, from coordinate 20,498 downwards.
GAGTTGCGGTGCCCATGATCGGCTCTCCTAGAGTCCCAGCATTTCTTCGATTTTTTGTTCGAGCTCCGCTTGTTTGAACGGGCGGCCCTGAATCTTGTTCAGGCCAACGGCGTCCACGAGATACTTCGCGCGCAGAACCCACAAGAGCTGGCCCATGTTCAGTTCGGGGACGAGAATTCTCTTGTAGCGTTTGAAAATGTCGCCGAGATTCGAGGGCAGCGGATTGAGATACCGCAGGTGCAAATGGCCGATTTTGCGACCCTTGGCACGCTGCGCTTTGAGTGCCGCGGTGATGGAACCGGACGTGGAGCCCCAGGCGACGATCAGCAAATCGCCTTCAAGATCGCCCGCCGGCAGCATGTTGGGGATTTCTTGCGCGACCGCCGCGACTTTAGCCGCACGGATGCGCACCATATTTTCGTGGTTCAGCGGCTCGTAGTTGATATTTCCAGTAGGGTCCTGCTTCTCCAGGCCGCCGATGCGATGCTCGAGCCCCGGCGTTCCAGGAACTGCCCAGGGCCGGGCCAGTGTTTTCGGATCACGTTTATAGGGAAGGAATCCGACCGGGTCACTGGCAAACTTCACTGGAAAATCGGGGATTTCGCTTAGCTCCGGAATACGCCACGGTTCCGCGCCGTTTGCGAGGTAGCCGTCGGAAAGAATGATGACTGGCACCATGTACTTGACGGCGATGCGGCTGGCTTCGATGGCGACCCAAAAACAATCGGCCGGAGTGGAGGCCGCGAGAACGGGAATGGGTGCTTCGGAGTTGCGGCCGAAGAGCGCCTGGAGCAAGTCCGCTTGCTCGGTCTTGGTCGGCAATCCCGTCGATGGGCCACCGCGCTGGATGTCGCAAATGACCAGCGGAATCTCAACGGCCACAGCAAGTCCCATGGCTTCTGTTTTCAGCGCCATACCAGGACCGGAAGTTGTCGTGATGGCCAGCGCGCCACCGTAGGCCGCGCCAATCGCCGAAGTGATCGCGGCAATTTCGTCTTCGGCCTGAAAGGTCATCACGCCGAAGTCTTTGTACATGGAAAGCTCGTGAAGGATATCCGAGGCCGGAGTAATCGGATAACTGCCTTGGAAGAGAGTCAGACCCGATTTCTGCGCGGCAGTCACAAATCCCAGAGCCAGCGCCTGGTTGCCGCTCATGCTGCGATACAGGCCCGGGGTGAGCTGGGCGGGCGGAATTTCGTAGCTAATCTGGAATGCTTCGGTGGCTTCGCAGTAGGAGTAACCGCCCTTGAGCGCGAGCTTATTGGCTTCGACGAGCAGCGGCTTGTTCTTGAACTTTTCTTCGATCCAGCGGACCGTGGGTTCCATCGAACGGTTGTAGAGCCAGTAGCACATGCCCAGCGCGAAGAAATTCTTGCAGCGATCCATGGACTTGGCGTCGAGACCGAGATGCTCCAGCGAACGCCGCGTGAGGCGCTCGAGTTCCACGGAAAAGAGCCGGAATTTGTCCAAAGAATGATCTTCCAGCGGGTTGGAAGTTACTTGCGCCTTGCGCAGGTCGTTTTCCGTGAAGCTGTCGCTGTTGACGATAAGGATTCCGTTGGCTTTCAAGTCGGCGACGTTGACCTTCAACGCAGCGGGATTCATGGCGATCAGGACGTCAATCGCGTCGCCGGGCGTGTGAACTTCATTCGAGGAAAAATGGAGCTGGAAGCCGCTGACGCCGGGAATGGTTCCCGCAGGGGCACGAATTTCCGCGGGATAGTCCGGGAAGGTGGCGATGTCATTGCCGTATAGCGCGACGGTATTGGTGAACTGGTTGCCGGTAACCTGCATGCCGTCGCCGGAATCGCCCGCGAAGCGAATGACCGCCTGCTCGATTACTTCGCGCTTGTGCTTGACTGGTGGAACTTCCGCGAGTGTAGACATTCTGGTGCGAACCCTCCGCTCATCGATAACTCCCCGACTACCCCCGGGGGAGCACGGCTCAGTCAAAAGGATGAGGCGGTGCAATGAAAGGATGGCTTCTAAAACAGCCCGCCGGAGCCGATGCACAAGGATATCACACCGGACGAGGCAGGGCGGAGAGAGAGTCTACCGGGCAGCAATGTGCCTTATTCAGAAAGAGATACGGATCCGCACGATGGTCACAACGACCGTCCAATTTGAAAGGAATATCAGAGAGGGAAATGGACTCGGGAGAAGTGGCTTGTCAGGAAATGGAATTGGCTGCAGAGGCTGCTTCCAGGAAACGTTGCCGATAGTAGACGAGCAAACCAAGAATTGCGCCAGCGAATAGGAGCCCGAGAACTACCGTCCAGCCATAATGATGGGCGAAGCTTGCGGGCGAGGATTGTGATTCAGGCAGATGGAGCGAGGCCTGCATTTCCTTCAGGAAAGAGTCCACCACGGCGCTGTAGTTCGGGCTCAGCATGCTCACGGCGGTACTCGCAGCCCAAAAGGCCTGGAGAACGATCGTCAGAGAGTAGCTCCATGGCTTGAGTCTTAAGAGCCCGACGCCACAGACGAAAAGGGCAAGGCAGCTGAGTATCAAAACTGTCAAGCCCACTTTTCCGGGAAGAACCCGCCCGAAGACCAGCACTGGCGCATGGAATGGAAGAAAGGGAAGGAAGAGCAGGTTCAAAATCGAAGAGACATAAAACCAGGCGAGCACGGCGATAGGGAGAGGGCAAGCAGGCTTCCGAGGCACAGTTGGATCGGCGGCACCTGTCGCGCCCGCAAACTGCGCCTTGACGGTTTTGCGGTTGAAGAGAATGAGCCACCAGATACCGATCAGAAGAGGCATGCCGTAGATGGCAAGGAGAATCAAGCGGACAGCTTGTATGCCCGCCGCGGGCAAATCGGGGGCGCTCGGAGTTGGAGGAATCGGCATCAGGAATGCAATCGGGATATCAATGCCGCCGAAAAAGACCAACATGCCGCCCCAAATCAGGATGGAGATGCGCGCCCAATTGCGAAGATAGATCAGCCCAATGCCTGTGACGATACCAAAAAGGGAGAGACACATCATAAAAATATTGGTGGCCATCATAGTGTTTCGCACAAAGGGGGGGAGTTCGGAGCTAGTACCGGGGAATTTGCCAAGCAGCATTGCGAAAAATAGGACTGAACTGCACAGAAGAAGAAAAAGGCTGACCAATATTGCCACGACCGCAGCGAAAGTCACAGAGGCCGAGCGATTCGGAGAGTAATCCATTGAAGGCCTGTATATCACCTTCAGACTTAGCGCGAAAGGGAGCGGTGAAGGCAGTGCGAAGGGGAAAAGAAGCTTGACGTTCGCTTTCTTTTCGCCTAAAGTGCCTGTGGAAAAGATTTGCGAGTGGAGGCGTGAACATGCCCCTGACTAAGAGACAAAAAGAGGTACTCGATTACCTCGTTGCGTTTGAGACCAAGCATGGATACGCGCCGAGCTTTGAAGAAATAGGCAAGGGACTGAAGCTGACGTCGCTCGCAACGGTGCACAAACACATCACGACGCTGGAGAAAAAGGGTTTCATTCGCCGCGGCTACAATCAGAGCCGCTCGATCGAAATTGTGCAATTGCCGAAATCGGTTAAGGACCAGGTCATGGAGCGGAAGATACAAGAACTTCCTCTCGTGGGGCGGATTGCCGCAGGGCGTCCGTTGGAAGCCGTCGAGGAGCGCGAGACGCTTTCACTTGGGGATTTTGCGCGTGGCGGCAATTCGTTTGTGCTCCAGGTGAAGGGGAGTTCCATGATTGAGGACCACATCATGGACGGGGACTACGTGGTCTGCGAACAGACGCAGGTGGCGAACGCCGGGGACATCGTGGTGGCGCTGGTTAGCGGGGACGAAGCGACGCTGAAGCGTTTCTATCGCGAAGGACCGGGCAAGATTCGTCTGCAACCAGCAAATTCGGAGATGTCTCCCATCCTGGTCGCGGCGAACGACGTTCGAATTCAGGGCCGCGTCATCGGTGTTCTCCGGAAGTACTAAGCCGGACTCCGCAGTCTTTGCCGCCAGCCATCCGCTTGAAATCATCGGCTGCTTTCTAGTCTTCAGGATATTTGCTCCGCCAGGGCTTCCGTTTAATTCCGTTCCAGAATCATTTGTGACAGAATTAATGCGGAGGCAAATGATTTGCCAGCCAAGCGCGAAAGTATTTTGGTGGTGGATTCGAATGACGCCTCGCGACGGGCGCTCTGCGAACTCTTGCGATTAGCCGGCTACGAGGTCGCAGAATCGGCTTCGCAAACCGAGGGTTTTGATTTCGTGCGAAATACCGGCGTAGACCTCCTGCTGCTGACCGCCGACTTGGCCGACATCCAGTGCTGCGACGCCCTCGCGGAGGTCAAAGGAAATGCGTCGACGGCCGGCACGCGAGTGATACTCATCACGCAAGGAGGCGGGGCTGAACGCGCTCGCGGCCTCGACCTTGGCGCCGACGATATTCTCACGCTGCCGTGGGAACCTGCCGAGATGCTGGCTCGAGCCCGCGTGCAGTTGCGCGAAAAACACGCCGTCGATCAACTCGCCGAGAAAACTCGTATTGCCGATCAGGGACGAGAGATGGCGCAGACCGCGTTCCAGACGCTGGCCGTCACCGAAAAAATGACGCGCGATGCGTTTTCACTGGAGCGCGCGCTGAAAATCGGCGTGTCGGCGCTTTTTGCGATCGCTATCGTGATTGCGGGGATTTTTCTCCTGTATTCACGGCGCGCGAACAAAGAAGCAAACCGCGCGTATTCCGTAATCGCGCAACTCGAGCGCGGCGCCCACCGCCAGGAGCAGTTGGTAGCTGATGCCCGCAGCGCGCGCGCCGATCTTCAGCATGCGGATGTTCTTCAGCAAAAGCAGCAGCTCCAGCAGCAATCGGAGGAACTGCGCCAGAAAATTTCGGGCGCACAGGCCGAAGAAGTTACTTCGTTGCGGAAACAGCTTGACGAAACGAGCAATCGTCTGCAGCGCATCGAAACGGAATCGCAGTCTGCCGAGGACGTGATTCGCGCCTATGCCCCGAGCGTTTGCCTGCTGCACGTTTCCGTTTCTTTCGTTGACCGCGAGTCCGGCCGGCCGCTGCGTTACGGGGGAATCAATCCCGACGGAGGACCGCTGAAGGATAGTGACGGCAATCCGGTGTACACGCTGGAGGGCCGAGCCCCGGAAGTTCGCGCTGATTTTTTTGGCACCGGCTTTATCGTTGGTGAGGGACGCATTCTAACCAATCATCACGTCGTCCAGCCCTGGTGGAAGAATGACGAACTTGCTTCCGTTCTGAGCCAGGGGCTCACTCCAGCGATTGTGGAGATGAGCGCCTATTTTCCGGAAGCCGCCGGCGGAGTCAGCGTGAGCATTTCGCAGATTTCAGATGAGGCGGATCTCGCGCTTGTGAAAGCGGATTTTTCCGGCTTGAAGCGGCCGATCCTGAAAATTAATGCGAGGAAAGAGGCGGCGATCAGCGGTCAACCGTTGCTGTCGCTCGGTTACGCCACGGGGCTCAGCGCCATTCTTGCACGCGCTGGAGAAGAAGCTGTTGACGAAATCGTGAAAGCCACCGGCGGCGACCCCAAGAAAGTGGTTGATGAACTGGAGCGCCGCAAGCTGATTCGCCCCCTGGTGACGCAAGGGCACATCGGTGACGTACTTGCCGACAAGATTGTTTACGACGCGCAGACCACTTCAGGAGGCTCCGGCGGACCGCTAATCAACCGCAATGGGGAAGTGATTGGAGTGACTTTCGCGGTCGTCAGAGGATTTGGCGGCTCGAATTTCGGTGTTCCGATTCGCTACGCCCAGCCGCTCCTCAAGCCATGATGGTCCACCTTGGTTTGTTTTCGGAGCTGGAGCTGAAGCGGCATATCCTTCGCGCACTCGAATCATGGTTCGCATGCCCAATTGCGCGCGTCTGATTGCTGTTTGCCTGCTCAGCGTTGGGCTGGCGTCGCCCGCGCCCGTTTGCGCGTACGCAGTCCTTTCCCACGAAGCTATCATCGATGCCGCCTGGGAGACGCACATAAAGCCCTTGCTTCTCAAGAAATTTCCACAAGCTACCGAGGAAGATCTGAGCCGTGCGCAAGCCTATGCCTATGGAGGCGCGATCATTCAAGACATGGGCTACTATCCTTACGGAAAGCCCTTCTTTAGCGACCTCACGCATTACATTCGCAGCGGCGACTTCATTCAGGCACTCCTGCGCGATTCGAAGGACATCAACGAATTTGCTTTTGCTATCGGCGCCTTGGCGCACTACGCTGCGGACAACGACGGCCATCGTCTGGGCATCAATCGAGCCGTTCCGGTCTTGTATCCGGGCCTGCGGAAGAAATTCGGCGATAGCGTGTCTTTTGAAGACGATCGTCTCGCGCACGTGAAGACCGAATTTGGATTCGACGTTCTTGAAATTGCGCGCGAGCGGTATGCTCCGGACAGCTACCACGATTTCATCGGGTTCGAAGTCTCCCGCGCTCTGCTGGAGCAGGCTTTTCGGGAGACCTACGGACTTGAACTGCAAGCTGTGCTGATCAACGAGAACAAGGCCCTCAATTCGTACCGCCGCGACGTCAGCAAGTTCATTCCGAAAGCGACACGCATCGCCTGGCACCTTAAGAAGGACGAGATTAGGGATGACATCCCCGATGCCACGAAGAAAAAGTTTCTCTATAACTTGTCACGGTCGAATTTTGAGCGCGAATGGGGCAAGGACTACCATAAGCCCAGCCCAGGCGAGCGCTTTCTCGCTTTTCTATATAAACTGCTTCCAAAGTTTGGGCCGCTCAAGGTTCTGCAATTCAAGACGCCAACGCCGGAAACCGAACGGATGTTTGAGGCCAGCTTTAACGCCACGCTGGACCGCTATCGACAACTCCTGACGGGAGTTCGCGAAGACAAATTGGATTTGCCAAACGACAATTTCGACGTCGGCCAGAGCACCGGTCCCGGAAAATACCGTTTGAATGACGAAGCACACGCCGAACTGCTGGACAAGCTCGCGGAGAAGAGCTTTCTTGGCGCGTCGCCAGAAGTAAAGGCAGAACTCGTGCAATTCTTTGCAGACCCTTCCGCAGCCTATGCAACAAAGCGCCACGCCAAGGCCTGGGCGAAAGTCCTGATCCAACTGCAACAACTGAAATCGGCGCCGGCAATGCCGGCCGGGGTGGATTCTTCACAGGAAGCCGCGACCGCCACACCTTAACTCGCTTGCTCGAGTCGCCCAGTTGCTCTCCCGGATAGCTCATGAAAATAACTCTTTCCGTTGATCGAAAAAACTGCATCAGCATGACGCCGCACCTGTGAAACAATGTAGAATTTCGCGCAACAGATTTTCGCCACTGTGATGAAGAAGACCAAGCCGATCCAGAAACTGCTCGCCGCCAACCGCAGCGAAATCGCCATTCGCATCTTTCGCGCCGCGAACGAACTCGGGCTGCGGACGGTGGCCATCTATTCACAGGAGGATCGGCTGGCGCTGCATCGTTTCAAGGCCGACGAAGCCTACCAGATTGGCGCAGGCAAAGGCCCCGTTGAGGCCTATTTGGACATTCCGGGAATCATCGCGCTCGCGAAAGAAAAGGACGTGGATGCAATTCATCCGGGTTACGGATTTCTTTCCGAGAATCCCGCGCTGGCTCGCGCGTGCGATAAAGCGCGGATCACATTCATTGGCCCCTCGCCTGAACTGCTGGAACTGTTAGGCGACAAAACCGCTGCGAGACGGCTTGCCGCTTTGGCGGGAGTTCCCGTTCTACCGGGAACCGAGAAGCCGGTGAAATCCACGAGCGAAGCACACAAGATTGCGCAGGAGATCGGCTATCCCGTCATCGTGAAAGCCGCGATGGGCGGCGGTGGCCGGGGGATGCGCGTTGTCCATGATGCCGCGCAGCTCGATGCTCTTCTCGAGGAAGCACAGGGCGAAGCGCGATCTGCTTTCGGCGATGCGTCTGTCTTTCTGGAAAAGTACCTGCCTCGGGCGCGGCATCTGGAAGTTCAAATCCTAGCCGACTATCACGGCAACTTGCTGCATTTATACGAACGTGACTGCTCGGTGCAGCGACGGCATCAAAAGGTTGTCGAGGTCGCTCCCGCTTCGAATCTTCCCGCCGGTATTCGAGGCGAACTTTGCGACGCGGCGGTGCAGCTTGCACGCAAGGCGAATTACCGCAATGCCGGGACGGTGGAGTTTCTTTACGACGTCGATTCGCGGAAGTGGTATTTCATCGAAGTCAATCCGCGCATCCAGGTGGAGCATACCGTAACGGAAATGGTGACGGGCATCGATCTCGTTCGTTCGCAAATTCTGATTGCGCAAGGACACCGGCTGCATGAGCCGCCGCTCGCGTTGCCAATACAAGAGAGCGTACCGCTCAATGGCGCAGCTCTGCAATGCCGGGTGACCACCGAAGACCCGGAGAACAATTTCGCCCCAGACTACGGGAAAATATCAACTTACCGTTCTCCCGCCGGTTTTGGGATTCGGCTGGATGGCGGTACAGCGTACGCGGGCGCGATGCTCGCTGCCTACTACGACTCTCTGCTCGTCAAAGTCACGGCTTGGGGCACGAATCTTCCCGAAGCTTGCCAGCGCATGGACCGCGCTCTTCGCGAGTTCCGTATTCGAGGTGTAAAGACAAATATTCCTTTCGTCGAAAACGTCGTGAACCATCCGAAGTTTCGTGCCGGGGAAGTCACGACGTCGTTTCTTGATGAGTCTCCGGAGCTTTTCCGTTTTCCGAGCCGCGGCGATCGCGCCACCAAACTTCTCTCCTATATCGGCGACGTCATCCTCAACGGCAATCCCGAGGTGAAGGGGAAGCAATCGCCGCAGGGATTCGAAACGGCGGTTGTTCCCACGGCTCCCGGCATCGCGCCTCCGGCAGGAACGCGTCAACTCCTGCAAAAGCTTGGTCCGAAGAAATTTGCCGCGTGGGCGCGAAGAAAAAAGCGCCTGCTGATTACCGATACGACGTTTCGCGATGCGCATCAGTCACTGATGGCGACACGAGTTCGGACCTACGATTTGCTGGCCACTGCCAGCGCGGTCGCGCATCGGTTGCCGAATCTTTTCAGCCTCGAGATGTGGGGTGGCGCGACGTTTGACACTTCGTTGCGCTTTCTACATGAAGATCCCTGGCAACGCTTGCGCGAACTTCGGCGCCGCATTCCCAATGTTTGCTTCCAGATGCTTCTCCGCGGCGCCAATGCTGTTGGATACGCCTCCTATCCCGACAACGTCATCATCGGATTCGTGCGCGAAGCTCACGATCAGGGCATCGACATCTTTCGGATTTTTGATTCGCTCAACTCCATTGAGAACATGCGTGTTTCGATTGATGCCGCGCTTGAAACCGGCGCCGTTTGCGAAGCAGCTATTTGCTATACCGGCGACATCCTCGACAAAGGCCGGCCGAAATATTCCCTCAAATATTACGTCGCGATGGCCCAGCAACTCGAAAAGCTCGGGGCACACTTCCTTGCCATCAAAGACATGGCTGGACTGTGCAGGCCTTACGCGGCTTTCGAATTGGTGAAAGCACTGCGCAATGAAATCGACATTCCTATTCATTTTCACACCCATGACACCAGCGGCATCAACTCTGCTTCCGTGCTGAAGGCTGCGGAGGCAGGAGTCGATGTTGCCGACGCGGCCGTCGCCTCCATGAGCGGCGGTACCAGCCAGCCCAATCTCAATTCCATCGTGGTAGCGCTGCGGCACACGCCCCGCGACACGCAACTCGACGTCGAGACGCTCAACGAGTGCTCCGACTACTGGGAGACGGTTCGTACCTACTATTTGCCGTTCGATTCCGCGCCCAAGTCCGGCTCGGCTCGCCTCTACCAGCACGAAATTCCCGGCGGCCAGTACACGAACTTGCGCGAGCAGGCCACGGCCATGGGCTTAGGCCACCGGTGGCGGGAAGCTGAGAAAATGTACGCGGAAGTGAACCTGCTGTTCGGCGACATCGTCAAAGTGACGCCGTCCAGCAAAGTCGTAGGCGATATGACGCTTTTCCTCATGGCCAAGGAGATGCAGCCGGCGGACATTCTGAAACTCGACGAAAAACACGACGTTTCGTTTCCCAATTCTGTGGTCGAAATGTTTTCGGGAGTTCTGGGTGTGCCGCCCGGCGGGTGGCCAAAGAAGCTGCAGAAAATCATTCTTCGTGGACAGGCTCCGCTCAAAGGCCGGCCGAGCGCAAACCTGGAAGCAGTAAACCTTGACGAAGAGCAAAAAGCGCTCGAGAAAAAGGCCGGCCATCCGATCCATCGCGACGATCTTCTCAGCTATTTGCTCTATCCCGAAGTTTTCTTGAAGTATGACAAGTTTCGCCAGACCTATTCGGATGTCAGCGTCTTGCCGACGCCCGGTTTTTTCTATGGTCTGAAATCGGGGGAGGAAATCACCGTAGAAATTGAATCCGGCAAATCGCTCATCATCAAGTTTCTGACCATCAGCGAGCCACACCCCGATGGCACGCGCACGCTCTTCTTTGAATTGAACGGGCAGCCCCGGGAGGTCAATATCCGCGATCGGGCGCTGAGAGTCGTGGAGCGTGCCCATCCGAAGGCCGATCCCGCCGATCCTGGACAAGTGGCCGCGCCTACCGCGGGTGTGATCAGCGGAATCGCCGTGCAGACGAATCACACCGTGGAACGTGGAGCAAAACTCCTCACCCTCGAAGCCATGAAAATGCAGTCCAATATCTATGCGCCCATCGCGGGGCGCATCGTGAAACTACAAGTGACGCCCGGCCAACACGTCGAAGCGAAAGACCTGCTGGTGACCATCGTACCGTGAGTTCCGGACAGCTCCGCAAACACGAACAATTTCACTCGCGCTTCCTACGCAATCAGCGGGACCTTATCGTGTACGCACCGCCGGGATACGCGGAGCAACCGTTGCGCCATTTTCCCGTCCTCTATCTTCATGACGGACAGAATCTTTTCGATGGTGCCACGTCTTTCATTCCAGGGCAGGACTGGCACGTCGGTCAGACTGCGGATCAATGCATCCATGCGGGCAAGGTCGAGCCGCTCATCATCGTCGGCATGTACAACACCAAAGCGCGCATCCGCGAATACACTCCGACCCACGTGCCCAAACTCGGTGGCGGCCGAGCCGACCGCTATGCCAAGTTCTTGTTGGAAGAAGTGAAGCCTTTCATCGATCGCGAATACCGCACGCTCACCGGTTCTCAATATAATGGCATCGGCGGCTCTTCGTTGGGCGGCTTGGTCTCTCTCTATCTCGGGCTCAAACATTCGCGCATTTTTGGCAAGATAGCCGCGCTCTCGCCGTCCGTATGGTGGAACCAGCTTGTCATTCACCGCTTTGCTCAGATGGCCACGGTCGAGGCTCGACCACGCATCTGGCTTGACATCGGCACGCGTGAAGGCCCCCGCATCGTGCGCGACGTCGAAAAATTTCGTGATGTGCTTCTCGAAAAAGGCTGGAAGCTCGGGCAGGACTTGCACTACGAGCGCGTAGAGGGCGCGGAGCACAACGAAGCGGCCTGGGCGCAACGCGTCGGTCCGTTCCTGCAATTCCTGTATCCTTCGCGGTAGCCGCTGTATAATCCGCGCTCTGGTCACACACTCTCCAGGGGGCGTCGAATGCAGGAAGGCCGGCCGCTCACCATCCTTTGCGTCAGTTCCTACGAAAAGGGCCAGGAATTCATCCGCACCTGCAAGGCCATCGGCTGCCACGTCCTGCTATTGACGGTCGAAAAACTCCGCCATGCCGAGTGGCCATTCGAATGCCTCGATGATGTCTTCACCATGCCGGAGGGGCTTCCACTGCAGGGCCTGATCTACTCCGTCAGCTACATCGCGCGGTCCCGGCAGATCGACCGTATCGTCGCGCTGGACGAATTTGACATGGAAAACGTCTCCGCGCTGCGTGAACACCTTCGAATTCCCGGCATGGGGCTCACGACCGTGCGTTATTTTCGCGACAAATTGGCAATGCGCGCGCGGGCGCAGGAAGCAGGCATGCTCGTGCCCGAGTTCATCCACGTTCTAAACCACGACAATCTTCGCGAGTTCATGACCCGCGTGCCGGGGCCGTGGCTGCTCAAGCCGCGCTCGCAGGCGTCCGGCATCGGAATGAAGAAGATTCATGCGCAGGAGGAATTGTGGCCGTGGCTGGACCAGCTTGGCGATCAGCAGTCTTTCTATTTGCTGGAGCAATTTGTTCCGGGCGCGGTCTACCACGTGGACAGCGTCGCGTCGGAACGCGGTGTCGTTTTTGCCGCCGCTCACGCGTACGGTACGCCGCCGCTGGATACCTCTCATCACGGAGGTGTTTTCACCACCGGCACGCTTCCCGACGATGCAGAAGAAACCAAAGCGCTCCAGGAGATCAATCGCAACCTGTTGGCGGGTCTCGGGTTCGTGCGCGGCGTGACGCACGCGGAATTCTTGAAGTCGCGCGCGGACGGCAAGTTCTACTTTATAGAAGTCGCTGCGCGCGTGGGCGGCGCGTACATTGCGGATGTGATCGAGGCGGCGAGCGGCATCAACCTCTGGCGCGAATGGGCGAGGCTCGAAGTCGGAGCAGGGAAGCAGCCCTACGAGCTTCCTCCCGTCCGCCGCGACTATGCCGGCGTAATTCTTTCGCTCGCCCGCCAGGAGCATCCTGACACTTCTGCGTATACCGATCCGGAGATCGTCTATCGCGTCACGAAGTATCACCACGCAGGATTTGTTCTGAAGTCGCCCAGTCACGAGCGCATCCAGCAGTTGCTGGATTCCTACGCGCGCCGTTTCCATGAAGAGTTTTTCGCCACGCAGCCCGTTCCGGACAAGCCCACGTCCTAAGAAAAAGGCGAAGCTTTCCGCACTTTACATTTGCTCCGCATTCCTTCAGACTTTGCATGGATTGAGCCTGCCCGGCCCTGCCACGTCCTGTCCCAAAGTCTAGTAACTGTCTGGAACAGCGCTTTCACACATTGTTTGCTGTGCGCCCTTCCGGGGAATACAGTTTGCATTACCCCGGCCGGAAATCTACGTGGGGCGCTGTCCCTTTGGGAGGACCGATGTGGGGCAATAAGAAACCGGATGGACCGCAAGCCGGGCCGCCGGAGCAAAAAAATTTACAAACGAATCAGTCGTCGAAGCCCGCTTCGACGACTTGGGAGGGAACAACCGCAATGAGTACAGATGCCATGCGTCCTTTGGGTGCGACCGCGGACCGCTCGACTGCGCGGCTCGGGTCCAGCCTGCACGTGAAAGGCGAAATCTCCGGCAATGAAGATCTGCTGATCGATGGCACGGTCGAAGGACTGATCCAGCTCGATGAGCGGAAGCTGACCGTCGGGGCCACTGCAAAAGTAACTGCCGACATCATTGCCCGCGAGGTGGTGGTGTACGGCAACGTGAAGGGCAATCTTCGCGCAAAAGACCGTATTGAAATCAAGAAGGACGGTTCGGTGAACGGCGACCTGACCACCGCACGAATCATGATCGAAGACGGCGCCTACTTTAAGGGCTCCATCGAAATCGACAAGAGCTCGGAGAAGGAATCCAGTTCGAACGCGTTTGCCCGGAGTTCTTCGGCAACCGCAGGTACAGCGACGACGAAGACGATCTAAATTTCCTCGATTCCAAGCAATCTCCTGAAAGCGCTCTCCGACCACGTCGGGGGGCGCTTTTCTTTTTGCACGTAACGAATAGATATCCAATATTTACCAACATGATAAATATGAGATGGAGAGTATCGTGGGCCCGGGGATCCATCCTAGGCGCTGGGTGCACTAGTACTTTCCTAGCCGTTTGATGCCGGCATCCTCGCTCGGAAAGTCAGTGGGGTCGTTCGATGGGACGGTTACGTCACGGCGTCCCGATGGTCGTTCTTTTTCTCACGGTGGGGTGTGCCGGTTGCGGAGGTGGCTCTGCGTCCTTCAGCCAACCCCCGCCTCCCCCCGCTGCTGACTTCTCACTCGGCTTTTCCACAACTTCGGTGTCCATCTTGCAGGGCGCTACGAGCCCGGCGATCAACATAACGGTGAACGGTTTGAATGGCTTTACCGGTACCGTTCAGATCACGCTTAGCGCGTTTCCCGCCGGGGTGACTTCGAATCCCGCAAGCCCATTCGCAGTGGCGGCAGGAGCGACCGTCCCAATCCTGATCGGCGCGGCAGCCAATGCAGCGACGGGGAATTTCACGGTTTTCGCGCAGGGGACCAGTGGAGGATTGTCGCATGGCACGAATCTGGCTCTCACGATCCAAACCGCTGCGGGTTCTACACTCTCGCGCATGGCCTATGCCAGGACGGACTCGACTTCAGCGGCCGATGATCCCTTCGGCGAGCCGCGTCACCGGCATATGGCTTACGATACGGTGAACAAACATTTGTTCGTCGCGAACCGCGCCATGAATCGCGTCGAGGTCTTTTCCACATTTGACCAATCCCGCGTTGCCCAAATTTCCATTGCCGGCGCCAGTAGCGCAGATCTCTCCCCCGATGGCGCCACAGTCTGGATTGGTACGTCGTTGCAGGAAATCGTTGCCATCGATGCCGGCACGCTGCATCTCAAGGCGCGCTACTTGCCCGCCGGATTTAGCTCTCTGCCCGGGGCAATCTTCAGTCGCCCCGTGGAGGTACTCGCTCTTTCGAATGGCAAATTTGTGGTTCGTCTCCGCCAGCTGATCTCTTCCCAAGCCCTGTTGGCGCTTTGGGATCCGGTTGCGAATTCATTGACGAATCTGACGTCCAATGCCCCCGTCATATTTCAGCAAGGCGCCGGCGTACTTGCACGCTCCGGGGATCATTCGAAAGTTCTAGCGGCCGCGAACGACTCCAGCGGTGAATTGGTGGTCTTCGATGCAGTGGGCAACGTTGTCGCCGGTCCGCTAACGCTAGGCGTGGGTCTGATTCAAAAGGCCTCTGCGAATCAGGACGGCACTCGATTTGCCGTCACCTTCGCGTCAAACGGAAGCACTCAGTTTCTAATTCACGACGCAGCTTTGAATCAGGTTGGTCTTTATTCTCCTTTAAACGTCCATGGTGTTACGTTTTCGCGGGACGGCAAATATCTTTACATCAGCGAGACTTCTTCGAGCGGGTCTATTGTATCGGTTCTCGATGGCCGCACAGCACAACCGGTTGGCCGTGTCTCTGACGCATTGGTTCAGGGCGTATCTTCAGAAATCGAGGACGCTGACGAAACGCAGCTCGTCTTTGGGCTTTCGAATCGCGGCGTCAGCTTCGTCGATGCCGCCATGCCGATGACGCTCTCTTCGCCAGGCCCAATTCTTGCTGCCGCGCCGAGCCTACAACCTGCGGAGGGCCCCAATTCCGGAGGCACGGCGATTACGCTCACCGGTCTGAACTTTTCTTCCTCCCTCCGGATGAAACTTGGCACTCAACTCGCCTCGAATCTATCTGTACCAGGGCCGACACAAATCCAGGCGAACTCTCCTGCCAGCGTTTCCAAAGGACCCGTCAATGTAACTGCCTTTTTCGACGACGGCTGGCTGGTGCTCGCGCCCGACGCCTTCAGCTATGGCCCGCAAATCTTGCAGATCCTCCCGAACGCAGGCGCGACCGGTGGCGGTGATTCGGTGCAAATCTATGGCTACGGATTCGGCAGCGATGCCACAAAAATCACTGTGAAGATTGGGGCGGCAAACGCAACGGTTACAAAAATTGAGAGCGTCACCGACATCGCGCCATCTCTCGGACTCGACGCCAGCTATCCATTTCCGCTGGAGCGCGCCACGATTCAATCGCCCGCCGGGTCTCCGGGCAAAGCGGACGTGGTCGTCACGAGCCCCGCCGGGTCCACAACCTCCGCGAAATCGTTCCAATATCTGCAGAGTGTTCAATCCTATTCGAAACCAGGATTTTTCCGGTTTGTCCTCTACGATCAAAGGCGCCAGCGAATCTATCTCACCAACATTGATCACGTCGATGCTTTCGACCTGCAATCGAACTCCTTTGCCCTGCAATTCGCTCCGCCCGGCGGCCCTCCGCCAAACGCGGGTCTGCGCGGCCTGGCTTTGACGCCGGATGGCAGCCAACTGATCGTTGCTGATTTCGGCGCGCAAAGTGTCTATCTCATCGATCCCGTGAACGGAACCGGCACGACTGTGCCCGTCGGCGGCGTTCCCGGCTTCACCAACTCCGGTCCCGCACGCGTTGCCGCCACGAGCGCGCAAACAGTTTTCGTCGGCCTGAGCGGCGAGGGTGGCTCCGGCGGCGCGTGCTCCACATGCCTCGCTCAGTTGAATCTGGCAGCAAGCCCGCCAACGATTCAGCCGGCTCCTCAGCCGGAGGTCACCAGCCTCACCGGAGCGCCTCTCGTGCGGGGCGATGCTACCGGCGATCATGTTTTTGTTTCGTTTGGTTCGGCTCCGGGCGGACCCCTCGCTGTGTGGGATGCAAGTTTTCCAAATCAATTTGTAACTTCGGCTGCGAATGTCTCCGCTTTTGATCTCAACGCCGCAAGTGACGGAACGACGTTCGCCCTGCAAGCAAACGGTGGAACCGAAATCCGTTCCTCGGATCTCTCGCTTGCCGCCGTCCCAGCTTCCGCAGAGCTCACGCAAATTCCCGGACGAGTGTTCGTGCCTGGTCTTACGTTGCATCCTTCAGGGGCCCTCCTTTACCAGCCATTTCTCACGGGCGCTCCCGGAAGCGCAGGAGTGAAAGGCGGGGTGGACATTCTGGACGCACATTCCGGCGCGCTGCGGCTGCGAATTGTTCTCCCCCAGCAGTTGATGACCGACGTCGATGGACTGCACGGCAGCTTTCTGGCGACCGACGAGAATGGCCAGCGTCTTTTTGCCATCACTTCATCCGACGGCAGCGCGCAACACGCTGCGTTGACCGTTATTCAATTGGCTGGCGTTCCGCTTGGCATCGGCACAATTTCGCCCGCTACTGCTTCCGCGTCCGGCGGGACAACATTAACCATTCGCGGCAGCGGCTTTCAGAGCGCCACCACCGTCTCCATCAACGGGAAGGCCGCCACCATATCCTTCAAGGACATGAACACGCTCACCGTCGTCACTCCAAGCCTTGCTGCAGGTTCCCTGCAGCTCACCATCACGAATCCTGATGGCGAATCCGTTTCGCTCGATGCTGCAATCACAGTGAACTGAGGACTTTCTCCTTTTATCTTTCGAGATTCCTCTAACTTTTTTCTTACGCGGTTCATCCAATGCCAGTGGAGAAGAATTAATATGATGGCGCACGCAAATCTGGCGCTTGTGCCGCCCGTGGAAAGGATTCGAATGGAAACTCGGACACTCGGAAACTCGGACATCAAGATCACGCCCGTGGGGTTTGGGGCATGGGCCATTGGCGGTTCCGGCTGGGAGTTTGCCTGGGGACCCCAGGATGACGCCGACTCCATCGCTGCGATTCATCGCGCACTCGAACTGGGAGTGAATTGGATCGACACCGCCGCTGTTTATGGGCTCGGGCATTCCGAGGAGATCGTTGCTCGCGCACTGAAGGAGTGGAGCGGGCCGCGCCCATATGTCTTCACGAAATGTGTTTTGGCATGGGATGAAGAAGGAAAAATCAACCAAGTCTTCAGCGCCGCTTCCATTCGCCGCGAATGCGAAGCCAGCCTTCGCCGGCTGCAGGCTGAAACAATCGATCTCTACCAGATTCACTGGCCGCCTGCCGACAATGGCCCGGGTCTCGAGGAAGCCTGGCAAACTCTCGTTGCTTTGCAGAAGGGAGGGAAAGTCCGTTGGATCGGCGTCTCCAATTTCAACGTGGAGCAGATGAAGCGCGCCGAGAAAATCGCGCCGATTACTTCTCTTCAGCCGCCCTATTCCATGATTCGCCGCAGCATCGAGAAAGAGATTCTCCCTCACTCCGAGCAGCGGGGAATCAGCGTGATCGTCTACGCGCCCATGGCTTCGGGGTTACTCACCGGCGCTATCACTCGCGAGCGCGCGGCGGCGTTGCCGGCCGATGATTTCCGCAGCCGCAATCCCGAATTTCGCGAGCCGCGTCTTTCCAAGAATCTCGCGCTAGTCGAGCGTCTTCGGCAGGTTGGAGCGCGCCACGGCCGTATGCCCGGCGAAGTCGCCATCGCCTGGACTCTTCGCCATCCCGTGGTAACCGGCGCCATCGTGGGGGCGCGCAACGCGAAGCAAGCCGAGGGCGTCATGCGCGCCGGCGACTTAAAACTCACCGAGGAAGAAATTGCGGAAATTGAAGGCGCAGCGGCCCTCGCAACGGCACGCTAAATTTTTCATCTGTTTTGGATTTGGGAAACTAACTGCCCTTGGGCCGACCGAAGTGTAGCTGCTCCCCTCTCCGGGGAAGGCGGACAAAAAATGAATCTTGGTCTAAAAAGCAAAACTGCACTTGTTTCCGGCTCAACGGCGGGCATCGGCCTTGCCATTGCCGCCGCGCTGGCTGCTGAAGGCGCGAAGGTCATCATCAATGGCCGTACCAAGGCTCGCGTGGATGCTGCTCTCGATCAGCTTCGCAAGCGCGTGAAGGACGCGGAGTTCCATGGGGTTGCCGCGGATCTCGGCGTAGCCGGCGGCCTGGAGGCGATTGCGGGCCAAATTCCCCGCGTCGATATCCTCGTCAATAATCTCGGCATCTTCGAGGCCAAGACCTTTTTCCACATTCCCGATGACGATTGGAAGCGCCTGTTTGAAGTCAACGTTCTCAGCGGCGTTCGGCTTACGCGCCACTATCTGCCGGGCATGCTGGAACGGAGCTGGGGCCGCGTCATTTTCATTTCCAGCGAATCCGCGCAGCAGATTCCCGCCGAAATGATTCACTATGGCATGACCAAAACCGCTCAGGTCGCGGTCGCTCGGGGGCTTGCCGAATCCTTTCCCAACTGCGGCGTCACGTTCAATTCCATTCTTGCCGGGCCCACGGCCTCGGAAGGTGCCGTCAACTTTATTGACGACATGGCGAAACAGCAGGGAATCACGAAAGATGAATTTGAGAAACGCTTTTTTGAAAGCGCACGGCCCAGCTCGCTCCTCAAACGCTTCGAAACACCGGAGGAAGTTGCTGCCGTAGCTGCTTTCGTCGCCAGCACAGAAGCGGCTGCGATCAATGGGTCAGCCGTGCGCGCCGAAGGCGGGGTGATTCGCAGTATTTTCTAAGGAGAGTTCGCGACTAAGCGCGCAGGTAATCCGGCTTCCAATTCTTTGCCAACTTCTTGATTGCGTTGCGCTCTGTAAGCTTCTCATCGAGCACTTTGCGCGCGAGCGCCGGCAGCTCCGCGTCGCTTGCAAATCGCAGGGCGACCAATTGTCCCGCCGTGAATTCTGCGATCCGTGGCTGAAGATCCGCGGGCAGCAGCCGCTGGCAACGCACCCGCTCCTCCAGGCGTATGATGCGGTCCTGCACTCGTAACGCGAAGAGCCGCGCGTAGAGAAAACCAATCAGCAGCGCGGCGGCAAGCAGCATGGACTCGAATCCGGCCAGCGTGAATTCGCCCGCCTTCCAGCGGTAGATTTCCCAGCCGAAATTGATCGCGGCCACAGGCATGACAAAAAAGTGGAACGCCGGTACAAACTTGCCGTGATTTTCGAAGTTCTGCTCAGCCATTGCTTTTCCTCCATTTCGCGCCTGATTGTAGCAAATCGCGCGTGTCCTCCCTTCGATTTCAGAAAATGGATCCACCGGCTTCTTGGACAATTCGGTCTATTCGACAGTATCCTGATACTTCGATTTGCATTGGTTGCAGAGAGCCACAAAATGGTTAAGGCATCCTGGGGAGGTAAAGTCATCGCGGAGAGCAACGCCACGGTCGTTGTCGAAGGCAATCAGTATTTCCCGCTGGACGCGGTCAAAAAAGAATTCCTGAAACCGAGCAAGCACACGACAATCTGCCCCTGGAAGGGGACCGCTCACTATTACCACGTCGAAGTGGACGGCATGAAAAACGAAAACGCGGCGTGGTTTTATCCTGCGCCCAAGCCCGCTGTGGCGGAAATCAAGGATCGCGTCGCATTCTGGAAAGGCGTACGCGTCGAGACCTGAGGGCTCTCGCCATTCGAAAGCGTCTATTTCGCGATCTCGTTCTTGAACACCACTCCGTTCTGCATCACGAATCGCACGTGTTCCAGCTCTCCTACATCCTTTAGCGGATCGCCTGCCACGGCAATTACTTCCGCATAAGCGCCGGGCGCGATCACGCCGATCTCGCCCTTCATTTCCAGCATCTCCGCCGCGCGTGACGTGGCCGATTGAATCGCGTCCATCGGCGCCATTCCCAGCGTCACCATGCGGCGAAATTCCTGCGCAAGCGGCTCGGTCCACGGGATCCCTCCCATATCCGTTCCATAAACAATTTTCAAGTGCGCCTGCAGCGCCTTTCGAAACGACGTCTCGTGCAACTTCGCTCTTGCGCGGTCACGCTTTCCCTCCGGAGTATTCGCCGGCGCCCAGTCGTTGTAGTACGGCGAGAGCGTCGGGCAATACCACGTTCCTTGCCGTTTCATCTGCGCGATTTGCGCATCCGTTATTTCCAGTCCGTGTTCGATCGAATCGCATCCGCCATCCAGCGCGCGCTGCATACCGATGCCGTTGTACGCGTGGCACGCAACTTTCTTTCCCCAGCCATGC
>QHYE01000085.1 GCA_003224055.1 Acidobacteriota bacterium | reverse complement strand
TCAATTTCGTCATTAGACCGTCATAGAGAGATTTGTCGGCTTCGGCCTCGCGCTTGAGGATGTTGTATTCCACGAGCTTTTCGGCCATCAGGTTGGCTTCGGCTTTTTGCTGATCGAGGCGCTGGGTCAGCAGAACTTCGCGCTGGCGAACCTCTTGATAGTCGCTTTCCAAGACATCGAGGATTTTCTTTTTTTCTCTCTCAATGGAATCATCCGCTTCCTTGAGCTGCGCCTGAAGCCTCTGGACCTTCGGGAAGTTAGGACCATACTGGCTCAGCGCATCGGCGTATTGCGACGATACTTCGGTTCGTTTCTTGAGCAAATCCACCAGCGCCGAGTTGCTTTGTACTTGGGGCACGGCATCGAGATTGCCGGCCTTCGCAAACTGGTACAGCGATTCCTTCTTCATGCGCTCGCTTTGCGCCTCGGTCAGCTCCTTGTTGACGTCGCCGAGCCGCTGGGTGGTGATGTTCTGCTTGTCGTCGAGCGTCCATATCTGGTTTTGCCGCTCGTAGGCGATGCGGGCGTCTTCCGCCTTTTGGACCTTTATTTTCAGTTCGCCGAGCTGGTCGGCGAGCCAGGTGCTAGCGTGAGTTGTAGCATCGTAACGGCTCTGGAGATTTTGATCCATGTAAGTGGCGATATGAGCGTTGACAACCCTGGCGGCGAGCTGCGGGTCGGTTGATTCGAAACTGACGTCCATCAAACGGGTGTTGGGAACGCGCCTAACGCTGAGGCTCCCCAAGAACCCGGCAAGTTCCGGGGGACGTTTTTGGTTCTTAAGGCTGCCGCTGGCTAGGGCTTCCGAAGGCCCCCCCGGAGAGGAAAACTCCAGCCGAGCCATGAGGCCACCATTGCGGATGGTTTGCAGCGCGAGTGTTTCGCTGGTCAGAATCTTGGATTGCGTCTCGATATAATTTTCGAGATCCATCATGAAGTCGTAGGATTCCGCACCCTGAAAAGGCAAAATGTTCGAATTCTCGCGGTCCATCTCGATGCGTGCTGTGGCGACGTAAACCGGTTGCATGCGGAAGGTGGCGATGGCAACGATCGTCACGACGGCGAGCATGAAGGAGAGAATCAACCACTGGTGCTTGCGGAGAATCAGGAGATAGTCGTAGAGATGCGGCTCGCGGGGAGAAAGCTCCCAGACCGGCGGGTGCGACTGGACCGATACCAGCTCGACGGCGCCGTTCGAACCATTTCCGTGCGGTACGAGTTTGTTCTCTTCGTCCATTTGATCTAGTGGTAGGCGACACGATACAAAGTGACAGCTGTACCTATCGCAAGTCCGAATTCCACAGCCCGCAGAATGGCTTGCTTCGCGGCGCTATCCGGGACGTACAAAATGTCGCTGGGCTGGAGCAGCACATCCTCTGCGGAACGCGCCAGGACCTCCTTGAGATTGACGGCAACTTCGTGCTGCTGGCCTTGCGCGTCCTTTCGGATGATGACAGCATGATCTTTTTTCGCCGTGCGACTCAGGCCGCCGGCGAGGGCGAGAATTTTCAGGGTGCTCATGTGCGACCGGTCATTCGCCAAGACAAACCCGCCCGGCTTGGACACTGCGCCGAGAACGTAGACGATTCCCGCATGCGGGACAGTAACGACATCGCCAGCCTGGAGAACGATGTTGTTCGTGGTATCTCCGGATTCCATCAGCTCGTTCAGGTTCATAGTGATGGTATTGCCGATGCGGGGTGGTTCATCCGGCGCAGGCGAAGCGGCGGAAGCATTTGGAGACGGAAAGAGGGGCTTGCTTGCGGTGGAAGTGTTCTGGGCTGCATCCGCCTGAGTCGATTCTTTTGGCGTGGCCGCCGGAGCTGGATCTTCCGGGCCGATCGAGGGCGGATCCGAAGGATCGGAAGGAGAGGTTTGCATCGGACGCGTGACGATCACGGTGTCGCCGGCGTCGTTGGCGATTCCACCGGCTTCCGCCAGGACTTCGAGGATAGTGACGGGCCGGTCCGCCTGATACACCAACGCGTGTGCAACCGCCCCCACCACGGTGATGGGCTTGCTTCTTCTCTCTTTAACGCTGACGCTTACTTGTGGATGAGAGACCAGTCCATTGGCTTCCAAGACTTCCGCGATCTTCTGTTCGGTCTGGATTTCGGTTAGTCCGGCGACGCGCAAGCGCACGGGCACGAGCGGAAGGCCGATGGAGCCCGTCTGGCTGACGCGAACTTCACGGCTAAGTTCTTTTACATCAAAGACGTCGATGTCAATCACATCGCCGTTGCCGATCACGTAGTCATGGGGGGCCGTACGCGCGGTCGAGGAGAGCGCGCGGATGCGATCGTTGATTTGTTGTGGCGTTTCGAGAACGGCCTGCGCGCGGGTGGGCGGCGCCGATACCATCATCCCAAGAAGAGAGCTCGTAACGAAACACCACTCCAGAGCACCCAGTCTTGCTGGTTGCATGCGAGTGGATGACCCCCACGGGGATTATACAGGTAGAAGGGCCAAGTCCATCAATGATTTCGAGAACTCCGCTGGCGATGCCTGGAGTGCGGTTGCTGCTGAGGAGCCTGCTGAATTTCTGCGGTGGCGAGGTGCGCCATGAGAAAAAACAACAAGGCATTCGCCGGAATGTGGAGATTGAAATCGATGAGGCTATGCACGAGAAAACCGCTGCAGGCCACGAAACCGGAGAGTTGCAAGGCCCCGGCAAAAGAATTGTTGAGTTGGCGCAGGCGCTTCAATGACTCGGACAGTAAGACGCCGATGAACCAGGCGCAGCATAGGCCACCGGCAATGCCCGTTTCCGCAAGGGCCTCCAGATAGTCGTTGTGCGTGTGATTGACGATCTTTCCATCGTAGAGAGTTTCATAGGGCGGATAGACGATTTGCAGCGTGTCCAATCCCGTACCCACGAAAGGGTGGTCCAGAAAGATCCGCAAAGAATCCCCCCGCATGGAGGCACGTTTTCCGGCGGTCACTTCGAGTAGTTGTACGGTGGATAGACGTTGCAGGATCTGTCCGACCCCAAGCCAGAAGACCAGCAGCAATGCGACCAGTAAGACGGCGGCTCCGGCGAGCAATGGTTTCCTCATCGTGCGCCGTAGCATCATAACCAGCGACAGGACGCCCAGGTCAGCGCCGAGACTCACGAGGCCTCCCCGCGACGCAGAGAGGAAGAGTGCCCCGATAGGAAGAACCGCGAAAAGTCCTACAAGGGGCCAGCGCTCCCGGCGGACCCGGCCCAAGACGAGGGGAATGAGTGCAAGCGGTAGAACCAACTCTGCAAATCCGGCAAAGTGATTCCGATTCACGTACGGCCCAAAAGGGAGCACTCCTGAGCGTATCTCGCGAAACCAGTAGAGCTTGCCGTTCGATGTCAGGTGTTGGAGGATGGCGAAAAGGCTGACCAGGAAACCGAAAAACATTCCGAACCACACGAAACCCCGCCAATCTTCGAGAGTCCGAAAGGCTTGAACCGCGAGAAAGAGCACGATTAGGTCGGCCAGGAGCAATAGCAATTCCATTCGTGTGTTGTAAGGAGAAGCAGTCCAACGGAAAAGCAACTGCCCTAAAACAGGGATCGACAGCGCCGCGAGCGGGGGCAGGAGGGGCGAAAAAACAGGCTGTTCTTCGCGGTTGAAATAGAGCCACACAGACCAGGCCAGGAAGAGCAATCCCGCACCGATTTCCAACACAGCTCGCGCCCAATCTTCAACCCCTCCATGCGCTGCCACCCCAAAGACGACCAGCGCGCAGATACCAACTCGCAAGAACTTCATGGCTTGGGATGATCCGCCGAATCCGGCACGAGCGCTACGTCATCCACCCAGGTTGTTCCCGTAACTTTGTTCTCGAGCTGGTCGCTGAGAAGGCGGACCAAGCATACCTGCACTTCCTGTACATCTTTCCCCGAGGACCAAGGCATTTCGATGTGGGTCCAAGGCTCGCTGCCATGAAGTTCGCGTGTCACAGCCACAGAAATGTCCTGCGTTCCGGGAGATCGCAACTGGAATCGGACGCCTTGATCCGTTGTGACTGCCCTCGTCTTCACCCACGCCGAAAAATGGTAGGAGGTCGAGGGTGACACCGGAACGTAATGGCAAATGTCCATGGAACTGACGATGGACTTTCCGTCAAACGTCAGCCGCAGGGAATGATCTCCGGAGTGTCTTTCCCGGGCATCGATGCTGGCTTGCAGATTTCGCAAGCCCTCCGGAAAGAGCCAGGAATATCCTCCTCCGGCGATTCCTGACTCGAAGCCGCCGTCCCACAAGACCGATCCCGGAGGGCCTTGGAGATCCGCCATGCCGGAAACAATCACCGCTTGGTCCCAGACGCGGCGGGCATCCGCGATACGTTTATTATTTCGCAGAGCGCCAACAAGGGGGAAAACTTCCCGCAGCGACAACCGGGGATGAATTGCCACGAGCCGGTCCCAGACCTGTAGTGCGATGTCAGTTTGGCCGCCCGTAATTTGGTCCCAAATCACGTCCACGTAGACATCGCGATTCGGAGGGAGCGCGCGATTTAGAATGCGATCGACGTCGGGCGCGGCGCGGAAGGCGCGGGAAAAGGATTCCGCGCCGCGCTTCGGATCGGATTCGACGGCGCGGCGCATTTCGGCGAAGGCCGGTTCGAGCTCGCCCAGCCGGAGGAGAAAGTTTCCGTATTGCCAGGCGACTTCCGCAGAGAGCGGATAAGTTTTTTTGGCCTGGAGAAAAGCCTCCCGGGCGTGCGCGAGGTCGCCCTCAGATTCGTAGGCAGACCCGAGCCCGAGCCAGGAAACCGTGGAGCGGGGATTGACGGAGACGGCGGTTTTGTAAGCACCGATTGCTTTTTGCGCGTCCGAATCTTCAATACTGAACTGCCAGTAGCGGCCCAGAAGGTACCAATTGCGGGCATCTCCGGGCTCGAGTTCCGTGGCGCGTTCAAGTGCCTGACGGGTTGGCAGGCCAGCGAAGTGTTCAGCGCGCGCATTGCGAACGCTAAAATAGGAGAGAAACATGGCAGCGAAAGCGGCTCCAAGAACGAGCGCCCCGCGTTGCGCCGGGCTAGAGAGATGCAGAATCATTCCACGGTACTCTGCCTAGGGCATTCCGGAGTTGCAAGACAAATTCGAATGCAACCCCGTGCCTTCGGAGATGCAGGCGCCGTGCGAATTGCGCACAGATTTCCGCTGCCGCAAGAATCATGCTGAACGAGGGCGGTGATTGCGGCAAGCAAACTGCGCCAGTACAATGGAGTTCCGGCCTCGGCGGACAAGACATGAATTTTTTCGTGGGGGGAGGATACCGCCCAAAGGAGCGTACCCGGCGGAACTGCGCGAGCCAGTGTCCGCGAAGACGTGGCGTGTAGCGTCCGCTTTTCGCTCTTCAAGCAGCCTCCTCACATGGAAAGGCGTAACGATTGAGCGGGATCGCCGGCATTTTTCATCGGGACGGTCAACGCGTCGAGCGGGGGCTCTTGCAGAGCCTGGCTGATTCTCTATCTTCTTGTGCTCCGGATGCGCGCGCGATTTGGCTGGATGGACCGGTGGGTTTGGCGCACGCGATGTTGCGGACGACCCGGGAAGCGACCGGCGAACAGCAGCCCGCGAGTTCCGAAGGGCACTACTGGATTACGGCGGATGCCCGGCTTGATTGCCGGGAGGAACTGATTGCCGAGGTGGAGCGTGCCGGCCGAAAAACGAACCGCCCGGTTTCGGACTCAGAACTGATCCTGCACGCCTATGCAGCTTGGGGAACAGCCTGCGTGCAGCATCTGTGCGGCGATTTTTCGTTTGCGATTTGGAATGCGCGAACGAAGAACTTTTTTTGCGCGCGGGATCATTTCGGCATCCGGCCTTTCTATTACGCACAGCTTGGTGAATTTTTTCTATTCAGCAACACACTGAATTGCATGCGCATTCATCCGAAAGTGTCCGAGGTGCTTAACGACGCGGCCATCGGGGATTTTCTGCTTTTTGGGTTGAACTGCGATAACGCTACGACGAGCTTTCGTGACATCCAGCGGCTGCCGCCCGCGCATTGCCTCACTTTTTCTTCAAGCGGCTTGAATATTAAGCGCTACTGGGCGCCGCCGACGGACGGCCGAATTCGGTATGCGAAGGATGGGGAGTACATCGAACATTTTCTGGCGCTGCTGCAAGACGCGGTGGCGGACCGTCTACGCACGGACCGGGCCGGAATTCTTCTAAGCGGCGGACTGGACTCGTCTTCGGTGGCCGCGGTGGCCAAAGACGTATCGGGGAGTACTTCACCATCAACCGAGATCCGCGGCTACTCGTACGTCTATGAATCGCTGATTCCGAATCGCGAAGGCGAATACGCGCGAGAGGTGGGTGATTTTCTGCGCGTGCCGGTAAAATTTCTGGCGATGGATGAAGCACAGTTTTTTGAGCGCTGGGAGGATCCCCAGCTCCGCTGGCCCGAACCCATCGACGATCCCTTTTTCGCCAAGAATCTGGACTGCTACCGCAGCCTTTCGGCGGAATGCCGGGTTTTGTTGTCAGGGGAAGGCTGCGACAACTTGATGGATTTTCAGATGTGGCCTTATGTCGTGGACATGCGGCGAAGGGGAGAGTGGCAGCGCCTCTTGCCGGATGTGGCCAATTATCTTTGGGTCCGGCCCTTTCCCTGGCGCGGGATTCGCGCGCGGGCTTTGCGGCTAGCAGGAAAAGACCCGGACCGGCCGGGGTTTCCGCAGTGGCTGGCGCCGGAATTCAGCCGGCGGACGAATCTTGAGGCAAGATGGAAGGAACACACGGGGATACCGAAATCGTGGATGAAGCATCCAATCCATCCAAGAGGGCATGCGTCTCTCTCCCTGCCCGAGTGGACAAATATGTTTGAACAGGAAAATGCAGGCGCGACGGATCTTCCGGTGGAGACTCGCTATCCCTTCCTGGATTTGAGGATTGTGAACTATCTCCTCGCGCTTCCGCCGTTTCCGTGGTTTTTTCAGAAGATGCTGCTCCGCGAAGCGATGGCGGGGCGGTTGCCGGAGCGCGTGCGCACGCGGCCGAAGACGCCTCTGCAAGGCGATCCGCTCTCTGAACAACTCAAGCGGACGGGAGCCGAGCGACTGAAATCGCTGAGCTGGAGCGCGGATTTGGATCGCTATATTGATCGCTCCGCGCTGGTGCAACCGCATGGCAAGATGAATGCACAGCAGGCTAGTGTCAATTCGCGGCCCTACAGTCTCAACATTTGGTTACAGTCGGCGCGAAAAGTTCGTTATAACATGCATGCGGAGGCTGGTAATGGGTAAGCCCGTGAAAACGGGAACCGAAAAAGCCAAATTCGAAGCTTTTGTTGACCGTTCACGGGACGGTTCGGGAACTAGCGCAACTCATCGCAACGACCGGCCATCGCGATAAGCCGAGCTGGTGAAACGCAGAATCATTCCACAGTATTCTGCCTAGAGCATTTGGGAGTTGCAAAACAAGGTCGATTGCGTTTCGAGGCGCCGGCCGCAAGAGCTGGTTCGGGGATGATTCTGATCAGGGAGCGGCCGCCCGCGCTAGCGGGAAAATTCTCGAGAAAGGTCCGCCGCGCGCGGGAAGGCTTCGCGCCAGGAAGAAAAGAGGCGCGGAAACCGCTCCGAGGCCGATTGCGCAATTTTCTGCAAGGAGGCGCTTCCATCCATCCTTTCTAGCATCCATACGTCCGCCTGCCCCGCCTCAGAGAGCAGGGGAGTATAGTCTACCGCCTGGCGGCGCAGCGAATGTGGCGAGAAATTTGCGCCATGAAAAGTCGATTGCTGAAAGTGGAGCTCCGCGTGGTTGGTCGCTGCAGAGATTCTTGTTGCCCACCGCCAAATGTAATCCTGGCCAACGAGATCGGCGTGCAGCACTAAGTGAATTTTCTGTCCCTTCTCAACCACCGCCGGCTCAAGCCAGGGGAGGAACAGTTGGCCATATATGGTTCCCCCATTCCCTGGCCCGGAGGAATATCCAATTTCCTCGAATAGCTTTGTCTCGAACCACAAGCACAGTCCGTGGGCCGTTCCTTCGCGCGCTGCGTGAAAATCCAATTCGGCAGCCACTCGTGTCGCAGCCCCCACCGCGTAGTCGAGTAAGCCCCAGTCCTGCGCCTCGGTCAGAAGCTGATCAGCCTTGAAGGACGAGCTGTAGCACTGATTGAGGATGGGCAAAAGCGATGGCGAGAGATCTAGTCCGGGAACCGATTTCCGCCAGGGGGACGTAAGGCGAGAGTAATACTCCTCCGCCTCAATCACGGCCGCTTTCAGCGTGTCGCGCTGCGGAATCAAGATTCCGCCCGTCGCGAGTAATCTCCGCCGTGCGTCTTCCAATGACGGAATCGCATGGTCATGGAGCGGAAGCACGCCCCGAATATCGGAAACGATGACGTTTGCGCGCTCCGGAAATTCTGCCTTGCGCGAGTCACTTTGGAAAAACTCAATGCGGTCCGTGAAACCGTTCGCGGCGGCTAGCTGCCGCGCAAATTCAATGCTGTCTTCCGACTCGATCGCGAAAACACGCCGCGCGCCCGCTCGGCAGGCCAACAGCGAGAATACGCCGGGGCCGCAGCCGATTTCCGCGACGGTATCACCGGGACGCACCGCACGCGCAATTGCTTCGGCGTATGCGCCGAAGCGCCCGGCATCAGCGATCATCCTTCCGAAATCGTGGAGTGAATACATCTCAGCGGGCGGTAACTCTGGCGGCGGAGCCACAAGCGGAGGAGACGCGCTCCGCGTCCGCGACGATCAACTCACAAAGCGCGCCGATACGTCCCGGGTCGAGATGCGGCACGATCCGCCGTATAGGCACCTGCGTGACGAGCTTGCTTAGCGCGTCAAACTCTGCCGCGCGCTGTCTCCGGTCCAGCAGCCAGTTCATGTAGCTATTCTGCACGAGATCGAGAAGCGCCTCACGAGCGCTCATTGTTTCTATTCGAGGGGCATTGGCCTGTGCAACACGCGGAGCGAAAACGTACACCGTGCTTACAACTTGCCGTTGCTCCTCGAATTTCGCATTACCGCCATCCAGCGGCAGAAAAAACTTCTCCCAACTAGGTGTCAACCGCGGCAACGCGTCCCGCGCGCCAAACAATTTTTCTACCGCATCAGGCCACAGACAAACGCGAGGATAACCAGGTTCAACTTGAAATCTCCGATCCACTTCGATTAGTGGAGTTACGTCTTCACACAGGACGGCGATTCCTTGCAGCGCGAGGGCCGCCGCCGTCGTGGACTTGCCGGCCTGGCTCTCGCCGCACAGCACGACGGCTTGTCCTCCGATGCATACGGCGCTGGCATGGAGAGCCAGGACATTCCGGCGTCGCAGAACAAATCCCATGACTGGCCCGAGGAGATAGGTCGCCACATCCTCACTGGTGAGAGGAGGAAGACAGGTTCCCCAAAGACGTTCCGCCGCACCATCCACAAAGAAGAGTGCCTCGTTGCCATAGGCCAGCTCGAAGAATTCTCCGGATCCGAACGAAGTAAGGGTGAACGGCGAGTTGTCTCGTTCGACTTCTCCGGGCCTCGGGTGCTCCAGGCGGGATGGTAGACGCCGGGCCTCGCGCACCCAGTCTGTTTCTGGACCGAGACTCACCGCGATGTCAAACCGTTCGGGTTCAGTGCGTTCTTGCCGGAGGGCGGAAACGCGAGTGTCACAACCAAGGGTCAGACCGTATGCGCGATAGGGATAAGTCACTGGCCGAGGATTCTCACAATGCAACACTGCTCGGAGGCATGAATCAGGTGCGCTTGGCCATCACATTGTCGGGCTGGCCCTTTCCCTTCGCAATGGCCCTGGTCAACTGAGTTAAGTCGCCGTAGACAATGAGTTTAGGCGCCTGATATGGCTTTTTCACAGGTACTTCTGACGCTCGCGTCATCCATCGTCCCCATTGGGCACTTTATCGAATTCCTTCGTCGTTTACAACGCCTTTTAGCCAACGGCATAGTGAAACGGGGCGCAGGCCAACCCAAAGAGTAGAACCCGCGGCGGTCGACAGAGTTGTGCCGAGCCGCTCCCAATCCACAAGCTTCCGAACCTCTGGAGTGGGCTCAGAAAGCGGTAAGGGGCTCCATTTCTTGCTCTCGACGTAATGCTTGATGAGCTCACCGAGAAGGGGAGTTTTCGGCCGTGCGCGAACTTCTTCCGGCAGCATGCCACGCATGGCCTCGCGGAGCAGCTCCTTTTCCATACACCAGGGCACCGGCGGCACTCGCAGGAGGAAGCGCAACAGGCGCTGATCGAGTAGCGGCGCACGCAACTCGACGGGCGCGCCGGTCCATCCTGCGTCTTCACTTTCGAGTACGCTCGACCAGGATTTGCTGGAAAGACCGGCAAAAGCTATGGGATGCAACGGATGACCCGCCTTGGGCGATTCCTGAAGTTCCCGCCATCGCCCGCGGAGATTGTGTCGTTCAGCAAAGTGTGGCTCCAGCCATGGCGGGAATTCCGTCAGCGGGTCCGTACGGCCCATCCAACGCCGGAGCCGGGTGCGAAAACCTCCCCGCAGTGGAGGGATGCGTCCATGCTTCAGGATATACCGCCCAAACGTCTGCACGATGGTGCCGAAAGCCCGCTGGCGGAACAGGTAAGTCAGGTAGGGCCAGGCTTGCCCGGCGAGGATGTCGTCTCCGCCGTACCCCGAAAGGGCGACCCGAGCGTGGACTTGCACTTGGCGATATTGTCGTTGGCTAAGAAGAAGAAAAGGATCGTGACACGGCTCCGGCGTGCGCAGTAGCGAATCTTCCCAACCTTCGTAGGGGAGACAGGAAGCACCGGAAAGAATCTCGATATCTACGCCGAGATTCTTTGCCACAAGCGATGCCAGGATACCCTCCTCGTCGTTGAACATTGGCCGGCAATCGATCGTGTAAGCGCGCAACGGAACGCCCGCCCCATCTTGTTTCGCGATCTTACACGCCACTGCTGCAACGCTGGTCGAATCGAGTCCGCCACTCAGGAAAATGCCACAGGGCCGGCGCGGCAACCGGTCGCGAACCGCTTGGCCTAGAAGTTCCTGGAATCGCTCGACATATTCCTCTGGCCGCTTCAGCCACAGGGGCTCTTCGACAGGAAAATCTGTGTAGCAACGAACGCACAGCTCTCCGTCTGAATAGACCAAGGTATGCCCTGGCGGTAGCCGGTGAATATCCCGATACACTGTCCTCGCCCAGTCTTCACACGACTCTTGCAGGAGAAAATCGCCTATGAATTGCGGGTCGAGTTTCGAAGAGACACCTGGCGCTTGGCGGAGAACTTCGAGCGTGTTGCTGAAATAAAACCTATCGGCCGATTGCGCATAAAAAAACGGCCGCGCCCCCGTCAAATCTCGCACGCACCAGAGGCGACGCTCGGTCGCGTCCCACAATGCAAAAGAGAGGTCGCCGCTGAGTTTCGCTAACCCATCCTTACCCCACCGCCGCCAAGCCTGAAGAACCAACTCTTCGTCGGTCACTTCGGCTGTGATTGACTCATCGGTCTGTTCGAGCTGGAGCCGCAGGTCTTCCCGCCCGTCGAGGCGCACGTCACCGAGCAACCACACGCGTCCATCCAGCGTGCATGGCTGCTCCGAAGATTGGGGCGCAGGCCCGGTCCGGAGAAGTGTGAAGCAAAATCCCGCGCCGGCCCGCGACCAAATCTGCGTGGCATCCGGCCCACGGAACGCCAGACGCTCAGCCATGCGCTCGATCAAACGCGGGTCCGGAGTCGTCCCGCCGGTACAGACAATGCCTGCAAAGCCACTCATCTCCGCTCCGATGGCAGCAACGCAAAGGCCACGTCGAAAGCCACGCAGTGTTGATGCCTCGTTTTCGGCTGGTTCAAGATTGCTCCTTCGCGCTCAACGCCGCGCAAGATAAAAAAATCAGGTTTTGCCGCCGCGGCCATATTTCCGCGCGAGACGAAAGGGCCGGCGGAGCACCTCGAGAAGGGCATGCTGGTTTTCCTCCGCGCCGGCTGCCCAATCTTCTTCGGTGGGCGAGAACATGAGCCGCATTAAGTAGGCAGGCGAGGAGACCAAACCTCCGTGCATCCGAATGCGAAACGCGGCGCGTTCGAATAAACCGGGCAGGGCGTAACCCGCGGCTGGAAGCCATTTCATAACTTGGGCGGCGAGGCGAGCTGTCGCCCTATCGGATGTGATCTTCGCTAAAAGCACGTCAGGCAGGCGCAGTTTCAGCAAGGTCGCAGACAGCCCGAGCCCCAAGTGCAGCATGCGCCCGGCTTCAACTTCTTTCGCGGAAAAAGCGGCTCGCTCCCAATCGAGGTTCGCTTGCCGAGAGACCAGCGCGGCTACGTCGGCGATCCACATCAGGCGCTCCCAGAGATGCTTGGCACCGTGGACGCAGATCAATACCAGCTCATCCTCGACGGATAAGGCGGGCACTTCGCGGGAATCGAGCTGCACATAGGCTTGCCGTTCGAACCACGTTTCGAGCGGAAGCCGCCGGGGAAAATAGCGAAGCGTAAAATCGTTGTGAAGTTCGACGAGCAGTTTCGAATCCGCCCTGGAGAAAAGATACTGGCCGGGAATTTTTCCGGCGTCGATTGTGGCGAGGGAAACTGCCGCATGGTATCCCGCTGCCAGCATGAGTTCGGTGGCGCGGCGAATGTCCCGCTGGCGGACGAGGAGATCAACGTCGCCGTAGCTGCGCATCGCGGGATCGCCATAGGCCCGGACCGCGAGGACAGGGCCCTTCACGACGAGTGCGCCGATTCCTGCCGAAGCAAACTGGTCCAAAACACGGAAGAGCTCCGCCGTCATGCGCAGCGTGACAAGGTTTTGGGCGCGCTGACCATCGAGAAGCGCCCGCTGTGTCTCCTGCAGGATAGAGTCTCCATCCAGCTTGCCGAGGCGCGCCGCGAGGTGGCCCAGAACGCCGTGCTCAGCTGCAAGCTCAAGCAGCTGAGGCCCATTAGCCGCTTGTACAAGTGCGGAGAGTTTTTGCGCATCGGGCTGGGGCGAGGCGCATTCGAGCAGGACCGGCCACTCGTTCTGCATCGAGCTTGATTCGAATGGAGGCAAGAGCTCTCCTGAGCGGTTCGACCGTAGTGTACGTGAACGGAAAGCTTATTTCGCGGGGACGAGGATCAAGACGCGTCCTGGAGGACGCGCCGCTACTTACCCATGGATGCGGAAAGGGTCTCGTTGCCACGGCCGCGGCGGCGGACATCGATCCCGAGGCGCTTGATTTTCTGATTCAGCGTGGAAAGCGGAATCATGAAGCGCTCGGCGGCTTCGGTCTGGTTCCAGCCGGTGCGTTCGAGCATGTCGATAATGATGCGGCGCTCGATCTCATCCATGATTTGAAAGAGGGACGGCTGCGGGTGATCGGCGGCGGAGCGCGAACCGGGTTCACCAGGGAGGGGCGGGAGAAACTCCGAGAGCTGCAGGCGCACGCCGCGAACAATTTCCTTGCTGCGAATACTTTCCGGCAGCAGGTCCACGTCCACGCGCTCCTGCGTGGAGAGGACAACGGCGCGTTCGACGACGTTTTCCAGCTCGCGCACGTTGCCGGGCCAGTCGTAGTCCATCAGGAGCTTCAAAGCGCCCGGCGTGAATTGCCGCAACGGTTTGGTGTTTTCGAGGCAATAGCGCCCGAGGAAATGCGCGAGCAGCATTGGCACATCTTCGCGGCGGTCGCGCAGCGGGAGGAGCTGCAAGTGAATAACGTTGAGGCGGTGAAACAAGTCTTCGCGGAAGCGGCCTTCGCGAACGAGCGTGAGGAGATCGACGTTCGAGGCGGCGACGATGCGGACGTCCACTTTGATTTGTTCGGTGCCGCCGAGACGCATGAATTCGCGTTCTTGAATAACGCGCAGGAGCTTGGCCTGCGTTTCCGGACTGATGGTGGCGATTTCGTCGAAAAAGATCGTGCCCTGATCGGCGACTTCGAAGAGACCCTTTTTGGAAGCGACGGCGCTGGTGAAGGCGCCTTTGACGTGGCCAAATAACTGCGATTCGAGAAGGTCCACGGGAATCGAGCCGGTATTTACAGGCACAAAGGCTTTGTCGGCGCGAGTGGAGGCGGAGTGAATCGCTTTGGCGATGAGCTCCTTGCCCGTACCGCTCTCGCCGCTAATGAGGATGGTGGAGCGCGAAGGAGCCACCTGGGTAACGAGGTCCAGGAGGGTCTGCATCTTGTCGCTCTTGCCGATGATGCTGGGAAAACTGAAACGCTGCTTGAGGGCGCGCTTGAGCTGGACGTTTTCGTCGCGAAGGCGGCGCGACTCCACAGCCTGAGCGACTTGCGCCAGCAATTCGTCGTTGGACCACGGCTTGGTGATGTAATCCATCGCGCCGTTCTTGAACGCGGCGCGCGCCATTTCAATCGAGCCGTAGGCGGTAATGAGCACGATGGAAAGCTGCGGATCGCGGCGGTGAATCTCTTTGAGGATGTCCAGGCCGTTGCGGTCCGGGAGGCTGACGTCCAGCAGTAGGAGATCGAAAGGATGCTGTTCGAGCTTCGCAAGGCCGGATTCCCCGGTCTCCGCGCTGGAGACGCCGTAACCTTCGCTCTTTAAAAGGACTTCGAGGCCTTCGCGAATTTCCGATTCGTCATCAACAACAAGAATCGAACCTTTAGACATGGACCGCTTTCTTGACCGCAGGGAATTCGACGTGAAAGGAGGTGCCTTTGCCGGGCGTCGAGCGAACGTCAATTTTCCCGGAGTGTTCCTTGATGATGCCGTAGCTCACGGAAAGACCGAGGCCGGTGCCGCGGCCGCTGGCTTTGGTGGTGAAGAAAGGGTCGAAAATACGGTGGATGTGTTCGCGCGCGATACCGGCGCCGGTATCCGCAACTTCCACTTCAACGCTGCCGTTGTGCGCAACCGTGCGGACTTCCAGCATGCCGCCGCCCGGCATAGCGTCGCGTGCGTTCAGGAAAAGATTCAGAAAAACCTGCTGGAGCTTGTTGGCGGAGCCGCGAACGGCCGGCAGCGGCTCGCCAAGCTGCTTGACCACGCGAATTTGCGAGGTTTTCAAAGGATGGGCGACCAGCGAAAGGGTTTCTTCGACAACGCGGTTGACGTCGACATCGGCCGCTTCCGCCGCTCCGGTACGCGAAAAATTGAGCAGGTTGTTGACGATTTCGCTGGCGCGGAACGTTTGCTTCACGATTTTTTCGATGATGGACTGGCGGGGATCGCCTTCCGGCATCTGCTTGGCCAGCATTTGGATGTAGTTCGAAATCACAGCCAGCGGAGTATTCACTTCGTGCGCGACGCCGGCAGCGAGAAGCCCAAGCGAGGTCAGCTTTTCGGTCTGCGACATCTGCTCTTCCATGCGCTCGCGCTGGGTCACATCGTCGAAAAGGAGCAAACGGCCGATGCGCTCGCTGGACTTGCTGACCAAAGGCGCGATGGATACGTTCAACGTCAGTGATTTGCCTTGATGTTGGAGCCGCTGCTTATAAATACCGGTAATCTGTTCCGCGTCGCCACGCGCCACGATCTCGCGCACCAACTCCTCGGGCAGGAGGGAGCTGAGCCGTCGGCCAACGGCTTCCTGGCGCGACACGCCAAAAAGCTGTTCCATGCGGGTGTTCCAGGATTCGACGATGCCGTCCAGGTCCACCGCCAGTACGCCGACGTTCAGAGATTCAACGATGTTTTCGCTGAAATCCTTGAGACGGGCGATCTCCAGCGCTTTTTGCTCGAGGGAACTGTAAAGCTGCGCGTTGTCCAGCGCCACCGCCACGTAGCCGGCGATCGTTTCCACCAATTCGACGTCATCGCTGGAGAGGAAGTCCCCGTCAACCGTCTTACCGAGGCCCAGAACGGCGACGGTGTGTTCGCGGATGCGGCAGGGGACGAATTAATTCAGATCGAGCTGCTCGAGCGTGCGGTGGACGGACTCGCTGACGTCACGCGCCGCACGGGGCGACTCAAAAAAGAGCGCCCCGCGGGCGAACTCGGGCCGGGCCGGCTCGAGAAAACTAAGGTCCAGGGATTCGAAGAGCCGCACACCCATGGAACGCGCGATGCGCATTTGGCCGGGCTGCAGGGGATCTTCCACAAAAATCGCAAGCCGGTCGACGAGCAACGTCTGGGAGACGCGGTCCATGACCGAGCCGAGCATGGGGTCGAAGCGCACTTCGTTCGTCAGGGTGCGCCCGAATTCAATCAGCGTCCGACGATAGTCGAGGCGGTCGCGGTAGAAAAAGCGGTCGAGGCGCCCCTGAATCCCTTCGCGGAACGGCTGGAACAAAAAGGCCGCGACAACAATGGCGATCATGCCGCCAACCGGACCGGTGGTCTGCGCGTGGAAAATATAAGTGATGAGGGCCACAAGCGCAAAATAAACCGTGGCGACTGCCGCCGTGGCCGCGGTGTAGGCCAAGCCTCGCTTGAAAATGATATCCACATCCATCAAGCGGTAGCGGATGATGGCATAGCCGAAACACAGGGGAATGAGCACGAGGCTCAAGACCGACATCTTCATCCATGGATGCGCGTCCAGGTTGGCGTCGAGCACCAAGGGAAGGATGTAAAACAACGAGACCGGCAAAGTGCCGATGAGCGTTCCGCCCGTCAGCCACTTTAATTGCTGGCGGAGAACTCCTGACGGGGCTTCCCGGTAGCTCCAGTAAAAAACGAGCCCGGCAGCCAGAAAACAGAGCGCCATATAGCTGAATTCCCACTTCGTGAGCAACAAGTAGGGAGCAAGCCAGGGCACGAAACCGAGGGCGTTAAGCGCGGTGCTTACATGAATTACGAGCAGAAAGAGAGGCAAGGCATACACGGCCAGGAGCTTCGAGGACGAGCGAATCGTTGTTTCCGAGCGCCCCGGGAAGACCAGGGCGAAATGGAGCAGCAAGGCCGGTGCGAGGAGGCGTGCCACGATCTCCGACCAATAGACTTCCCAGTCAAACGCGTCAAACTTTCCGCTGTAGTGGAAGGACCAACAGATGAAGGAAACCAGGCAAAAGACATAAAAGTGCACGGCACGCGGGGCATTCCACCGCCGAACGAAGATGAAAAGTCCGATGAACAAGAACAGCAAGCCCACGACGCGCAGATAGTTTTCCGTGGCGAGCGGCTTTTCGGCAGGCGCAGTGACGAGGGGAGTCTCAAACTCTTCGCCGTTGCGCGAAAGCTTGTAGCGCACCTGCGTCCAGAGCCCGGCGCGATCCAAACGCCGCGCAACTTCCGTAGCTCTTGTGACATGGGTGCCGTTGATGCTGAGCAAAACATCGTTCGCGTGAATTCCGGCGCGAGTGGCGGGTGAATTCGGTGAAACCTGCTTCGCCTGTACGCCATGATCCGTATCGAGCCAGGCAACGCCGTCGTAGGCGAGCTCGTAGCGGGCCCGCTGGTCAAAGTTCAGCAGGGCGAAAATCATCGCCGCCAGTGTGGCTAGCGCCAGTACGACCGCCCCGAGACTGACTCGCAGGTTCTGCTTCATGGCTCAAAAAGACCCAAGAGGGCTGGAATACACCCCAGGATAAGAAGTCCGGTGCAAACCAATGTCCAATGTTTGGTAGCTGGCGCTTTCCCGAACTCTAGTATCTTGAACATGTTACGGAGGCCCGAGGCTGGATTCTCCGGTGGCATCCACTTTCTGGAAGTACAAATACAGCTTTCGAGAACTTAGGAGACTCCTAAAACTGAACGCTAAGACCACCCCGGAATGTCCGGAAAGCCGGGAGCAGGACCACGTGACCATCTCTGCTCGTCGCGGACACGGAACCCTGCGCCAATAGGTTGTCGCAGTCGGCGATGGCTTCCCAACGGCCGAGAGCAAATCTCGGCAGCGGCTGGCGGAGGCTCACGTGCAGATAGGGATCGAACTGGAAAAGAGACTCACCATAAGCGTCTACGCGGGAAACAGTGACTCCGTTCACCCACTTGTATCCGGCATTCACCTTGGTGCCGACGCGCGGCACTTTTGCGGAGACGCTAGCCCCGAACGAATGCCGCTGCGTGGTGCGGAGTGCATCGCGCAGCGATCCGTCCGTTCCTTCCAACGGCGCCAGTGCGCCGCCGAAAGAATAAACGGCAGTCAGCTCCACATCTCCATCGAGCTTTTCCCGCAATGCGACGCGGGTGCCCCAACTGCTGGAGGAGCCCCCGTCATAGGCAAATCCGTCCGAAAAATAATCCTGGAAATAATCGGCAGCGGGAAGGCCGTCGCCGTGGCCGAAGACGGCCACGTGGCGGTTGTCATCATGGAAACCGGCGATCTGCAATTTGCCACGCGTGCCGATCTTGCGCTCCGCAGCCAGTTCCTCGTGCTTGCCGCTCTGCAGGACCGGGCGTCCCCCGCGCCAGAGCAATGCGGGAAACGCATCCAATTCATTCAGCGCAGCCGCCAACGCACCCCCGGGCTGCGCGTCACTCGCTTCCAGCGGAGCGGGGCCGCTGGGCACCGAAGCAAAAATCAGCGCGGTGCTCCAGTCGTCGGAAATGCGAATATTGATTTCCGCGCGTGGGCGTATGGAAGATGCCGCGGCTCCGAGGCCTACCAGGACGTACTCGCCGCCATAGCGGAAAGCCACCCGGTTGCCGAGGGCTAACGCGCCACCCTGATCGATGCGAACGCCGCGAAAAGTGCGCCCCTCGGGGCCCAACTTGGCCTCGCGCAAAACCAGCGCAGTATGCGGACCGGCACCAAGTGTTCCCGTCGGCAACCACACGGTGGCAATTCCGCCTCCGGGTGCATCCTGGTCGTAGCTCATCTGCCCAGCCAGGATCATCTTGCTCGTGCCGCCAAGGCTTTGCTCATAGGCAACGGCGGTGGAGGGAGAAGACGCAACACTGGAGGCTGAAGTAGGACGGCGTGCGCCGTCTGTGAATTCCAGGCGGAATCTTGGACCGCGCGGAACGCTGGATTCCACGCCGACCCGGGAAGCGTTCGCTGCGTCATCGTCTATCCATTCCAAAACCGGGCGCACTGCCGAGGCCGTGCGCAGCACCCACTTCCAATTATCCGCTTCGACGGGAGCGTTCGAGGGGGTGCGCCGCAACTGATCGAGCGAGGCAAACATGGATTCGAGCTCGACGCGGACAACGGTGGTCAAATTCGAAGTAATGCGAATATGTTTTTCGAGCGTGGGAAGGAATCCAGCAAGAGTCACGCGCAGAGTATAAAGGCCGGGAGAAAGCTTCTCCCCGCGGAAGATGCCCTGCGTATTCGTCAGGAAGCCGCGCGAAGCGGCCGCTCCCGTTTCTGCGATCAACTCGACATTCGCGCCCAACTGCGGCGTTCCCGTCGCGTCCCGCACCACTCCCGCAAGCTTCCCCGGGACGAGCTTCGCTTGCGCGGCCGCCCGTTGCGTCCCGAAGGACAAGACCACGGCGGTCAGGACCAGGGCCCCCAGGATTCGGAGCCTTTCCTGTTTCACGTTTTGTTACCTCCCCGGTCCGGCTTTGGCCACGGTCTTGGTCTCCGGCGCAGCCTTCACCGTGAAATCTGCCGTTCGCGAAATCGTCTGCTTGGAAAGCGTGTCCGTGGCGTTGACCTCAAGGGTGTATTTCCCCGGCGCCAGAGTGGCAAGCGGCAGAAGGCGTTCAATGGTGACCTGATCGCCGGTCTGCTTCATCTCCACCGAGGTTTCCTTGAACTGCATGATCGACTCATTGCCCTTTTTGACCGTGAATTCGAACGTAGCACTGGACTTGTGCGTCGTGTCATCGGGCTTCAGGTTGTACACCTGCATGTAAACGCCAAGTCTGTCCGCGGTTGTGAAATCCGCATCAAGCCGCGGCCGGA
>QHYE01000084.1 GCA_003224055.1 Acidobacteriota bacterium | reverse complement strand
CGGCATCGTCTGCGGTCCATGATCTGGAAGCAGTGGAAACGCGGGAAGCAGCGCTATGCGAAGCTCCGGCAACTCGGGGTAGGTAAGGATCTCGCCGCACAAACGGCGGGCAGTCCTCACGGCCCGTGGCGACTGGCGAATAGCCCCGCGCTGCAATACGCGTTACCCATCGCGTACTTTGACGCACTCAGTCTTCCTCGACTCTTCGATGGCCTGGCGTAACCCCCTGAACCGCCGTACGCGGACCCGCATCTACGGTGGTGTGGCAGGGGCGGACGGGTGACCGTCCCCCCTATGCCGATTAGTAGCGAGTCATCTTCGGTTTTGTAGGGGCACCCGCCGCGGCGGGTGTCCTCTCTTCGCCTTCGTTTGCGGGCGGCTGTCCACTCCTCCCCGAGAGAAATCAGCGGACTGTTTCTTTGCCACCGAGGTAGAGGGTCATGAGGATCTCCACAGCGATCCCTCGGCGGCCATGGCCGAGCTCCTCGATGCGCACCACCTTACCGAGGGATTCACGATTGATGGAGCCGGGGCCATCCGAATAGGGACAGGTAACAAACACGCGCATTCCCTCTTCGTAAGCCTGGTTCTTGGAGACGAAATAGACGCTGTCACGGGACGTGTTAACGGTTGGCAGGATCTCATCAAAATCGAGAAGGCGAGGATCAGAGGGTCGGACGCGCACCGTCTGTGGGAGTCTCAAACGTGATTTGCGACGACGCTCCTGAGCAGGCGGACGAGCCATAGTCAACGCAAAGCATAGCTTAGCTGACGAAGGCGATTCCAACTTTGTTGCGAAGTTGTTGCGAAACGCCACGCGCTTCGCCCGCCAACGGTAGACGCCATAAGCAACGCGCAGCACAATCCAGCCTCCTATCTTCACTCCACAGCGCCGGGGATCTAGCGCGTGCGCGTCTCTGATTTCTGGATCGCGAAGGATCCGTCCTGCGTATACGAGACCTCGGCGGAGTACTCGAACTGGCGGCCGTCTTCTGCTTGGTAAGGAATTCGGACCTCGATTCGTAGCTTTTGTATTCCCTGTTGAATCTGCACCCGGTGCGTCGGCATCGATAGCCGCACGATGGATTCGATTTCGTCGGACGGGAAGATTTGGACCGCAGCGGGCTCCGTGATTTGCGTGAGGCGAGTATTGCCCGCAAAAAACTCAATCATCGCTGCCACATTCATCGCGGGCAAAGTGCCGTAGTTTTTTATCGCTAGAACAATAACCCACAGATCCGTTCCCCACCCGGTTTTGAGTGTAACCCTCAGTAGGCCCATGAAGGGCCGGTGGAGAGCGGTTGCCATATCGGCGGATTTTTTTGCTGCCAGCGCGGCCTCCGTTGCCGCCTGTGCGAATTTTGTCGCAGCCTGCGCCGTTTTCTCAGTCGCCTCCCACAGCCGCAACGTGAATATCACGTAAGCGACCGTGGTCACCGCGATGACCGCCGCGAAAAACGCTATGGCTTCGTTTGCCATTGGGGCGCCATGATATCAGAAGACGTGGGCGCGATGGTCTCCTGGATTCGGTCCCCGCGTGAACCCGCGCAGGGCCCGCATCAATAGAGCATCACGATGATGCGAAATGGGGCAACGCCAGACGACTTTCTCGGCGCGCACGCGCCCACGGCAGCAGACTTATAGCGGCCGGATTGCAGTTCCTTTTCTAGACCTTCAGGCAGCTGCGAGATGTCGGGCGTTTCGTAGTGCGCGATGTACCGAGGCTTGCTGCTTCCTGCATATTCGCGGTCGAGCTCGCAACTTTCCCGAGCGTCATCTCCAATCTTGAGCAAGCGCAAGCCGCGCGCGGCGAAGAGCTTCCCGATCCGTTTTTCTTGCTCCTCGATCGAGAGAAGCGTAACTACGCGGGCAAAATCCTCTACGGCGAACAACTGCTCACCGCCATCGACCACCGCGATCCCGATGGAATCGATGGCGGCATCGAGGATGTTCGCGCGGTGCCCGGGCGAATGCATCCAGCCGTCGTGGAACCTGCCGGCATACGCTGCCATGCCGATATTCTCTGTAATGTGACTGAAACTCACTCCGGCTTCTCGTGCCCGAGTGGCTAGGTCGGCCTCGCCTGGCAATCGGTGCAGAACCAGATACTGCTCGGCCATGAGTTCGGCATGTTTGCGCGCGGCGCGGGCCAGACCCTCATCCCATTTCAAAAGCGGCAACTCTTTTGCCGCCCGTTCGCGATTCACGGAATCGAATAGGAGTTTTTCTGCGTCGGAAATCTTCCCCTGGGCCAAGCAAGCATCTGAAAAAAGACACAGAAAGGCAGCAAATGTCAAAGCTACTCTTCTGCCCAGAGAATGTTTTCTCATTTGCAGACTGCCTCGCCTTTCGGCACCGCGGGACTGTGACCACCATACCGCTTATTAAGTTTTTATCTACGATATAAGATATATGATAACTCTAAGTTTCAGATCTCCCTCGGTAACTGGAGTAGTTATGGTCCTGCGCGTACCGAACTGGCCTTTCCCCATTCTTTTCCTTGCTTACCTCCTTCTACTCTCTTCCCATGTCTTCGCGCAGCCGGCAGTTCCGTTCCCGTCATCGGAGGAGCCCCCCGTTCTAGCGCCCAAGCTGCAGAAGGAACTTGGAAAAGCACTGGAAGCCTTGCGTGCCGACAAGCCTGCTGAGGCGCGCAGCCACCTGGATGCGGTTTATCGGTCGGCTCCGGGTGACGCGGACGCCAACTTCCTTTTTGGAATCTATTCCGCGGAGATGAACGATTGGGTGCACGCCAAGAGCTATTGGGAAAAAGTCCTCGTTCTCGCTCCAAACCATCTGAGCGCCCTGCTCTCCTTGGGCGGCGCCCTCATGCGGGAAAACAAATCTGCCGAGGCGGCTCAGTACCTCAATCGCGCGGTTGAAGCCGAACCTGCTTCCTGGCGCGCGCATGCCGTGCTCGCGGACGCTTGCTTGCGTCAGGGCTTGCTTGATGAGTCCATCGAACATGCAGAGCGCGCACTTGAGCTCGGTCATGGCCAGGCGGGAATCGTCCAGCCAGTCCTGGCGCGGGCTCTCCACTTGCACGGCGACCAGGAGCGGGCTATCCATGTTCTCCAAGCGTATCTGCAGGATCACCCTGCAGACGCTGCCGTCACAAAACAACTTGAGAATTTGCAGGCCTCTCTCGGACCAGCCGACAAAACCTCGCCCGGCACGGCTTCGGCATCGCCGTCGTCAGAGCCTGCTGTGGCAACCTTAGCCCTTCTGCGTTCCAATTGGTTGCCTCCCGACATAGACGAAAAAGTCCCGCCCGTGGAACCCGGCGTCGCATGCAATCTTAAAGAAGTCTTGGAGAAGTCCGGGAAGCGGATCCAGGAATTTATCGCCAATGTCGATCAGTTCACCGCAACCGAGGCCGTATCTCATGAATCGATCAACAAATGGGGGTTCGCCTCTCATCCCATCAGGTTCCAGTTCGACTATCTTGTTTCCATCAAGCGGAACCGCCTCGGCCTTCTAACTGTTGATGAATACAGGGACTCTCATTATCTTCCGGTTAGATTTCCCGATGGTATAGCTACAACGGGGCTGCCGGCACTGGTACTTATCTTTCATCCATACTATGTGCATAACTTTAGTATCTCTTGTGAGGGATTGGCGCGTTCGAAGGGCGGGCCGGCCTGGCAAATGTATTTCCGCCAAAGGCCCGACAAGCCGAATACCATTCGCACCTACCAGATTGGTGCTGAAGGCCAGGCCTACCCGGTTGCTCTCAAGGGGCGCGCGTGGATTGCGGCGGACAGCTTTCAAATCGTCCGGCTGGAAACGGATCTCATCGACCCTTTGCCACAAATCCGCCTGGTTGCCGATCACGCCGCCATCGAATATGGCCCAGTGCATTTCCAAGCCCGCAATCTGGACATGTGGCTGCCTCAGAATGCGGAAGTTCATTACGATTGGAGAGGCCGGCGCAGTCATCGGCGCCACAGTTTCAAGAGCTATCTCCTCTTCGCTGTGGACGACAAACAACAGATCTCGGCGCCCAAGGTCGCAGGCCCGTCGAAATAATTTCTTGAACTCCCGCGCACGCCTCCAGCACCCATCAGCTTTGTTTTCGTTCGCGCTGCGACTTCTGATTTCTAGTTTCACTTTTCCAGAATGCCTTTGGCTAAAACTCTACGAAACCCTCATCCACGAACCTCTCGAAAAATCCGCCCGCCGAGTCGCCTAGCGCGTCCGAGTTGAGCATCGTAGGTGTGTTAGTCTACCGGAAGCGCGCGCAAATGCGAGAGTAGTGCCATGGATTCCCGCCTGGAAAAGTTGAAAGAAGATCTGGAGTCAGCGGTGGAAGGCATGTCCAGCGAGCAATTGAACTGGCATCTCCCGGGGAAGTGGTGTGCGGCGGAGGTGCTGGAACATCTGTATCTGACCTATGCCGGAACGATCAAAGGCTTCGAGAA
Source organism: Acidobacteriota bacterium (assembly GCA_003224055.1). Taxonomy (GTDB): domain Bacteria; phylum Acidobacteriota; class Terriglobia; order Acidiferrales; family UBA7541; genus Acidiferrum. The sequence goes on along the minus strand of QHYE01000084.1, from coordinate 13,777 downwards.
AGTCATAACAAGCGACAAACCGCTCGCAACGAGGGCATCCATGGCGCATCGCGTGCTCACCTTCGTGGTCGTGGGATTGGGCCACATGCCCCCCGGACGAAAAGCCCCCGCTATGGCCCAGCCCAGGGGCTTGCCGGTGGAGCAGGTGCGAAACGAGCTTGGCGCAAAGCTTGCGGCGATGGATACGATCATTGCGCAGTGTGAAGGCTTCGGGCGCCAGCTAAAGCTGCTCGACCATCCGATTCTGGGTCCGCTGACTGCGACACAGTGGAGAGAGCTTCATCTGGTGCATGGACGGCATCACCAGAAACAGCTTCTCTGGCTTCGCGAAAGCACGACGAGGCAAATGGGCTGAACGCGGGCAAGCGCGGTCTTTTCTTTTAAATAGGACGCCAGTTAATGGCCGAGCGCTGGGTCCGTGGTACACAAATCTCTGAGCGCCGGCGCTGCAACGTTCAGGTTTCATCCCTATTTAGTAGATATTTGTTCCTGAACATCTTCCCATTCGCCTTGAACGTATATCCATGCAGTTCTCTCCACTTTTCAAACAGTCTTGGGTTGTTCTTCAGTTGCAGCAATGCAGACGCTACCGCTTCTGCGCCCGGCATGTCTGAGTCCGCTGCAACAGAAAAGCACGTCGATTCGCCGCGGCGGGAGATAAGACGTACGAATTTAGAGTCCACTAGGAAGTGCCTGCGCCCGGCTCTAAGCCAGTAACTATCACCACGAACTTGCTCGGCTCCAGTGAGTGCAGCGACGCGCTTCAGGTATTCTGCTGCGCGCTGGGCGGGCGTGCATTTGGTTTGCATTCTCATCGCAAGTGGATTACTCCGCGGGGCTGAAGGCCTGGCCGTCGGCCTTAAACGCCCCGCTCTGAGCGGCCCACTTGTCAAACAGCGCTGGATTGTTCGCGAGCTGCAGCAGCGCCGTAGCAATATGCTCGGATTTCGGCATTTCTTTGTGCGCTGAATAAAAACACGTTTCCTCGTATACGCATTTGGGGTCTGCCACGTCTCGCATCCTCCCGACATATCTATCGCGCACATGGAATCTAGTTGTGCCAACATCTAGGACATAGCGATTGCCCATTTGCGTGGCGCCGGTGAGGGCAACGATGCGGCGCAGATAGGTTTTCGCGTGATCCTTTCGGTCAAGGGGGTCCAGGCCATCCGAACTGTTCTCAAAGCGATTGCCCGTAATTACTGCCACACCTCCCGGGTCTGAGATGTGGAGGGCCTCCTCTAAAACGTTATTGTGCGGCTGCTCCTGTGGGGCAATTGCTCTAAGCCAAGGCCTGCACCGCAGGCCAGCGAACGCAAACCTCCACACCACCAGACCGAGAAACGCTATCACAGATAGATTTGCAGACGACATACAGGTACCGCCGGGTTTGAAGTGGACTACCGCCAGCGTCCGATTCAGCCCAATGCCAACGAAGTCTTACACTGCCAGTCGGGTGGTGTCGGCAGCGGCTAGGGCGGTCAGCCGCCTGCGATGGGATGAACCATCATGACTTCGTTCTGCTCACGCGTGACTCTCTCGAGGTGTTCACCGGTCGTCATGTCAAATGGCTGCGCGCCGGTCTTGGCTTCATACTCGGCAATCACTTTGTTCACTTCTTCCATGTCAGCGGTTGCCGGATCGTATTCGAGAAGCGTTGTATCGCCGTGGGATGAAAATGTCAGAATTTTGGATTTCATGTTCGGTCTCCTGCGGGACGTTCCTTTTCGGTTTCCTGTGGGAAAGCAGTGGGTAGGTTTGGGTCCCTAAAGGTCATATTGCACCGTTTCTCAGACTTGTCAAGATGGCATCCCGCGGTGCAACGAGGATCGCGTCACGCTTCATGGGCCTGGCTGCTTTTGGTACAGGCAATACGCATAGGCATCTTGCACCTCAGCAGAATTGAGAAAGCAAAATATACCGCCCTTTCCGTCATCGTGTAATTGACGACAGGAGGAATAGCTCTGGCAATTTTGCGTTGGGGGCTCTTCACTGTTTGTGGAAACGGAGTCCGGCCAGACTCAACGCGAACAATCCATGTGCTATTGTCGATTCCCATTGGTGGTTCAAAACCAATATTGTCGGTGTCAAGCGGCGGAGTGCTCAAGTTCTTTGCATTTGCGGCAGTGGCGCGCCCATGGCACCGCTTCCAGACGAGCCTTAGAGATAGGCTGCTTACAAATCTCACACACCGCGTAGGTGCCCTGTCTGATCCGGGCGAGTGCCTCTTCGATTGCCCTCAAAAGACGACCATCTGTTTGGTGCAAGCGGATCTGCACCTCCGCTTCCTCGTCGGCATTCGCTTGCTCAACGAGATCGCCCTCTAACCCTCCTGCTGCCGGCACCCGGGACTGAGCCTCGCCCAAGGCAGACGACAACTCACGCCGCTTCTCAACGAGCAGTCTCTCGTATCGTTGCAGATCTCTTGCTCTTGCCACCGGCTCTCCAATCATGAGCTAGTGCTCCCCGGTCGGAAGTCTCTCGTTGAGTCCCTTGTAGAGGATCTCTTTTAACTCTGCTTCGAGGTCACCGCATAGAAGGCTGCCCACCGCTGCTCTACGTCCTTGCTCTTACAGTGCGGACAGACGATCCCGCCCTTCTCGTGCTCTGAAATTGTCAGGATTTTTGAGAACTCTTTCTTGCAGGCTCGACAGAGGAAATTGTACTGGGGCATGGTTACCTCCCCATTGCGAATCCTTAGATCCTAGTCGCCCGTCCAGCTGACGTCAATCCGGACCCACTGCTGGCGGGTGGTCCACTCTCGATCGGTTAGAACTCTTCTGGGTGGCCCATCCTTTCTGCGGGTTTTGCAGAAATGCCCTTCGCTAGCTCTCATCCTTGTTTATCTGAGTCGGCCCTTCTACTACAACCTCTCCGTCTCCCCTATCTCCTTTCCCCTCACGCACTTAATAATTTATCTTGACCTGTACGGTACCTATGTGGCGGGAAGCGCATGAAAGAAGCGCACCAGCGCACATCTCGCTAATCCCGTGACTGTCCTCCTTGGAATTACGTACAGTAAACTACATACGGTAATTACGGTACCTCTCCGTAGACTGAACCTCATAGTAGACCACTTGTCAGTTACTACAACGACTGCTAAACTCAACTGGCTCACCCAACTCTGAAGTCCCCGGAGAGGCCATGTCCACGGAACGCCAGGTTTACCGCTGCCAGAATCGTGCTTGTGGTTGTGAAATCGTGGTGACCAAAACTTCAGTCGAAACCAAGACCAACCCCAGATGCTTCTGTGGCGCGGAGATGAAGAAACCCTACAGCCCACCAGTCTTCAGAATGCTCGATCCTGATGATGAACTTGTCAGTCGCCTTGAAGCGGGACGAAATTTAGCTCAATAGCCCCACCCTGAAATGGAAGGCCCCATGCCAGGACTCATCAGCATCATTTCTGCCCTCGCCCTTCTCTTGACTGGAGCATGGCTCCTCCACGATGGAGTTTCAGCAAGAGACCTCTTGCACTTGCAATTTGAGATCGTTGCCGGAGCCACGCTTCTATCTGTCGGGGTCGTAAGCTCCGTGCTCCTTCTAAGGAACTGGATAAAGTGGAAACGAGAACTTGGGAAATACAGAGAAGGATAGCGTCACTTCCATTTTGAACGCGCAATGCGGGCGGGTGCCCGACCCTTGATCCGTTAGAACGCTTCTGGGTGGCCCATCCTTTCTGCGGGTTTTGCAGAAAGGGTGGGGCTGCCTTTCGCTAGCCTCTTTGTTTTTGTAGCTTTGACTCGGCTCCCGTACTTGCGATTCCCTCTTTTTCTAGTTTCTGCCTTCAAGTTTCTATTTTTCCTTCCCTCCCTATCTCCTTTCCCCTCATCCACTTAAAATTTTATCTTGACAGAGACGGTACTGATGTGGTAACATCAGCTTTGATAGTCAGCCACCAGCCCGACCGCTCCCTGCATCTGACGTTCACACCTTCAGACCATTCCCCCGCCTATCTCCTTTCTTTTGATATTCTTCACACTCTTTTTCACAACGGCACATCTCTATCCTCTGCGTTTTCAGCCTCTTGCACACTCTTTCCATCGCCACAGGGGTGTATGCGCCCATCTCACCGAATCGAGGAACATAAAATGAAGCATCAGACAAACCATCCCAGTTCTTGCAATGCCTCACGCTGCCGCTACTACACCGTCAGTGGCCGCCGGTGCCGACTTCCCGTTTTGGACACCCGCTCCGGTCTTTGTTTCCGGCATGCCAGCCTGCCCCCCGCCCAATCGGGCTCCGAGGATCTTTCCACCGAACTCCTCCCCCAGCTCTCGGAGTTCGAGTCTGCCGCGGACGTCAAGCAGTTCCTCGCCCGGCTGCTCGTCCTCGTCACCAAGGGCCGCGTCACGCCCCGCCGCGCCTCCGTTCTGGCGTACATCACGAACCAGCTGCTCCATTCCCATAGCGCCTTTTGCCGCGAGAACCGCGAGCAAGACGACCAGCCCCAGCAAATCGTCATCGATCTCCCGCGCCCCAAACGCGACGATCCTCTCCAAAACGAGTTGCCCGATCGGCCTGGACAACCCTCATGATGCACCCTACCCAATCCGGGCCCCACTCTTGCGAAAACTGCCGGGTGTATGCTCAACGCTCGTTCACCCCGAGCAACGCTGAGGGGCAGCTACGAATTTCCACCAGTCACCAGTCACGCGCTTGTCGGTTCATTTCTGAACGCAGTACAATAGCTTCCCTACACATCGAGGAGGGAACCCGCCATGGCCACCGCTGAGAAAACAGTCCACGTTTCCGAGTTCACCAACGAGCCATTCATCGACTTTTCCAAGCCCGACAACCGCAAGCGCATGGAAGACGCGCTGAAAAAAGTGAAATCCGAATTTGGCCGCGAATACCCCATGTGGCTCGGCGGCCAGAAAGTGACCACCAACGAAAAGCGCACCTCCACGAATCCCTCCCATCCAATGGAAGTGATCGGCGTCTTTCAAAACGCCACAGCGGAAATGGCCAGGAACGCTGTCGAATCTGCGCACAAATATTTCGACACCTGGAAGAAAGTTCCTGCCGAGGACCGCGCCAAGTGTCTTTTCCGCGCCGCGCAAATCGTTCGCGAGCGGAAATTTGAGCTGAACGCCCTCGTCTGCTACGAAGTTGGAAAGACCTGGATCGAAGCCGACGCGGACATCGCCGAGACCGTGGACTTCTGCGAATTTTACGGCCGCGAAATGCTGCGCCTCGCCGAGCCGCAGAAGCTCACGCCCATGCGTGGCGAGCGCAACTACCTCGTCTACATTCCGCTTGGTGTCGGCGTGGTCGTTCCCCCGTGGAATTTCCCCTGCGCCATCATGGCCGGCATCGTCGTGGCGTCACTCGTTACGGGCAACACCGTCGTCGTCAAGCCTGCCGCTGACTCTCCGACCATCGCCGCAAAGTTCATCGATATTCTTTTTGAAGCCGGCGTTCCCAAGGAAGCCGTGAACTTCATCACCGGCCCCGGCAGCGTCATTGGCGACGTGATGGTGCAGCATCCGAAGACGCGCTACATCGGCTTCACCGGCTCGAAGGAAGTCGGCCTGCGCATCAGCGAACTCGCCGCCAAAGCCGCACCCGGCCAAATTTGGATTAAGCGCACCGTTTTGGAAATGGGCGGCAAGGACGCCATCGTCGTCGACGACGAAGCCGATATCGACGCCGCAGTGGAAGGCACCGCGCAGGCCGCGTTTGGCTATCAAGGACAGAAGTGTTCGGCCTGCTCGCGCGCCATCGTCTCCGAAAATATCTATGACACATTCGTGCAAAAGCTCGTCGAGCGCACCAAGAAAATCACCGTCGGCCCCAGCGACGATCCCAACAACTACATGGGCCCGGTCATCAGCCAGTCCGCGATGAAAACCATTCTCGATTACATCGAAGTCGGCAAGAAAGAAGGGAAGCTGCTCACCGGCGGCAAACGCGCCGCGGGCGATGGCTATTTCATCGAGCCCACGATTATCGCCGACGTGGATCCCAAGGCGCGCCTCGCCCAGGAAGAAGTTTTCGGCCCCGTCCTCGCCGTGATTAAAGCAAAAAATTACGACCACGCCCTGGAAATCGCCAACAACACCGAATTCGGCCTGACCGGCGCCGTCTATTCTAAAAATCCCGAAAAAATCCGCAAGGCCGAAGAGGCCTTTCACGTCGGCAATCTCTATCTGAACCGCAAATGCACTGGCGCGATGGTCGGCGCGCATCCTTTCGGCGGCTTCAACATGTCCGGCACGGATTCCAAGACCGGCGGGAAAGACTATTTGCTCCTTTTCCTGCAAGCCAAATCCGTAGCCGAAAAAGTTTCAAATTAGCTGTTTGAAGAAAAGGTTTCAAATTAACTGATTGTAGGAAAGGATTCGATCTAAGAGTTTGCTGTCGGCTTTGCATCGGCGCGGTGGGAGGCCCATTTCATCGCGCGGAACACGGGATAGCTCAGCACGAGCATTCCCAGCGCCAGCGGCGCATTGTCGCGGTCGGTCGCGATCGAGCCGATGAGAAACAAAACGGATCCGATTAGCGCGATAGCAGTCGTCCACGGATAGCCCCACGCGCGATACGGGCGATCCATCTGCGGCTCTTTTTTGCGGAGAACAAAAAGCGAGGTATACGTGAGCGTGTAATTCGCCACAAAGAAAAATGACAGCATCGCAATCACCCGCTCAAACGAGCCCAGCACAAAGATGATGCCCACGATGGTGCTCAGCAGCAGGGAAAAAGCCGGCGTACCGCCAACATTCACTTTCGCCGCGCGCCGGAAAAATAATCCATCGCAGCTCATCGCATGGAGTGTCCGCGAACAGAAAAGCTGATTGGCATTGAGGCAGCTCAGCATGGAAATCACCATGATCGAACGGATGATCGGATCGCCCAGGTTCCCGAAGATGCGGTCCGCCACCGTGCCCAGCACAAAAGTATTTCCGGCGATTTCCTTCATCGGCAAAATGTATAGCGCCACGATGTTCAGCAGCAGATAAATTCCCATGATGGAAAACACGCTGCCAAAAATCGCCCGCGGAATATCGCGCCCCGGATTGCGCACTTCTTCCCCGAAATAAATCACGCCGTCCCATCCATCAACGGTGTAAACGACGCCCTGCAATCCCAAAAATACCGCAACGATAAACGGCCACCCCGTAGGAATCGGCATCACCGCGGCGTTGGCGATCGCCGCGGATTTATGCGCCGGCCCGCCGAGCACGAAGCAAGCAACGACCAAAATTAAAAACGCGGCGGACTTGAGCGCAGCCGTGGAAAGTTGTGCGCCGCTTCCCCAGCGAATTCCGCGCCACTGCAAAATTCCAAACCCGACGATGATAGCGACAGAAATTATTTTTATTTTTTCCGGACCCGCGAGAATGGGAAACAGATGTCCACTGTATTCGCTGATCACAATCGCAACCGCCGCCGCGGTTCCGCAGGTGGAGAGCCAATCGCTCCAGCCGACGACGAAGCCGGCGTAATCGCCGAGAGCGCGGCGCGAAAAATTATACTGGCCGCCGCTGCGGGGAATCGCGGCGCCGAGTTCCGCGATCGACGAAGCGCCGAACAGTGCGTAGAGTCCGCCGACGACCCAAACGGCGAGAAAGAGCCAGGGATTCGGCAAGTTTTTTGCGATGTCGCCGGGAGTTCGAACGATTCCCGCGGCGATGGCGTTTCCGATGGCCGCGGCCATGCCGAACCACATGCCGAGAACTTTGAGGAGCCGCCCGGTGGTGTGCGGGAGATTCGAATGGACCAGAGGTTTCGTGGTCAATGGCGCCTGCTAGGCTTAAGGATCGGTGAGCAGAGCAAGGCGGCCATCATAACCACGGAAGCAGGAATTGCAAGTGGGAACTCACCGGGAAAAAATTTCGAATGCAGGAGAGACAGGAAAGAGGAATTCAGCGGGGATGGCCGACGAAATTCCATTTGCCCCATTCGAATGATTCGTGAACGGGCGAGAAATAAGTCCGCGCCAACTTTCGAATCAAATCGGGCCGGGTGAGCCATTGCTCGTAGGTGCGGCGTTCGAATTGATTCATGGTGGCCAGCGCGTCCATCTTGTTCGAAAGGCGGCGGGCCAGCGGATTTTCTGAAACGGCGTGGACGAATTTAAGAAAGGGCGTCAGCCACGGTTCCACGAACACTGCGCGGCCGTCTTTTCGCAGCACGCGTTGCATTTCCGAAAATGCTTCTTCCAGATCTTCCGGCAGCGCCGGCAGATGGTGCAAACCGCCCTGCACGATCAGCATGTCCTTGCTGCGATCCGCGAAGGGAAGTTGGCGGCAATCGCCGACGAAACATTTTGCGGAACCTCGATACTGCGTGATCAGCCGGGGGGACAAATCCACGCCTTCGATGTGAGTAAAACCGAGCCGCTCCAGCGCGTTCAACCCATTGCCGCGTCCGCAAAAAAGCTCCACGATTTCAGTGTTGCGGGGCCACTGCGCGGCGCCTAATTTCCGAAGGCGCGCGACAAATTTCTGAATCTCCTGCTTCGGCGTCTCAAACCGCAAGTACGCTGCTTCCCAGGGGTCGGGCGAGGGTGCGCTCAGATCATCCCGATTCAGATTGTCGGACTTAGGTTCCATTTGTGGCGAGTGCAAATTCACGGGGCGGCGAAATCACGCCCACGCAGTTTCCCACAGTTGACAAGTCTTTACGAGGCATTCGCGGAAAGGTGAGTCACTTTCCGGTTCTGAAGGGCGAGAGAACGGTCCGTTCATAATGCCGGCGCCGGGACCTGGACACTCCACCCGCCTTATTTACTGCTTAGATGCATACGACGAGAAGAGAACAAGAGGTACGTACATTTTTGAGATACTTTCGAATAAGCCTTATGCGACGGCTGATCGTTGCTTGGGGCTGAACGGATTCTCCTCAATACTGGCAAGAATTGACCTACGCAATCCTTCCTGTACGGCGAGAACTCCGTTTAGGAGGCCATATGCCTGCATCGGAAGGCCATGAAGGAACCATCCTTGTAGCCGATGACAACGAAGCCAACCGCGAACTGCTGTCCGCTCTGCTGAGCGCGGAGGGTTACCAGGTCGTTTGTGCAGCGAACGGCCAGGAAGCGCTGGCCCAGGTGGATAGCGGCTCGATTGATCTCGCGTTGCTGGATGTGGTGATGCCCCGCCGAACCGGATTCCAAGTTTGTCAAGCGATGAAGTCCAAGCCGGAAACGCGTTTGATCCCCGTGGTGTTAATCACCAGTTTGAACAGCGACGCCGACCGCATCCACGGGATCATGTGCGGCGCTGATGACTTCCTGAACAAGCCCGTAAATAAGCACGAACTGCTGGCTCGCGTGCATTCCCTACTGCGCTTGAAGCAATTCACCGATGAGCTGGACAACGCAGAGACGGTGTTGTTTAGCCTTGCGCTGACTATTGAGGCGAAGGATCCCTATACCGAAGGGCACTGCGACCGCCTTTCGAAATATTCCGTTGCGTTGGGAGAAAAACTAGGTCTGCCCCAGGACCTGCGCGTCGCACTGCGCCGAGGCGGTCTGATACACGATATCGGCAAGCTGGCCGTGCCGGAGCACATCCTGCTCAAACCCGGACCACTGACTCCGGAAGAGCGAAAAATCATGGAGCAGCACACCGTGATAGGGGAGGGAATTTGCGCCCCACTGCGATCCTTCCGGAATGTGCTGCCGATCATTCGTCACCACCATGAAAAGCAGGACGGCTCCGGGTACCCGGACGGGCTGAAGGGCGCACAAGTTCCGCTCACCGCGCGCATCCTTCAAGTCACGGACATTTATGACGCGCTTACCACCGATCGGCCCTACCGCAAGGCGCTCCCTCAGGAAAAAGCCTTTGCCATCATGCGGGAAGAAGTAAAACGCGGCTGGTGGGATGGTTCCTTGATCGATCAACTTGAACTGCTTGTGCGCGAATCGGCGCCTCAGTTGGCGGATGTAGGAGCCAAGAATGAGCGCTAGCTACTTTCAGAATTGGCCAAGCGATTTTCGCTGCCTACGCCGATCATCTGTTTGTCGGATCGCGACCGCAAGCGCTTTCATCCTTCTGCTTTGGCTCACGATGACAGATCAGATGACTCGGGCCCAGGCTACTCAAAGCAATCAAAATCCTCCTAAGAATTTAAAACAAGTGAGCCTGGAAGAACTCGGACAAATCGAGGTTACAACCGCATCCAAAGTGCCTGTGAAAGCCACTCGAACTCCGGCAGCGATCTACGTCATTACCCAAGAGGATATCCGGCGGTCCGGGGCGACAAGCATCCCGGAGGCCCTCCGCATGGCGCCCGGAGTTGAAATCGCACGGGTCGACTCCAATACGTGGTCCCTCGGCGTGCGCGGATTCGAGAGCACACTCTCCCGATCAGTGCTCGTGCTTATCGATGGCCGGAGCGTTTACACGCCTCTGTTCGCCGGCGTTTATTGGCAGGTCCAAGACACCCTGCTTGAAGATATCGAACGGATCGAAGTCATCCGAGGCCCAGGCGGTACCATCTGGGGAGCAAATGCGGTCAACGCGGTGATCAATATCATCACCAAAAGAGCCCAAGAGACCCATGGAACGCTGGTATCCACCGGCGGTGGAAATGTCGATCAAGGCTTTGTCAATTTCCGGTACGGTGCCGGCAACAGCAAGGGTTTTAACTACCGTATATACGGGAAGGGTTTTACCCGAGGCCCTGAGTTTCATTCCGATCACCAACAATTCGATGACTGGCGGATGGGTCAGGTCGGCTTCAGGACGGATTGGGACTCACACAATCGCGACCGGCTAACGCTTCAGGGCGACCTCTATTATGGCGATGCAGGACAACGTGTTGGGATCGCGAGTTACTCTCCGCCGTTTATGACCGATGTGCAACAGAACGCCGAGCTTTCGGGAGGCAATTTGCTCGGTCGCTGGGAGCGCGAGTTAGGTTCGGGGTCCAACCTCCAGTTGCAAACCTATTACGACCGTACAAACCGGAAACAGGCCAACTTTGCCGAGTCTCGAGATACGTTTGACATCGATTTCATCCATCATCTGACTCTGCCTGGGCAGCAGGACTTCCTATGGGGCCTCGGAGCGCGCCTGAGTTCGGGCAATGTTTCCGAGGTCGTGCCCACCGTCGTGTTCACGCCGAATCACTATACGTACAAGCTCTACAGCGCATTCATTCAGGACGAAATCCACATCGTTGGAGACCAGCTTTCACTAACCATCGGGTCTAAATTCCTACACAACGGCTACAGCGGCTTCGAGATCGAGCCGGCTGCCAGGCTGTTGTGGACCCCGAGTTCACGGCAAACCGTGTGGGGCGCCGTCACTCGCGCCGTGCGCACTCCATCTCGCGTTGAAGAAGACCTCCAGCTCACTGGATTGGCGGCGCCGACTCCCTTGACGTTTTTCCGGATTGTTGGCGACAGAAAGTTTTCCTCGGAAAGCCTGATTGGCTACGAAGCCGGGTACCGAAGCCTGGTGGGGCTTAAGTTCCATGTGGATATTGCCGCCTTCTATAATAACTACGACCATCTCCTGAGTATCGAGACTGGTGCGCCGTTCTCTGAAAGCTCACCACCCCCGCCGCACACTGTTATCCCGTTTTTCTTCCGCAATGGGCTGCTAGGCCACACGGCTGGATTCGAGATCGCTCCAGATTGGACGCCGACGCGCACTTGGCGGCTAAGAGGGTCGTATTCGTACCTACATATCGATTTAGACAAAAAGGCGAGCAGCTCGGACACTTCCAGCGCAAATTCAATCCAGGGGTCAAGCCCCCATCACCAGGTCGCGATCCAGTCTTCTCTGGATTTACCCAAGAAGTTGGAATTTGATCAGACTTTTCGTTACGTGAGCTCCCTGCCTGCCCAACTCGTACGAGCTTACACAACGGCCGATGTGCGATTCACTTGGCATGCCACTCGTTCTCTAGACTTGTCAGTCGTGGGGCAGAACTTGTTTCAACCTCATCACGCAGAGTCCGGGGGTGACCCCGGTCCTCATGTCGGGATCGAGCGAAGTGGCTACATCAAACTAACGTGGCAAACATGGCAAAGATAAGAGGGAAGTGGATCTGTGGAACTGCTGTGTTCCCATGCGCCCGGCGATGGCCCGTGACCGATGGCCATTCATGCTGCTTGTCGAAATTCATGGCTCTGGCGGTCGCCTTGGTGCTAGTTGGCGCCTCATGCCTAAATGCCCAACAGTCGAAACCGACTGAGTATCAGGTCAAGGCCGCCTACCTCTACAATTTCGGCAGGTTCGTCAAATGGCCTGCCGGAATCGCGGCAGGCAAGGGCGACTCCTTCCCTGTTTGCGTGCTAGGCCGGGATCCTTTCGGCTCGATTCTCGATTCAACTCTTGCAGGGGAAGCGCTAGAGGGAAAGCCTGTGGTGATTCGGCGGATCGCCAGGCCGCAAGACGCTGCGGATTGCCGAATCCTGTTCGTCAGTTCGACGGAAGAACATCATTTAAAGGAGATCCTGGCGGCAATTGATCAAGCCAGCGTCCTTACGGTTAGCGATATACCCGGCTTCTCGCGGCGAGGCGGCATGATCCAATTCGTCGTGGAAGGTGACAGGATTCGCTTCGAGATTAACTTGGCGACGGCCGAAAGTGCCAAGCTCGTCTTGAGTTCCGAGTTGCTCAAAGTAGCGGCAGCCGTAAGAAGAAATGCTCGGTCTGGAGATTGACCTATATGTTCAACGCTCAAAAGCATTCCATCTCCAGGAAACTCACATGGATGAATATGTTGGTCAGCGGCACGGCACTGCTGTTGGCATGTGCCGCGTTTATTGCCTTTGACATGATCACCTTCCGGCAGGCCATGTTGCGGAATCTTTCCACGCAAGCTCAAATCATCGGTTCCAATTCCGTTTCCGCATTGCTCTTCAACGACCCGCAGTCTGCGGAGAATACTTTGTTGGCCCTTAAGGCTGCGTCCAATATTTTGTCCGCTCAGGTGTACCTGCCGGATGGCCGGCCCTTTGCCTCGTACTCGCGCGACCGTGATCGTCACGGCCCGGTGCTGCCACCAATTTCCCCGGGGCAAACAGAGACTCATTGGATCGAGGATGATCAGATCGCATTAGTACGCTCGATCGTGTTGGACGGGAAGCCGATTGGGGCCGTCTACATCCGATCTGATTTGCAGGAGTTGCATAGCCGTTTTCAGCGATACGCGGCAATCGCTGCCATCGTCCTCTCGGCATGTCTGTTGGCGGCCTTATTGATCTCATCGGTCTTTCGCAGAGCCGTTGCTGACCCCATCGTGGATTTGAGCAAAATTGCAAAAGTTGTTTCTCAAGATAAAAACTATTCGGTCCGCGCAACGCCCATCCGCAGTCCTGCTGAGTTGGCTGTCCTTATCGACGCCTTCAATGAGATGTTGGCTCAGATCCAGCAGAGCGAGAGAGCTTTGCGAATGGCTCGTGATGAGCTGGAGCAACGCGTCCGGGAACGCACCGCGGAGCTTGAAGCTGCCAAAAGAGAGGTTGAAGAGTTTTCTCATTCCGTGCTTCTTGCTAAAGAGGAAGTTGAGCGCGGCAGTAAGTTCAAGGATCAATTCCTCTCCACCATGAGCCACGAACTGCGCACGCCACTGAACGCCGTTCTGGGTTTTTCCGACTTGCTCGCCGATGAGCGCTACGGCCCGCTGAACGATCGCCAGCAACGCTACGTCGCTCACATCCATACCGGCGGGAAGCACCTTCTCTCGCTGATCAGCGATATTCTTGACCTTTCCAAAATCGAAGCGGGCCGAATGGAACTCACCCGCGAAGATGTGACGGTGGCGTCGGCGTTTGCCGAAGTGATCAGCAGCCTTTACCCGCTGGCGGAAA
>QHYE01000083.1 GCA_003224055.1 Acidobacteriota bacterium | reverse complement strand
GGGCATCGAATTGTTGCTCTTAGCAAACTGAGGAGAACCATGAAGATTTCGTGGCGCCGACTGGCTGAGGCCACCCTGCTTGTCTCATTTGGGAGTGGTGTGCTGCTCAGTACGGGCTGTTCAAGACCTGTACAAGGAGGCACGCCTGGAGGCGGAACAACTCCGGCGCCGAGCATCACGAGTCTGAACCCATCGTCGGGAGTGGTGGGCGCGTCGGTGACGATCAGCGGTGCGAGCTTCGGAGCGGTGCAGGGCACGAGCACCGTGAGGTTCAATGGCGTGACAGCGACACCGTCAAGCTGGAGCGCAGCGAGCATTGCCGCGCCCGTTCCAGCGGGATCCACGACGGGGAACGTGGTCGTTACAGTTGGCGGCGTGGCCAGCAATGGCGTGGGCTTTACGGTCCAAAGCGACACCACGCCACCGGTGGTGACGATTACAGCCCCCTCGAACAACTCGACCGCTTCGGGCACGATCACACTCACGGCGACGGCGACGGATCCGGACAGCGCCGTTTCCTTGTTGCAGTTCCTGGTGGACGGGACGAATACGGGAGCGCCGCTAACGAGCGCGCCGTATTCCGTATCGCTGGACACCACCACGCTCAGCAATGGCACTCATACGTTGACCGCCGTAGCGCAAGACCCCGCCGGGAACCAGGGAACCAGCACTGCGGTCACCATCACGGTTTCCAATTCCGCGGGGGCGGGAGCGACGGGGCCGCTGCGGGCGCTGGCCTCCAACCCGCGCTATTTCACTGATGGGAGCGGCAAGGCCATTTTGCTGACCGGCTCACAGACTTGGGACACGTTCCAGGATATGGACCAGAGCAGTTCGCCGGCGGCGTTTGACTTCACCGCCTATGTGAACTTCCTGAAGTCGCATGGCCACAATGTCACGATCCTCTGGAGGAAGGACCTGCCCACCGTTTGCAGCTGGGGAGCCGGGGGAACCTGGCATGTGAAACCATTCCCGTGGGTGCGCACGGGCGGAAGCAGCGGGAATCAGGTGGCCTCGGACGGGCTGCCGGCCTTTGATTTGACGCAGCTGGATCAAGCGTACTTCGATCGCCTGCGGGCCCGGGTCATGCAACTCCAGCAGAACGGGATCTATGCCGTCGTGCAACTCTTTGATGGGCTGGGGCTGTTGAATAACCGCTGTTCGAACGATGGCTATCCGTTCACGGCAGGGAACAACGTGAATGGAGTGGACGATGGCGGCGGAGCAAACTCCATGACCATGGGGAGTC
>QHYE01000082.1 GCA_003224055.1 Acidobacteriota bacterium | reverse complement strand
GCACATGATCTCTTTGATTCACAGCTACGAAGCAGGCAAGCCTGCTCAACATCCAGTTGGCTTTCCCTTTGTCACGGGGACGTCAGACTCCCTCCTCTATAACAGCAATGCGGATTGGGTGGCGCCAGGGGCGAAGATTTCGCCCACGAGCAGTTGCGGCTCCGGGACACCGGCCTGCAAGGTAAACATCAACGATAGCGACCATTCGTATTTCGGGATGTGGAATGACAGCGCGCAGGTCAACCGCAACTACGTGTGGGAGAATTTCACGAACGGCAATTCGGTCATGTTCATGGACCCCTACGTGATTTATTGGACCAGCGGGAACCGCAACCTGTGCCAAAGCCCATCCAACGGCGTGTGTTCCGGCCCAGATTCCCGCTGGAATAACCTGCGCGACAACCTGGGGTACACCCTTACCTACGCGAACAAAATGGACCTCGCCAAGATGACGCCCCAGGGGAACCTGTCGTCGACGGGGTTCTGCCTCGCGGATAACGTGGCGACGGGAGCGGAGTACTTAGTATATGCGCCGAATGGCGGGACCTTCACCGTGAACCTGGCGGCGACGACTAGGGTACTAAACGTGGAATGGTTCAGCCCGGCCAGCGGGACCACCACCACCGGAGGGACGATAACCGGCGGATCGTCGAAGTCTTTCACCCCGCCGTTTGGTAGCGATGCCGTGCTTTATTTAGTTGACACGGCGGGCCACAACTGAGCGCTTCTCAATGGGGACCATTCCTAGAGACAAACTCTGCTAACGCTTGCGGCCCGGGACATCGTCACTGCTAGGCAAGTCTTAGCCGCTGGGAGAGATTACTTCCCATCTTTGGAAACGGGCTGCACAATGATAACATTGCAGTTCTGTTTCCTCCTCGGTGGCTAACCTGGATCGTTTCTAAGTCTAAGCAAATCAGAGTGTTGGATACTATTCAATTGGAAGGTCAAGTGCTCAGTGAACTGGCAATGACGTCGGCTCAGGGGTGTGCTTGGATGCATTTGCTGCTGGCACCATGGCCATGCAACCGGGGGAGGTCATCCGGTCGTGAGTGGATAGACCTGTTTTCTCTCCAGCCTCCGGCGTAGATTGCTTGGCTGCACCTCATCGCAGTAGGCCGTGGTCGACGGCGGGTATCATTTGGAGGCACATTGATTAGTCCTCGTCACCGTAACTTGTCAAGGCTCCGGCTCTTAGTGAGCCAATTCAGTACCCTCTCGCTGTTTCTCCTGCTGGGAGCAAGTGTCGGCCACGCACAGAGCTCCACGATTGCCTATGTCCAGAGCAACTATGCGGACCCCCAGACACCACAAACGACCGTGGCGGTGCCGTACACAGCGGCGCAGACGGCGGGGAATCTGAACGTTGTGGTAGTCGGTTGGAGCGATTCGACGGCGCAAGTGCAGACGGTGGCGGACACGAAAGGGAACGTGTATGTGCTTGCCGTAGGACCGACAGTGCAGACGGGGACGGCGACGCAGGCGATTTACTATGCAAAGAATATTGCTGCAGCGGCGGCCAACGGCAACGCAGTTACCGTGACCTTTAATGTGGCGGCGAATTTTCCGGACATTCGGATTGCGGAGTACGGCGGTCTTGATCCGGTAAACCCGCTGGATGTGGTGGTTGCGGCAGCAGGGAGCAGCACAACGAGTAACAGCGGAGCGGTAACCACAACGAATGCGAACGATTTGCTGGTCGCCGCAAACTTGGTTCAGACGCTGACGACGGGCCCGGGGACGGGGTACACGCAACGGCTGATCACCAACCCGGATGCCGACATACTAGAAGACCGCGTGGTGACGGCGATAGGGAGTTATAGCGCTACTGCGCCGGTGTCACCATCGGGTGCTTGGATCATGCCGATGGTCGCCTTCCGCGCCGCCTCTGGCGGTACTCCCGCACCCAGCATTGCCAGCCTTAGTCCAACCTCAGGTCCCGTCGGCACCTCCGTGACCATCACCGGCGCGAACTTCGGTACGACCCAGGGATCCAGCACCGTTACCTTCAACGGCACGATGGCAACTCCGGGTTCATGGACCGCCACCAGCATCGTTGTGCCCGTACCCAGTGGCGCTACCACCGGCAATGTAGTTGTCACCGTCAGCGCTGTTTCCAGCAACGGTGTGAATTTTACCGTTGGAGTCCTGTCGGCGATCTCCTTCGTGCAGTCAAATTCCACAACTCCCCAGGCGAGCCTAACGACTGTAACAGTTCCATTTACACTCGCGCAGACGGCCGGAAACCTAAATGTCATCGTGGTCGGATGGAACGATTCAACCGCCATAATCAGCTCGGTCGCGGACTCGATTGGGAACACTTACGCTGTGGCAGCTGCTCCGGTCGTGCAGAGTGGCACGGCAACCCAAGCGATCTACTATGCAAAGAACATCGCCGCAGCTGGGGCGGGCGCGAATACGATCACCGTTAGCTTTGCCACCGCAGCGCGCCATCCCGACATTCGCATCGCGGAATACAGCGGTCTTGATCCTTTGAATCCTTTGGATACCTCCGCCGGCGCTCAAGGTAACACGGCAACAAGCGACAGCGGCTCCGTGGTCACTGCAAATCCAAACGATCTCCTCGTTGGCGCAAACACTGTCCAATCCACGACGACTGGACCTGGCGCGGGCTATACAAGTCGCGGAATCACCGGGGACGGCGATATTTTGGAAGATCGGGTGGCCTCGGCGAGCGGAAACTACAACGCCACCGCGGTGCTCAATACGGTCCAGCTTTGGATCATGCAAATGGCTGCCTTCCGCGCTGCTGGCAGCGGCGGCGGCACTGTGCCCAACATTGCCTCGCTGAATCCGACATCCGGGCCCATAGGCACGTCCGTCACGATTACGGGCGCCAATTTCGGCACCTCGCAGGGAACTAGCACTGTCACCTTCAATGGCACCACTGCAACACCTACGAGCTGGAGCACCACGAGCATCGTTGTGCCAGTTCCCACCGGTGCGACGACGGGCAATGTGGTTGTGACTGTAGGTGGCATAGCCAGCAACGGCGTTCTTTTCGCCGTGCAATCGGGGATACCCGCAATCAAGCTCATCCAGCATGTTGGCAAAGACGCAGGCTCAACGACCTCTTCGACGCTCGCGTTCCCGGCGAATAACACGGCGGGAAACTGGATCGCGGTGGCCATCCGCGCGGGCCGCTCAGGGCAATTGTTCACCGTTACGGATACTCGGGGCAATACTTACCGCAGAGCGGTTCAATTCAATGTGACCGCGGACACGCCAAATGGCGATACTCTCGGAATCTTCTACGCTGAAAATATCGCTGGCGGCGCGAACTCCGTCACGGTCTCAGACTCCATCAACGGCAGCGCGCTGCGCTTCGCGATACTGGAGTATTCGGGCATTGCCTCGGCGAATTCTCTGGACGTAACCGCTGCCGCGCAGGGGACCAGCGCCGCTCCGAACAGTGGCACCGTGGCCACCACCGCCGCGGGAGATCTGCTCTTCGGTGTCGTCGTGACGAGCAATGCTGCCACCTATGTGGCGGGCACGGGATTCACCGTGGAAGATCGCGTGCCAGCCGCGCCCAGCACAAAATTGATGGACGAAGATCAGATTCAGACGGCTGCCGGCAATGCTTCGGCGAGCGCGTCGCTCGGCACCTCGGACATCTGGGCTGCAGCATTGGCGGCGTTCAGGGCGGCCAGCGGCGGCGGAGCTACGGGACCGAGCATAACCAGCATCAGTCCGGCCTCAGGCGCAGTTGGCACCTCCGTCACCATTTCAGGTCTGAACTTCGGTTCGACCCAAGGGTCCAGCACGGTAACCTTCAATGGAACCATCGCAACCCCCATGAACTGGACGGCTACGACCATCATGGTGGTAGTCCCCGCTGGTGCATCGACCGGGAACGTCGTGGTCACGGTCGGCGGCTTCGCAAGCAACGGCGTGAGCTTTGCGGTCCTTCTTCCGCCGAGCATTACTAGCCTGACTCCGAACTCGGGCGCCATCGGCACCTCAGTGACAATTGCCGGTGCAAACTTCGGCACGAGCCAGGGGTCAAGCACCGTTACCTTTAATGGAATTGCCGCGGCGCCTACAAACTGGACCGCGACGAGTATCGCCGCGCCTGTTCCGAACGGCGCAACCACGGGTAACGTCGTGGTGACGGTCGGTGGAGTATTGAGCAACGGCGTGGCGTTTACGGTGACGAACCCAGGCCCTAGCATTTCGACACTGAGCCTGTCGCAGGGACCGGTTGGGGCGTCCATTACCATCACTGGCTTGAATTTCGGTGCACTTCAGGGCGCGAGCACGCTCACCTTCGGCGGTGCTGCTGCGACGCCGACAAGTTGGTCCGACACGAGCATTAATGCTCCCGTTCCGTCCGGCGCTACAACCGGAGTCGTCATCGTCACCGTCAATAACGTCGCCAGTAACGGCGTACCCTTCACCATTACACCGCCTCCCGTCATCAACAACATCAGTCCTATTGCGGGACCAATAGGGACCGTCGTGACCATCAACGGCACGAATTTCGGGCCAACAATTGGGACCAGGGCGAGCGTCGTGTCGTTTAACGGGATCACCGCGCGGCCTAACAATTGGAGTGACACTCAAATCCTCGTTCCGGTGCCGGCCGGAGCCACAACGGGCAACGTCGTCGTGTCCTTAAGCGGCGTCCTCAGCAACGGCGTGAACTTCACGGTCGCCACTCCGCCGAGCATCACCAACCTGAACCCCAGTTCCGGGCCTGTTGGCACGTCCGTCACAATCTCCGGCGCCAATTTCGGCGCGACTCAGGGCACGAGCGCTGTGACCTTCAACGGTTTGACGGCTTCCCCGACAAGTTGGAATGACTTGACTATTACTGTCCCCGTGCCGTCCGGTGCGTCCACTGGCAACGTAGTCGTCACGGTGAATGGCCTGGCAAGCCCTGGCGTCAACTTCACTGTTCCATCGTCCGGTGCTCCGATCGCGCTGGTTCAGCACACCCGCTTGGACGCGGGTACAACCACAAGCGCCTCGTTGGCTTTCCCGGCAACGAACACGGCTGGGAACTTCATCGCCGTGGTCATTCGTGCGGGCACGTCGGGCCAGGTCTTTGCGGTCACGGATGCCAAGGGCAACACGTATCGCAAAGCGATCCAATTCAACGAAACTTTGGATGGCACTACGCTCGGCGTCTTCTACGCAGAAAGTATTGCGGGGGGGCCGAACACCATCAATGTCTCTGACACGAACGCGGGCACGTTGCGTTTCGCGATCCTGGAGTACTCGGGCGTCGCCCTCGTGAACTCGTTGGACGCCGCTGCTATGAAGCAAGGGACAGGGACATCTCCAACCAGCGGAACTCTGATTACCTCTATGAGCGGCGATCTCCTGCTTGCAGGGATCTCCACGGCGAATGCTGCAAGCTTTACTGCTGGAAGCGGCTACCTCGCTGAGGAATTTGTTCCCTTGGCGCCAAACACCAAGCTATTCGTTGAAGATCAGATCCAAGCGGCTCCCGCGCAGGTCTCTGCTGGCGCGTCGCTAGGCGCGTCGGACAACTGGGGGGCGATCTTAGCCGCATTCAAGTCGGCCAGCGCTGCTCCGCCGCCGCCCATCACCGTCACCGTCGTCCCGGCAACCGCCAGTGTTGGAACCGGGGGCGGGACGCAGCTTTTCACGGCGCAGTTGGTGAATGATATTCAAATCAAGGGCGTAACTTGGTCGCTCGCCGGCGTCGGTTGCAGCGGCAGCACTTGTGGCGCGCTCTCGCGGGCAACGGCAACGACCGTCACCTATACGGGACCAGTCGCCATTCCGAACCCTGCCTCTGTCACCCTCACGGCAACCTCGGTTGCCGACAACTCTAAGACCAGCACCGCGACGATTACAGTCGTGCAAGGTCCGCTCGCTGTCGCTCTCAGTCCGAAACGCGGTTCGATCACTGCTTCCCAGACCCAGCAGTTCACCGCTACCGTTTTCAATGATCCGAATAATGCTGGCGTTACGTGGCAGGTGGACGGCAATACAAATGGTAACAGCACAACTGGGACCATCAGCGCCACTGGCTTGTTTACTCCAGGTATCCAGCCAGGATTGCATACCATCACGGCGACCAGCGTCACGGACGCCTCGGCCAGTGCCTCTGTGTCGTTTGCCGTGACTGATTTGCCAGGCGTGCTCATGCATCACAACGACCCAGGCCGGACTGGCCAAAATCTGAAGGAGTATGCGTTGACGCCGGTCAACGTCCGCTCTTCTGCCTTCACCCAACTTTTCTCCTGCCCCGTGGACGGTTATGTCTATGCGCAGCCCCTTTGGGTGCCCAATCTCACCGTAGGCGCCGTCCTGCGCAACGTTCTTTTCATTGCCACGGAACATGACAGCGTGTACGCTTTTGACGCCGACTCTCCCTCATGCACCCAATTGTGGAAGCGAAGCTTTCTTGGCACTGGCGTTACGACGATGCCTTGGCAGGACACGTCTCTGGGCAGTTCTTCTCTCGCCACGAACGACGTTTTCCCTGAGATCGGCATCACCTCGACGCCTGTGATTGACGTTGCCACCAACACCATTTATGTTGTGGCCAAGACCAAGGAAACCGTGGGCACGGGCTGCTCTTCGGGTTCCCCCTGCTACATCAGCCGTCTGCACGCGATGGACTTAGCAACCGGTGCCGAGAAGTTTGGCGGTCCCGTGGCGATCTCAGCTACAAACTTTAGCCCCCTCCGCCACTTCAACCGGCCGGGGCTCCTTCTGGCGAATAACACGATCTACATCGGCTTTGGCTCTCACGGTGATATTACCAACTGGCAGGGCTGGCTCTTTGGGTACGACACAGCGACCCTCGCACAGAAATTCGTGTTCTCAACCTCCGATCCCACGAGCGGGAGTGGCGGTGCTGCGTTGTGGGGTGGCGGCGCCGGCCCCGCCGCCGATGCCAGCGGCAACATTTATGTCACAACAGGTAATGGAAGCTATGACGGGGTCAAAAACTTCTCCGAGTCCGTTCTGAAAATCAGCCCAACAGGTACTTTGCTCGACTGGTTCACCCCCTCGAATCGGAGTACCTTGGATGCCAATGATGTTGACTTGGGTTCCGCGGGGATGATGATTCTGCCTGATTCCGTCGGTTCTACTGCGCATCCGCATTTGGCGATGGCAACGGGCAAGATCGCTATTCTCTACCTTTTGGATCAAGCCAACCTGGGAAAATTTCATTCTTCGTCAAATCAAGACGTTCAAGAAGTGATCCCCGTCCCTCCGCCGAACACCACGCAGCTGGACGGCGGCATCTACGGCCTGCCGGCCTACTGGAACGGATTCATCTATACCACTGGGCAAAACTTCCCGCTGAGCCAGTTCAGAATTTCGAATGGCAGCATGGCGACTCCGCAATCCGCCGTTTCGAGCAACCAGTTCCCGCCGCGGGGCGCGACTCCGTCTGTCTCCGCCAATGGCAACACGAATGGCATCGTTTGGGTTCTTGATCTAAGCGGTTGGTCATCGAACGCCAACGCCATCCTTTACGCTTACGATGCCTCAGACGTGTCGAATATGCTCTTCAGTAGCCCCAGCACTGGTGCCGACGCCGCTGGTCCCGCAGTTAAATTTACAGTTCCGACAATCGCAAACGGTAAAGTATACATAGGCGGTCAGAGTAGGTTCACCGTATTCGGGCTGCTTCCGAACTAAACAGAACGTCATAAGTAATTGCGCATTAGATCGATGTATGTTCTTCTAGTGGAATGAAACCACTTACGGTTGCGGACTCCGCAACTATCATTCTGGGATTACAAGATGAGATTCGACGAACCGAGGAATCGCGCTATGACCACCGGCTCCACGGCGTGCTGCTGGTGGCTCATGGTAGGACG
>QHYE01000081.1 GCA_003224055.1 Acidobacteriota bacterium | reverse complement strand
CAAGGGCCGGACCTTCTCCCATTGGGCGTCGGTCAACAGACGACCGTATCGCGCCATCGGCCCTCCAGCGGCGCTGCTGACCTTGTTTATCTCGCATTTCCGTCAACCCAACTACCTCAGAATTCAGGGCTTGCACCCAGTTTTGAAACAGCTTCTAGAAATTTGAAACTAGAACGAAACTAGAAACTAGAAATCAGAAACTAGAAATAGGAAAAGCGAAGCGAAGAGGGAGAAAAGCAGGCCGGACTGAAGTCCGGCGCCTACACAATTCGAGCCACGAGCAGTCGGGCCACGAACAAACGGGCCATGAACCATCTGGGAGGGGGCAGGGCGATTGGGCGACGATTCAAGTTTCCATTGTTCTGGACGGGGATGAGGTAAACTGTGGACATGATGAAGATTCATCTGCGGCCTGAGCTGGAAGAACTGATCAAGCAGGACGTTCAGCGCGGGCCCTACCAAACCGTGGATGAATTCGTGGAGCACGCGGTTTCTCTGCTCCACGAACAAGAAACCTGGCTGGCCGAGCATGGCAGCGAGATCCGGGCAAAAATCGAACAAGGCTACGCTGCTGCGCAGCGCGGAGAACTGATCGATTCCGACAACGTTCGTTCCAAGCTGGACGAGAAGAAACGTGCTTGGCTGGCTGAAAAACGCCAAGCATGAGCAGTTACCAGTTCACGCCCCAAGCTGTAGAAGATCTCTTTGAAATCTGGAGCTACATCGCAGCCGACGATCTTGATGCAGCCGATCGCGTCGAAGAGGCGATCCACACTGCCTGCGGCTTCCTGTCCGATACTCCACTTGCCGGCCGTATTCGTGAGGACTTGACGGCCCTGCCGTTGCGCTTCTGGATTGTGCAACCCTACCGGAATTACTGGATTGCGTACCATCCAGAGAAAAAACCGCTGCACGTCATTCGGATCATCCACGCGGCGCGAAATATCCCAAACATTTTGAGGTAGGGAGGAAAGAGCCGATGCATTGGAGGGCCGGGGCGGCCTGCTGGACATTTGCTTTGAGATGGAAAATGGGTAGAGTAGCGTCTCGCGCGGAAGTCGTGGCGGCTGAGAAATATGGATACGGGCAGACCGGCAAGCTACTCGGGCCTCGCCGACAAAACGGTCTTCATCACCGGCGGAGGAAGCGGTATCGGTGCGGCCTTCACGCGGGCGTTCGCGGGGCAGAGGGCTCGCGTGGGTTTCGTAGATATTGCGGAGGATGCGAGCCAGTCGCTGGTTGCGGAGATTCAGAAAGAGACGGGAACGGCGCCACTCTTCATCGCCTGCGACCTGCGCGACATCGCCGCGCTACAAGCCGCTATCGAAAAAATCCGCATCGAGTTGGGCGACATCGGAGTGCTTATCAATAATGCCGCGAACGACGAACGCCACACGATGGAGCGAGTCACGCCGGCGTATTGGGATGAGCGGATCGCGGTGAACGTGCGGCACATGTTTTTCGCGGCGCAAACGGTGGCGCCGCAGATGAAGCGACTCGGCGGAGGCGCCATTATCAATCTTGGCTCCATTATTTGGAGGGTCAAGCAACCGGGCCTCCCGGTATACAACGTGGCCAAAGCCTCCATCACCGGGTTGACGCGCGTGCTGGCGCGAGAATTTGGACACTTGGGCATACGGGTGAACACGCTTTCGCCCGGGGCGGTCTGGACCGAGCGGCAAATCAAATTGTGGTATACACCGGAGTTCGAGAAGGAAGTGATGGCCGGCCAATGCTTGAAGACGCGCGTGCTTCCCAGCGACATTGCAAACATGGCGCTGTTCCTGGCTTCGGAAGCGGCGGAAAAGTGCACGGCGCAGGACTTCATCGTGGATGCGGGGTGGAGTTGAGAGAATGATGAGGACCATCAAAGGACCAGCGATTTTTCTGGCGCAGTTCGCGGGCGATGCGGCCCCGTTCAACAGTTTGAAGAGCATTGCCGCGTGGGCT
This sequence comes from Acidobacteriota bacterium, assembly GCA_003224055.1. Taxonomy (GTDB): domain Bacteria; phylum Acidobacteriota; class Terriglobia; order Acidiferrales; family UBA7541; genus Acidiferrum. The sequence continues at coordinate 21,787 of QHYE01000081.1, read as the reverse complement.
GGCAAGCTCGGCTATAAGGGCGTGCAAATTCCGTCGTGGGATGCGCGCCTGTTTGATTTGCAGCGCGCGGCAGAGAGCAAGGCCTATTGCGAGGAGCTCCGCGGCACGGTGGCGGGGCACGGCCTCGAGATCACCGAACTTTCGACGCACCTTCAAGGCCAGTTGGTGGCCGTGCATCCCGCGTATGACCTGGCCTTCGATGGGTTCGCGCCGGAAAAGCTGAGGGGCAATCCGCGAGCGAGGCAAGCCTGGGCGGTGGAACAATTGATGCTCGCGGCGCGCGCGTCCGCCAACCTGGGACTTGCGGCGCATGTGACATTTTCCGGGGCGCTGGCGTGGCCGTACGTGTATCCCTGGCCACAACGGCCTGCCGGGCTGATTGAAACTGCTTTTGAAGAGCTAGCCGCGCGCTGGCGTCCCATCCTCGATGCATTTGACAAAGCGGGAGTGGATCTGTGCTTCGAGATCCATCCCGGCGAAGATTTGCACGATGGGGTCACGTTCGAAATGTTTTTGGAGCGCGCCGGAAATCATCCACGGTGCAAGGTGCTGTTTGACCCGAGTCATTTCGTGCTGCAGCAGCTCGATTATCTGGAATTCCTGGATGTGTACCACGAGCGCATCAAAATGTTTCACGTGAAGGATGCGGAGTTTCGTCCGACGGGCCGGCAGGGCGTCTACGGCGGCTATCAGTCCTGGGTGAACCGAGCCGGGAGGTTTCGTTCGCCGGGAGATGGGCAGGTGGATTTCAGCGCCATATTTTCCAAGCTGACGCAGTATGGATTTGATGGATGGGCCGTGCTGGAGTGGGAGTGTTGCATCAAGAGCAGCGAGCAGGGAGCCGCGGAAGGGGCTCCTTTTATCCAGCGGCATATTATTCAGGCGGCAAGCAGCACGTTTGATGACTTCGCAAGTTCGGGCGCGGATCGACGTGCGAACCGACGGATGCTAGGACTGGATTGAAATGGGACGAGGGTCATGACAGCGAACACACAGTCAACTGATGCGGCAAACCGGCGCCTCCGGCTAGGAATGGTCGGCGGTGGACCGGGCTCTTTCATTGGAGCGGTGCACCGCATTGCGGCGCGGCTCGACGATCGCTTCGAACTGGTTGCCGCGGCATTGTCCTCAAATCCTGAGCGAAGCCGTGCCGCGGCTCTTGAACTGCATATCGTGGCGGAGCGGGCTTACGGAAGTTTTGCGGAGATGGCTGCGGCGGAAGCAAAGAGGCCGGACCGAATTGACGCGGTCTCGATTGTCACGCCCAATCATCTTCATTTCGCGCCCGCAAAAGCGTTTTTGGAGGCGGGCATTCATGTCATCTGCGATAAGCCGCTGACCACAACGGTGGAAGATGCGGTGGCGCTGGCGCAAATGGTTCGGCGCAGTGGGCTCATCTTTGGCTTGACGCATAATTACACGGGCTATCCGCTGGTGCGGCAAGCGCGAGAGATGATCGAAGCAGGGGAACTTGGCCGCATTCGCGTGGTGCAAGTGGAGTACGCGCAGGACTGGCTGACCACGGCACTGGAGACGACTGGGCAAAAACAAGCGGCGTGGCGCACGGATCCGGCGCAGAGCGGGCCTGGGGGCTCGCTTGGGGATATCGGTACGCACGCGTACAACATCGCGTGTTTTGTGACCGGACTGCGCTGCGATCAGGTGGCTGCCGACGTTTCCATTTTCGTGCCAGGGCGACGGCTCGACGACAACGTACAAGTGCTCCTGCGATTCGAGGGCGTGGCACGAGGAATGTTGTGGGCGAGCCAGGTGGCTGCGGGAAACGAGAACAATCTGCGGTTGCGAGTTTATGGAGAGAAAGCGGGAATCGAGTGGGGGCAGGAGAATCCGAACTATTTGCGATTTAGTCCGTATGGGAAGCCGCCCGTAACCATCAGCCGCGCTGGGGCCGGAGCGACGGCGTCCGCGAAGCACGCGAGCCGCATCCCATCGGGGCATCCGGAAGGGTATCTGGAGGCGTTTGCGCAACTTTATGCGGACTTGGCGGAACAGATTGCGGCACGGAACGCGGGGCGCGCTCCAGCGCCCGCGTCGCTGCTGGTGCCGGGCGTGGAGGATGGCGTGGCGGGGGTTCAGTTCATTTCTGGAGTCCTGGAATCTTCACGCCAAAACTCAGCCTGGGTGAATCTGCCATCGTCACGGTTGTAAGGCTAATTGGACGGCTAAGGCTTGGGGGCGCCGAGTTATGGTGCGGCGAGGCGGGGTAGAAGGAGACGGAAGAAGGCGTCGGGGCTAGAGTCGAGACAGACCTGGGCGTTGGAAGGGCCTGATTCGGGGCGGGTTAAACCTTTTTCGTCGACGCGAGTGTGCATGGGTTGGACGGGGCAGAGGATGGGATTCACGAGGAAGGCAATGGTCATGGGGTCGAAGAGGGTCGGCGTTACCTGGCCCCATTGATGATAGAGCAACGTAAGGGCATCGGTGAGCGGTGTGCCCTGGCTGAAGAGGAACGCGCGCTTGACCTCGTCCAGCTTCAATTGGGTGGAATCGAGCGGCATGACGAAGAGCGGCACTCCCGAGGCGAAGAGTTTCTGAGCGGAAGGAATGTCATTCAGGATGTTCCATTCGGGTTGCGGGGGGCGGGGAGGCGTGTAGCCAAGATCGCCGTAGCCGCGCTTGATGGAGCCACCCATTATGACCACGCGTTTGAGCTTGCGGAACGTGGCCGGATCTTTGTCGATGGCGGCGCCGACATTCATCAATGGGCCGATGGCGATCAAGGTGACCTGGCCCGGGTAGCGGCGAATCTGTTCCAGGATGAAGCTGACAGCGTCGGGATGAGATGGCTTCGCATCGTGGCCGCCTTCGGCGTAGCGGCGCTGCGTAAACGTGCCTTTACTCACGGTGGGTGTACCGGCTGCCACGGGGATCTCCGGGCGGCCCACTTCGGCAAGGAAGCGATCGACAAGCTTTGCGCGGGTTTCGGTGTCTCCGAACGTGGTGGTGATGCCGAGGATTTGCAGTTCCGGGCTGCGCAAGGCCAGAGCTAGCGCGAAAGCGTCATCGACGTCGTCACCGATGTCGGTGTCAATGATCACTTTTTCGGGGAGCACTTTTTCGGGGACGCCGGGGGTTGGAGAGGATTGGCCGTGGCAGGTGAGTGAGACCAATAGCGTTGCACACCCCATGATGCAAGCCAGGATCGCTGAGGACTTAGCCATACGTGGCCGTTTGAGCTCCGATGGTTACCGCGCCGGCTGCGACGGTTAGAGCGGGAAAGGGATGAGTCTATCACGAGGCTGGTCGAGGCATGGGCGCACGACGCGCGTTGCCGAGTCCAAGCCCTTTCCAAAACATAGGGTACCGGACAACTTTTCTCGGGCCTGCGGGTTCATGGGGTTTAAGGTTGAGTGTGCATGGGTAACCCGTTGATTCTGTTGAGGTAATGTAAATTATCTATATTGCTATGCGGCCGGGAAAAGAGTAGTTTCCGCGAATTGAAACTTTGCTGGGGCCTGGCACAGCAAACTCTTCTCGTGTCCCGGAGCTTCCGATTTTGCATGCCGGCCCGCAAACCGGGAGGTAGCACATGCGACGAATTTCAGCGTATTTGATTTTCTCGTTGATGTTTCTGGGAGTCCAACCAAGCACGAAGGCGCAGGACATCCTGGTTCCCGCCGGGACGCTGCTCAAATGCACGCTCGACGAGCCAAATTTTTCCTCAGCCACTGCCGAAGTAGGTGACCCTGTGGTCTGCCACCTGAGCAGCCTCCGGGAATTCGGACAGAATGTTTTTCCCCGGGGAAGCTACCTCGGAGGACACCTGGAGGCGGACAAGGAGCCCGGACACTTTGTCGGCAAGGGCTATCTGAAGCTGGAATTCGACCGCATCGGCTTCCCTAGTTCCGATATCCCCGTTCCCAGCAAAGTCATCGCTGCCAAGGGATACAAAGTGGATCGTCACGGGGACATTGTGGGCCGCGGCCACAAAACACGAGACATCGTGGAATGGCTCATTCCTCCGCTGTGGCCCTGGAAGATCCTAATGCTGCCAGCTCGCGGCCCACGTCCCACACTGAAAGGGGAATCGCAGATCACCGTGCGCCTGATGGACGATATCCAAGTGCCTCGGCTGGTGGCTGCCACGCAGCCTTATGAAAGGCCCGCCTCATACGACCGGCCGCCGCGCCCGGTCTATAGGCGGCAACATTTTGACCGGCCCCCGACCCCCGAAAAACAGCGATCGTTTGAACCGGCGGAGGCGGACAACATGCCCGCAAGCAATGGCTCCGATGCAACCTACGCCGCTCAGAACACAACAGCGCAGGAGAATAAAGTAGAGGTTCCGGAGGTTTCGCTGGCACAGACAGAGCCATCGGCTCCAAATTCGGGAACTATGCGACAGCCGCTGCGGACCAGGTGGATCGCCCTCAAGCCGGGCAGTGTGTATGAGGTCGCGAATTACCGCATCCACCAAGGCAGCGTGACTTATGTTCTTGCAAGCGGCGCCAAGGCGTCCGTGGACATCACCGAAGTGGATTGGCGCAAAACCTCTCACTTGAACGCCGAGCCGACCGTTACGTCGGTTGGAGATCGCGCTGCCCTGATGGGAGGACCAGAGCCAGTTTCAGGGCGCGATTGATTAGACGACTTTCGGGAGTGATAGCGGTCCGACGGGCGAGTGGTTCAGCTGAAAGTGAAATTTTGGTGCGGTCGAGAGGACTCGAACCTCCACGCCTTGCGGCGCTAGCACCTCAAGCTAGTGCGTCTGCCAGTTCCGCCACGACCGCGTCGCCTTCCATCGTAAAGGCATCGGCGAATGGTGTCAAACGAGGAAAGAAAGGGCGCGCTGAAGCGCGCCCCTGCAAAACCAGAAAATCAGGATGGCGACGTCCCGGCAGGGTCGGGATAAATTCCGACGCCGCCACGAAGGCGGGTTACGGCTTCTTGGGCGGGGCCGGGGCGGGCTGCGAAGTTGGCGGAGCCTGTTCTGTCGTTGGTTGCGAACTAGCAGGTGTTTGCGATGCCGGCTGCGAGGTAGCTGGCGGCGCGCCAGGAGTGGTCGCAGGAGTCGTCGCTGGCGTGGTTGGCGGAGCGACCGGGGCCGGCTTCGGCGCAGGTTGCGAGACTTTTTGCAGGATCGAGCTGCCCTGTCCTACGACCTTATCGGTTCGCAGAACGAGCGCCATCGCACAGAGCATGAACATGATGGCGCACCATGTGGTAGCTTTTGAGAGGACGTTGGCCGCGCCGCGGGGGCCAAAAGCGGTCTGGCTGCCTGCGCCGCCGAATGCACCTGCGAGATCCGCAGCCTTGCCGCTCTGCAGCAGGACGACGATGATCAGCACCAGACAGTTCAAGATGAAAAAACCGGTGAGCAGCCAGCCGGCAAACCGGAAGCCAAGAACAATGATGCCGAATCCGATGAGCAGGGCCATGGTCCACTTCACTGCCGCTTTTGTATCCATTTACAGACCTCAATTGAGCTCGAGTGGACGCCGGGCTGAAGTCCGGCCTCTACTTGAAATTTACGATCGCCGCGAACGACTTCGGATCCAGGCTCGCTCCGCCCACAAGAGCGCCATCCAGTTCTTCCTGCGCCATCAATCCCTGAATGTTGTCAGGCTTGACGCTGCCGCCATAGAGAATCCGGAGGGCGGAGGCATGATGTACCGAAAACTGCTCGCCCGCGCATCGCCGGAGAAACCGGTGAGCGGTCGCCGCAATTTCCGGCGTTGCCGTACGGCCCGTACCGATGGCCCAGACCGGCTCGTATGCAATCAGAATACGGGAGAACTCATCGGGGGTCAACGCGCCGGGGCCGCCGGTGAATTGCCGGAGGAGAACTTCTTCGGCCAGGCCGGCGTCGCGGTCTTCTTGCATTTCGCCTAAACAAACGATGGGAGTCAGGCCGGAATCGAGCGCGACCAGCGTCTTCTTGGCGACGTTATCGTCCGTTTCACGAAAGAGCTGGCGGCGCTCGGAGTGGCCGATGATGACGTAGCGGCAGCCGGCCTCGGTGAGCATGGGGGCGGAGACTTCGCCGGTGAAGGCGCCTTCCTTACTCCAAGAGACGTTCTGGCCAGAGATGGCGATGTTGGTGCCTTTCGCTGCCTCGGCAGCCGTGGAGATGGCGGTGAAAGGAGGCGCGATGATGATGTCGCAGTGCCTGGAGTTTGCGACCAGTGGTGTGAACGCCGAGAAAAACGCGCGGGTCTCCGCTAGCGTTTTGTACATTTTCCAGTTGCCGGCGATTACGCGGCGTCGCATGCCAGTGCCTCCAAAGACAAAGCGGACAGGCAGGAATGCCTGTCCCACTCGAGCGAAAGAGTCTGTATGTTCATTTGTTGGTGAGAGCTTCGACTCCGGGAAGTTTGCGTCCGGCGAGAAATTCGAGGGAAGCGCCGCCGCCGGTGGAGATATGGGAGATTTTGTTCGCGAGGCCGGACCGATGAACGGCTGCGACGGAGTCGCCGCCTCCGACGATGGAAGTAGCGCCGGCGCTGGTGGCGGCAGCGACGGCTTTGGCGATCTCGACCGTGCCTTTTGTGAACGCGGGCATCTCGAATACGCCCATGGGGCCGTTCCAGACGATGGTTTTTGCGCTCGCAATTTTTTGGCGGTAGGCTTCGATGCTTTTAGGGCCAATGTCCAGGCCCATCCACCCGTCGGGTGTGGCGGAGACGGAAACGGTTTGCGTCGCGGTGTCCGCTTTGAATTCCGCGCCGACGACGTGATCGACGGGAAGCAGGAGCGCGAATTTCTCCTTTTGGGCTTCTTCACGCAGACGCCGCGCGAGGTCCAGTTTGTCGTTTTCGACGAGCGATTTACCGATGGGCTGGCCGTCGGCTTTGAGGAAGGTGTAAGCCATGCCGCCGCCGATAAGCATGGCGTCGGCAATTTTCATCAAGTTTTCGACGACTTCGATTTTGTCGCTGACTTTGGCGCCGCCGAGAATGGCGACGAAGGGACGCGCGGGATTCGTTAGGGCTTTGCCGAGGTAGGCCAGCTCTTTTTCCATGAGCAGCCCCGCAGCGGCTTGGTGGACGAAGCGCGTGATGCCGACAACGGAAGCATGTGCGCGATGAGCGGAGCCGAAGGCGTCGCAAACGAAAACGCCGTCACAGAGCGCGGCAAGCTGCTTCGAAAAGGCTTCGTCGTTTTTTTCTTCGTCGGGATGGAAGCGGACGTTTTCCAGCACGAGTACTTCCCCGTCGCGCAAGGCCTTGCTCTGGCCTTCAGCGCCTGGACCGACACAATCCAGGGCAAAGGCGATCGGCTTGCCGAGCAGCTCTTCCAATTTTTTGGCGGCGGGCCTCAGAGAATATTTCGGATCCGGGCCGCCCTTGGGCCGGCCGAGATGCGAAGCAAGCACGAGCCGGCCGCCCTTTTCGATGGCGAGCCGCAGTGTCGGAAGAGTTTCGCGGATGCGTGTGTCGTCGGTGACGACGCCGTCCTTCAGGGGAACGTTGAAGTCCACGCGGATGAAGACGCGTTTGCCGCGGGGGTCGAGGTCGTTGATGGTGAGTTTAGTCATGATTCGGTGACTCGGGAGATCCAGAAAAATAAAGAGGACAGACTAAAGTCTGTCCCACATTTAGAATCTAGAGGCCAGGAGCTTGATCAGGTCACGGCAACGGCAGGAGTAGCCCCACTCGTTGTCGTACCAGGCCAAAACCTTGACGCAGCGGTCACCGACGACTTTGGTGTATTCGGCATCCACGATGGAGGAATTCGAATTGCCCTTGAAGTCGGCGGAGACGAGCTCTTCTTCGGTGTAGCTGAGGATGCCCTTCATCGGACCGTTGGCGGCAGCTTTCAGGGCGGCATTGACGGATTCTTTCGTGGCGGGCTTGTCGACGAAGACGGTCAGGTCCACGACGCTGACGTTGGGGGTGGGCACACGCATGGCGTACCCATCGAGTTTGCCTTTCAGTTCGGGAATGACGAGGTGCAGCGCTTTGGCGGCGCCCGTGGAGCTGGGAATCATGTTGATGGCGGCGGCGCGAGCGCGGCGCAGATCCTTGTGCGGGAGGTCGAGAAGCTTCTGGTCGTTGGTGTAGGAGTGGATGGTGGTCATGGTGCCGCTGTGGATTCCAAACGTTTCGTGGAGGACTTTGGCGACGGGGGCGAGACAGTTTGTGGTGCAGGAGGCATTCGAAATGACGTGGTGCTTCGCAGGATCGTAGGTTTTGTCGTTCACGCCGAGGACAAAGGTGGCGTCCGGGCCGTCGGCAGGCGCAGAGATAATGACTTTTTTCACCGGCGCGCGAAGATGCTTTTTCGCGTCGGCACCCTTGGTGAAAAGACCGGTGGACTCGACGACAATGTCCGCGCCGACGGAGGCCCAGTCAATTTCGGCAGGATCTTTCGTCTTGAAAACCTTGAAGCTCTTCCCTTCCACGGAGATAGTGCCTTCCGTGTGCGTGACGCTGTGCGGCAAGTTGCCGAGGACGGAGTCGTATTTCAGAAGGTGCGCGAGCGTTTTGGCATCGGTGACGTCATTGACGGCGACGAATTGAATGTCCTTGTCGTCGAGCGCGGTGCGCATGATGTTGCGTCCGATGCGGCCGAAGCCGTTGATGCCGACCTTAATGGGCATTACTTCCTCCGATGGGGAGTGTCACGAATTGCGGCAATACAGGAGCGAACGACAGCCGCAAGCGAACAAGAAATGCTATGGGCTGCGTGGACAAAAGTCAAACGCGCGGAAAATTGGGCCGCTATAATGGCCGGCGATGAAGGAGTGGGCACCTGCATCGGCTTTGCGCTGGCTGTTCGATACCGAACGCGCCGCCGCAGACCGCTTGATCCCTCGCTGGATTTTCCTGCGGGCGCTGGGGCTCATCTATTATTCCGCGTTTTTCTCGCTGGTCTTTCAAATTCGTGGATTGATTGGGCCGCACGGAATTCTTCCCGCCAACGAATATCTGCAAGCCTTGTTCGAACGGTTCGGCCATGCCAGCTACTGGTACGCGCCGACGCTGTTGTGGCTTTCGAGCGGCTCGCACATGCTCACGAGAATTTGCTGGGCCGGAATGATCGCTTCGCTGCTTCTGGTATTGAATTTCTGGCCGCGCGGCATGCTGGCGATCTGTTTTGTGTGCTTCCTGTCGTTCGTCAGTGCCGCACAGGATTTTTCCGCCTACCAGTCCGATGGGATGTTGCTGGAAGCGGGATTCATCGCGATGTTTCTTGCGCCGGGTGGATTTCGCCCGGGTTGGGGCGAAGATAGCAGACCTTCGCGCGCGAGTGTTTTTCTGCTGGTCTGGGAATGCTTCCGGATTTATTTCGAATCGGGCGTGGCGAAGATCCTGGGTGGCGATCCGCAGTGGCGAAACTTCACGGCGCTCGACGAGTATTACCAGAATGGCCCGCTGCCAACCTGGATCGGCTGGTACATGCAGCATTTCCCGCATTGGTTTCATGCGGCGACGTCATTTTTCACACTGGCGCTCGAACTCGTCCTGGTGTGGGCGATGTTTCTGCCGCGGCGCATCCGAATCGTATGCTTCTTCATCGTGACGGTCTGGCAAATCGGCATCATTCTCTCCGCAAATTACACGTTCTTGAATTACCTCGTGCTCGCGCTAGGGATATTGCTGCTCGATGACCACTTTGTGCTCCATTATTTGCCATCGTTTTTGAAAAAGAGCTACCTCGCCACCAAGGAAGCGAAACCGCTATTGACGCCAAAGCAGGGGCCACCTTGGCGTCAGAGATTCGGCGCGCAGATTTTTGCGCTGAAGCTTGCAGTTAGTGCAGTCATGCTCTCGTGGATCTTTTACGACACGCTGGCCGAACTGATATGGATGGTCAAACCAGTGCCGCTGCCCACCACACCCGTGACGGCACTGGAACCCTTTCGCATCGCCAATCGCTATGGGCTGTTTGCGATCATGACGCGCGGCCGCTATGAGATTGAATTTCAGGGCTCGGACGACGGGCAGACCTGGCTCATCTATCCCTTTCGCTTCAAGCCGCAGGATCCGGCCAAGGCTCCGGGAATTTATGCGCCGTATCAGCCGCGCTTCGATTGGAATTTGTGGTTTGCTTCGCTGAGTTCGTGGCGCCAGGAACCTATCATGGTGCGCACGGAACAGAGTTTGCTTCGCGGCGATGGCGATGCGCTATTGCTCTTTGCGGGCAATCCGTTCCCGCATGGTCCACCACGTCAAGTGCGCGCTGTTATCTGGCAATACTGGTTCACAACGCCAGCTGAAAAGCGTGCGCAAGGCTTGTGGTGGCGGCGTCAACTCCTCGGCGTTTGTGCCCCGACACTGGAGCGCGAAGCAGATGGAAGAATTGTCGTTTTGGAGTGGCCGACGGCGATGGAACCGAAAGAGTAGCTTTCGCCATCTATCGTACAAACGACGTACAAATCTATCTATAACGCCGGAAGGGATTCCAGATAATTCTTAAAATGATACGTACATTGATTTATAATTAGCCCGTGTCCGAAGAAAACGAAATCCGCAGGATCCGGGAAGAAGAAACTGAACGGGGGCGCCGGCCCAAGCATTCCACCGAAAAAGAGAAACTTCGACGCCTAAGATCTTTGATGCTGGACGCCCTGCGGAAAGGAAATCCAGGACTCTTTCAGCAGGTTCTCATCGACCTCGGGCAGAAACCCGGTTCTTCCGAGTACGAGAAGTCGATGAAGATGTTCGAGACCTATCAGCGCGAGAGGCATTAGCCAGCCGCTTTTCGGCTGCAAGGATGCGCTTTTCCTGTTCTTCGGCGGAGAAACTGGAAAGATGCCGAAGGGCAAGAGCAGCCAGCTCACTGGCGATCTTTTCAGCACCCGCCTTCTTTTTAGTCGCCATGCTTACTCCCGTTCAAAAAGACGCCAAACTCTTTCCTTATATATTTTACCACCCAACTGGGTTGCAAAGCGGAATACTATTGCGGGAACTGCTTGATGCCGGTGACGCGGTCCCCAGTGAAGCGGACGAAGACCGTTCGAGAAGGCGGCTGGCCGTAGATCCAATCCTCGATGTCGTTGCCGTCGGGGTCGCGTTCACGCACTTTGTGGTCGGGCTTGCCGATGGCTGCGACCACTTCCTCGCGGTCCATGCCGAGAACGGGCTTGCGCTCCTGAATGGCTTTCTTCATTTCCGGCGGCAGGGTATCGAACCACTGCACCGCAGCGGAGCGCTCCTTTGCAAAATTGAGGAACGGCGAAAGGAGCTGCTTCAAATCCTCCGGACTTAGATCCGGAATGGGCTTGTTGAATTCCACGAAAATCGTGCTGCCCATGCCGGGCTGCAAGCCCGGCGGGCCCTGATCCTGCGAAGTGGACTGCACGCTGGGCATGGTGCCGCCGAGGCTGACTTGGATATGGTCGCGCCAGCGCCTCCTGCCACGGCCGCCACCGTTTATATCCACGACGATCTGATGGGCGCGGAATTCGAGCCTGGTGATCTGCACCTTGTCGCCTGTGTTGACCGCTGCGCCGTGCGTGGCCACGGCGCGATCCAGTAGTTCCGCATTCAGCGGCTTGCCAACGTAAATCAGAAACCCTTCTTTTCCCGCGGGCATGGGCTTGACGGCTTTGGCAAATTCGCCGGAAACGTACCGAATCAGCGAAAGTTTCGAATTGTCCTGGAGCGTGGTGTTGGCAGCAGTGCTCGAAGTTTTTGCGGGAGACTGTGCGCCGCTCTGCGTGTCATTCGAGGATGACGCCCCGTTGGGGAAAAGCGGGATGTCCCCGTCCGGCGGAAAACTTGCGACTGGGTTCACAGGCGGACGAAGGCTGTTGACGCGCGGAACGTCCGCGTCAGCGAACAGCAGGAGAGCCATCGATAAGGCGAGCCAGCTTGGCATAATCGGCGCAGACCCGACCGGGTCGGTCCGCATCCCTATTCTACGATGCAGCGAGGCTTCTGAATAGCTGCCAGCCCCTGGGGGGACGCCCGTATTTTACCAGTACTTGCAGTGAATAGAACTGGAGTTCCTGCGGTCGATCCGCACCTTAGCTTAACGAGAGATGACCTGTACGCCCTGGCGGTCAATGGTCATGGGTAGAACAGCGCCGCCAGCTTCGGCAATGGCCTTCTCCACGCGTTCCCGGGCGTCCGGCTCGATGAGCAGGACGACACATCCGCCGCCACCGGCGCCGCAGACTTTGCCGGCCAGCGCGCCGTTTCGGCGTGCGTTTTCGATGACGCGATCAATGGTCTTCGTCGAGATGGTGGGCAGGTTGCGCTTTCGAAAGGACCATTCTTCGCGCATCAGGCGGCCCGCTTCGGGCCAGTCGGGCTTTTCGAAAGCCAGGCGCATTTTCTGCGCGACGTCAGAGATGCGCTCCAAACTGTTCTGGACTGCGAGCTTGCCCCCGATGTGCGCCTTGTAAACTTCCCAGTTGTTGATGCCGTGCTGCCGCGGCTTGCCGGTGTAGCAGACGACCACGCGGCGCTCGAGTTCGTCGAGATTCACGCGAAGCTCGACGCGGTGTTCTCCTCCGGGCGGAAGTTCGATGGCCGCGGCGCCGCCGAAGGCCGGCGGATAGTGATCCTGCGTCCCGGTGGGAACGTTGATGACGATAGCTTCGGCGTCGCGGCTGATGTGGATCCAATCCACCTTGCTCTTGCCTGCCCCGGTGAAGCGATCGAGCGCGGCGCAAATGGCCACGGCCATGGCGCTGGAGCCGCCGATGCCTGCGCCCGCGGGAGCCTCGGAATCGGTTGTAAGCGTGAAGCCGCCCTGGGGCTCGAAGAATTTTGTGATTTCTGCGAGTAACGGAAGGCGATAGCGCTTGGCCTTCACGAGAGCGGCGAAGGAAGCGAAACTCTCTTCAAGCTTGATGTCGCGGGAGATGAGCTTGATGCGATTATCGTCCGCAGGATGCGTTTCGATGCGGCACGAAGCATAGAGCGAGATCGCCGCGTTTAATGTGACCGAGCCCGGATGGAACAGGTACAGTGGCCAAATGTCCAGAGTGCTTCCGGCGAAGTCCACGCGCGTCGGTGCTTTGGATTCGATGATCATGAGTTCCGGTTAACTCGATTCTGAGTGATTTTCAGTCGAGCCAGTTTGACGGAAGGAGCGGCCAAACTCCAGCAAGGACCACAAGGCATGTCAGCGGAAAGATAACGACTGCGAGGTCGCTAGATCGAGAAATAATTTATGCGGCGTCAGCTGCCGCCAGCCGTGGCAGCGCGGTTGCGGGCGATGAGTTGGGGGCCGTCCTTTTTTTCCTGGGCCAGAGCGGGATTGGGCTCGAAGCAGCGGCGGCAGCGGGCTTCGTAGGCGCCCATTGCGCCGACGACAATCAGCTCTTCGCTCTCGACGAGGCGCTGGGTGTGAACGGCAGGATTGCCGCAGCGCACGCAGATAGCAAGTAGTTTGGTGATTTCTTCGGCGATGGCGAGCAGGCGCGGCATCGGTTCGAAGGGGCGGCCGCGGTAATCGGTGTCCAGGCCCGCGACGATGACGCGCTTGCCGAGATTGGCTAGCTTGGTACAAACGTCCACGACTTCGTCACCGAGAAATTGCGCTTCGTCGATGCCGACGACCTCGGTGCGCGGGGACAGTTTGTCCATGATTTCAGCAGCCTTGAAAACAGCGTCCGAGGGAATGCCGAGGCCGGAGTGCGAAACAATTTCGTTGGCGGCGTAGCGTTCGTCAATGGCGGGCTTGAAGATCTGCACGCGCTGCCGTGCAATCTCCGCGCGTCGCAGCCGGCGAATCAGTTCTTCGCTCTTGCCGGAAAACATCGGGCCAACCACGACTTCGATCCAGCCCATATTGCCTTTAACAATATCCACGGCTTCTCCTTCGGCCTTCGGTTCATGCCTCCGTAACCGGAGGCACGATATATCGTACCGCTATCCAATCGACCCTGCCGTCCTTACGGCGCGATACATCTTTTCATTATAGAACGGAGCAAAGGCCGCAATCACGGCAACGCGAAAGGCTTCCTGGCGGGTGATGAAATTGTTGGAAAGGACGCCCCAAGCGCCCTGCGCGTCGCGGATGCCGATGGCCCCGGCAAATTTGTCGATGGCCACGGAAAGCTCAATACCATGTTCGAGGACATCGCGAGCCAGAGCTTCCGGCAACTCGATGCCTCCGGAGCGGCCGTAATGGCCGCGTACGCCGTCGGTCACGTATGCCCAGCTCTCCAGAAAAACGCGGCGGCGCCCGTGTTGCTTCAGAGTTGCGCGCCATCGCATCTCTTCCGCAGACACTCCTTCCTGGACAACATCAAGTCCGCCCTCCAAGCCGACGAAGTACCGCCACGCATCGCCATTCTTCCGCGCCAGCTGCACCAAGGCTTCGGCGCGCTGGCGGGCGCCGACCATCAGTTCTTCTCGTGACGCCGGCGTATGGCTGACGCCGCTCTCGACCTCTACGCCGACAACTTCGAATTGAGTACGGGACGCGAGGACGCTCGAAAATGCTTCCAGCGCTTCGATGACGGCGTTCAGCTTCGGCCCGCGCTTGCTGCCGACGGCCAGGATGATTTTATCCATCTGAAGTAATACCGGTGCGCCGATTGTAACGGCAGTTCGAGTGAAATTTCACTGGGAATTTGCAATGCTGAGGAAAACTTTCGGGGACACTTGAAGGGAACTTAAGTTTATACGAGGCTCGCTTGAGGTCAGCCTGTGATTCCAGTCGGATGTCCAACGGGCTACGGCTTTGCCTTCCACTCACCGCACCGGGGCCACGAGCCGCCCCGGAGATTCCTGCGGAAGCGTGTAAAAGTTCTGTTCCGAATTCACCAAGGTGCGCACGACGCCCGCTGAGTCAAGAGGCCTGGAGAAGAAGTAACCTTGCGCAAAATCACAGCCGAGCGCTTTCAGCCGGCTCACCTGCTCCGGTGTCTCCACGCCTTCTGCCACCACCTCCATCCCCAGATTGCTTCCAAGGCTTAAGATGGTTTTCACGATTTCCTGGCTTTCACTGTTGTTCAACATTTCGGAGACGAAGGAGCGGTCGATTTTCAGGACATCCAGGGCAAAGCGGCGCAAGTAACTCAAAGACGAATATCCGGTGCCGAAGTCATCGATGCACAAACGCACGCCGAGGGCCTTAAGTTCGCCAAGAATTCGAGTGGTGCGCTCCTCATCGCGCATGGTCACGCTTTCGGTAAGTTCAAGTCTCAACTTGTCGGGGGCTAGGCCGGAATCGCGCAGGATTCCTCCAACCTGGCTGACCAGATCCTTCTGCGCGAACTGTTTGGCGGAGATGTTTACGGCCATCGTAAACGGGGGCGAGCATGGAAACTGCTGGTTCCAGGCGCAGATCTGGCGGCAAGCCTGTTGCAAAATCCAATTTCCAATCCACAAGATCAAGCCGGTATCTTCCGCCGCCGAGATGAATCCCCCCGGCATCACCAGCCCAAACTCCGGCCGCTGCCAGCGCACCAGGGCCTCGAAGCCGATGATGTGGCCTTCGCCCAAGGAAACAATAGGCTGGTAGTGAACGCGAAATTCCTCTCGTTCCGTCGCGCGGCGAAGATCTGTTTCCAGCCTCAAGCGGCCCGCGGCGGTGGCGTGCATCGAAGGATCGCACATTTCGTACCGCCCCTTTCCGAGGACCTTAGCCCGGGACATTGCGGTATTGGCATCCCCCAGCATGTCTTCCGCTGCGCTGTAACCGCTCCCGCTGAAAGCAATGCCGGTGCTCGCTGTGGTAAACACACCCTGTCCATCGATATAGAAGGGCGCTTGGATGTTGTGTTGAATTCGCTCGGCCACCCTGATGCCCTCACTGGCATCTCGGATGTGATCGAACAGGATTGTAAATTTGTCGCCCCCCAGCCTCGCCAGCATACCGATTTCCTCCGGATGACCGGCCATCCCTCCCTCTTCCGCCGAACGCAATATGGCATCATCGCGCCGGATGGAGCCCCGCAACCGGTCCGCAATCTGCACCAGAAGCCAGTCGCCAGCGGCGTTGCCCAGGCTGTCATTCACGACTCGGAAGCGATCCATGTCCACGGACAGGACTGCAAATTTATAGTCCGGGTGTTGCAACCCCCAGACGACACAGAGAGCCAATCGCTCCAGAAAGAAGGTCCGGTTCGGCAGCTGTGTGAGCGTGTCGTGCAGGGCATCGTGCGTCAATTTGTCTTCCAGTTTCACGATGCGTTCGCCGGCGCGCAATCGCGCCTTCAGCTCTTCCAGGTCGCAGGGCTTGGTCAGATAGTCGTCCGCGCCTGCCTCGAACCCGCTGAGGATGTCCTCCTTGGCCCGTCTGGAACTGAGCAGAATCAGGTAGATGTAGGGATATTCGGAGTGCCTGCGGATCTCACGGCAAACGCTAAGGCCGTTGACTTCCGGCGTCAGCCAATCCAAGAGTGCCAGTCGCGGACCGTCTTTGCGGGAAAAACATTCGAGCGCTGCCCGCCCGTCCGCGACCGCAATCACTTCATATCCCGCGTGCTCCAATGTTTCTTGAAGCAGACGCCGCGTGAGGGGATCATCGTCGGCAACGAGAATTTTCATCTCCCGATTATTCCGCGCCGCCATCGATCTAAGCTCCATGCCAGCTTTCCTCACCGTTCCTCCATGGCTCGCGATCTGCACCCGAGGCATTACCGTTGCTGCCGCAGGCTGCCCGGACCACCTAGGTCCGCACCGGCCGCCATTTCCGCAACGATTTGTTTGTCCGGACCTGCTGCCAATCGTGCCGGCACGCCTCGCCGCGAGTTTAGTGAAGCACCGGAAAGTCCAGCGCGAATCTCATGGATTTTTGTCTTCATCGACACGTGAGCTGGAGGAGAGGATTCGCCAGCCCGAGAAGAAGATGCTGGAAGGGAACTTAAGTATCTCATCGGTAAACCGAAAGAGTCAAAGAATTTGTCAGTCGACGGCGCGAAATGGCTGCTCTTCCTACTGGAATTGCCGGTACGCCGGGTTCCAACCGATTCAGTAGGATCACGAAAGCAAGCGCGGCAGTTCGCTTAATCCTGGTGCGCTCAAGGAGGAGTGACGGTCGGAGGGAAGAATGGAGCGGCCTATCGGAATCGAACCGACACCTGAACCTTGGCAAGTCTGCAGAGAAAGAATTGTCAAGGACTTACGAGGCACTTTCAGGAACATTGAGTAGCCCTAGGAGCGGTCAGAAACGCGTAATGTTCCTCAGGTTGTTCCCACGAAACGAAGAGTATAGAAGCGGTTCAGATGTACCACGCGGAATGCGGGTTGGCACCCTTCTTCAGAACCGCGAAGAGGTTCAAAGCGATCGCATGCACGATACGGAAGACATCGGAAGCCGCGACCTGCCGATTGCTCCGGAAATCTCATGTAGTTGATTCTACTCGCTCTTTCTTGCGTCTTGCATCACGGTCTTGCACGGTTTTTGGGGCTTGCTGTTCCCTTCCTGTTCCCGAATGTTCGGAGCACCGCAGGATGGCTGCGGCAGCGAGATTCCATTTCTCCGGTTAGCGTTAACCAGGCATTGGGTCCATTTAGCTGGGAAAGGCTGCTATCGACACCGAGTTGCTAATCCGATTCGCGGACGCAATATGTAGAGGTATATACTCCGTCGGTCAAGCATTCTCGGGAGGAAATCTGATGTCCAATTGGGCGAGGATTGTTTCCTTCTTATTCTTTATTGCAGCACTACAAGCTTTCCCCAGGCAAATTGGTGCGCAACAGCGCGGCCCCTCGATTCCTGAAGAACGCGCCCGCGCCGTTCAAACGGCCAAATCACTTCAAGCCGATCCGCTCGCTCCTAATCTTCAAGGAGACCGAGAATGGCTAGTTAAGTGGCTGATTGAGATTCCAGACATCTCTGTAAAAATGTGCACTACATTTCTTGGCGATCTTGGGGACTCGAAGAGTGGCTACCCTGGTGCTGTAATCGCTACAATGTTGGCCTCCGAAGCGGCTTTTGTGATTGAACATCCCGAAAAAGCGAAAGATGTTGAAGCCATCTACGTAGAAGGTGTCGACGGCGCACTCCACGGCTACGAGGCCATCCATAAGAAAGACACGTCGTACCGTTTACCGCACTTGGATGATCTCATCCAGAAGCGCGATCAGGGCAAGTTAACTGACTACGTTCATGCGACGGCAAAGAAGTGCAAGTAACCGGCTGATTGGCTGCCGATAGGATTCCTTATCAACACTAATCCGGCCCTTCGCATCGGCGGCTAGCTCCCGCACGCCTTACCGGAGATGTAAAGCAAAACTTCACTTGTACGATTACGGCGTTAATCAGCCACTGACGGATTGCTGTGTGTACCTATGGAAGGACTTGAATCGTTGGCCCGGTGTTGCCGTGTTTCGCGGCGAACTGAAATCTGACCGCTCCGGTGTTGTTGGTATAGTCAGACTCGGGCAAGACAAGCTCGGGATTCACATGCATCTCTAAAACGTACGTGCCATCCACGAGGCCGTCGATTTGCGCGAACTGGCATGGGATTTGGGGCGGATACTGATCCTCCCAACCAACGGACAGTCCCTGAGTCGTATCACAGTTTTGATAAGTAGCGGGCCCGGCGGTCGAAAGGTACGGCACGTCATCCGTAATGCAAAATCCTTGCTTGCGGGTGGTCTACAGCTGCCCGCGAGACACGGCCAGGGCGATCAACTGGGCATTGATGTCCGCGTCCGCGGAGATAGTGAGATCCCTGTTGGCGACCCAGGTGTTGTATCCATCCAGGGTCCAAACGCGGTAGTCCGCAAACCGCTGGAAGTGGTAGTGCTGGTGACAGTCGTCAAAAATGAACAGGTTTCCGCAGCTCCCGGGATTTCCAATGACGAGATCGGCCTTGCCCACATTTGCTATGCTTCCATTGAAGCGCAGGAGGAGATGCTTTCCAGGGGAAGTGACGCAGCCTTCCTTAACCGTGCAAGTGCTGTTGCCGAACGTCTCTTCAGTGAGAAACATCTGAGCGCCCATCACCACTTGATCCACGATTAGGTCCGGCATCTTGGGGCCGATTTGCGTTGCGCACGATCCTTGCTGAGCGCGCACAGGAGAGCCGATCGGAGGGCAGAGCACTACGAAGAGCATGGCAAATATAAAGACCTTTAGTCCTGAGATTTTCATGGTTGTTCCTTATCCTTTTTTCTTGATGAAATACTGAATGACGAAACCTTGCGGGCGTCGCGAAATACCGTCTCCTAAGTTGCAAAAATCGAGGGGGAGGCCGACCGGGGCCAAGGTCGGCCTCCCCTCCCTCGGATGGGAATTTCCTGTCCCCCGGGCCCCTTGCACGCGTCTCAGCTCGCATCGCCTCGCCGCGTCTCTGGGAGTTGCGGGGACGCTGCCCGGTTACGGCCCAACGCGCTGGTTCCCGAAGGTCACATCATGCCGAAGATCGTTAGGCTTAAAGGTCACCGTGATCTGCGTATCCACGGGGTTTTGATTCTTGTCGTCGACGGTGTTCGCCGTCACGACATACGTTCCAGTCCCGTCAGTCGCATCCTCAATGACCGTGTATTTGCCTGGCACCAAGTTGAACAACCCGGGAAAGCAGTCCTTTAAATGAGCTATCGTGAACATCGTGCCGTTGATCTGAGCGCCAAGGGGGTCGATGACCGTGAATCCCCAGCCTCCATAGTGAATTTCACCCAAGGCCGGTTCACGAATGCCGTTGCCATTTGCATCGATGAACTTGAAGACGGACATGCAAGCGACAGCAGCCGCCCCCTTGACCTTGAAGTTGTCCACCTTGGAGAAGGCCGGAACGAAGCCGTGGAAACAGCCGTTGCCGCAGGGATTGTCCACTTTCGTGGGGTCTCCAAGGAACTGGCCGACCGGGGTTACCCACGCTTTGTAGACTCCCCCGTTGTTCGGAGTGTCGTTGAATGGGCAAAGTTCAACAGTGACTCCGCCGCTGCCGCCAGTATTTGGGAAAGTCGGATGAATAGAAGCAGAGGTTATCAGTCCTCCCGAAACAGTCAATACGCGGAACTGTACAGCATCGGTGCTGAGCAGGGTTTTTCCGCTGGGGTCGGTCACTTGGAAATAGTAATCCCCATCGGGAAGTCCGGCCGCCGTTGGAGGAGCACTGGGTCCCGGCCCGCCGTCGAGATATACGCCGGAGGGGCCGCACTTCGCGCTGTAGCTATTTTGGTTAACAATCCCACCGGTAATATCAGTAGTAAAAATTGCTCCCGTGACTGGCGGCGATGCGGCGATCACCGGAGTCTTAGGGACAGAGACCAACAGCGCAGCGAAAACTAGTGAGAAGCCTATTACTACCAACCATTTCCTATTCCAACGATCCATGCTCATTGTATTTCCTCCATACGAAATTAAGTGAGATGAAATTTCGTGGCCCCCTTGGTCTGACATCACGAAGAATGTGGATAACCCAGAATCAATCCGAAGGACGAGCAAGCTGGGTGCCACAGAACGTGCGCAGCTTGCCCGCCGCTATATCTACGTCATGCGTTATCAAATATATGAAGGGCGGTTTCTCATCTCACGATGGGTTTGCCACAGCAACGGCAGGTAACACCAAATGCCTGCACAATACTGGCACGAAAACTCCATTTTTTTCCGTGCCGGTTCGAAACCCCCAGTGCTGCACTCGGAGGCAAACAGCATTACTCGTAGTGGACGATAAGTCGCCTAACCGGGTGCGCCGTGAAAGGCGCTGGTCCACAGCGGGGGTAACCCGCCCGGGAACTGGTTCGCTCCACCCGGTAGCAATCAGAGCAGCAGTGGAGGCAACGAGACTGCTGAAGCCTCTGGTGCAGAGGGTCGCTATGGCGACTCGGCGAGCATGCAGGCCGTAACGTGAGTGAACGCTGAGCAGGCCTCGAAAAGACTAATGCAGGAGCCGACCCGTCCTGGTTTCGAGGGAAGGCCGAAGCGGAGGGAATCGTATGAGCGAACAAATTCCATCCGACCTGCCGGGGTATTGGCGACGGCATGCAGGCAAAAGGGGACCATGCGTAACACGGGAAGTCCCAGCGGTGATTGCGGTGTGGATCAACTGGCAACTCGCGAGAGACAGGCCGGGCCGTATGGGATGGCGGAGAGGCTCGTAGTACCGATGAAGCCGGGTAACTCCGGTGGAGGGAAGGAGCCTCAGTTGAAAGGAAACGCAAGAAGCGACAAAGGACCGAGGGATTGGCGATGAGCCTAACAACTCCACTAAGTGTTCAGAAGTTGCAGACGGCGTTGCACGATAAAGCGAAGGGATCGCCCAAGTTTCGCTTCTATGCTCTGTACGACAAGGTGTACCGAGAAGACGTGATGGCCTTCGCCTATGAATGTTGCAAAGCGAATCGCGGAGCAGCAGGCGTAGACGGCCAAACGTTCGAGGACATCGAAGAGTATGGGGTGAAGAAGTGGTTGGACGAACTGGCGCAAGAGCTGAAAAGTAGAACGTATCGACCGCAGCCCGTACGGCGAGTGTGGATACCCAAGCCGGACGGAAAGCAGAGGCCGTTAGGAGTGCCCGCGATCAAAGATCGCGTAGCACAGACGGCGGCAGTTTTGGTGCTCGAACCGATTTTCGAGGCCGACCTGCCGCCGGAGCAGTATGCCTATCGACCAAACCGCAGCCCGTTGGACGCCGTGAGGCATGTCCACAAGCTGCTCAACACTGGCCATGCACAAATTGTAGACGCGGATTTAAGCGGCTACTTCGATAGTATTCCGCATTCCGACCTTCTAAAGTCGGTGGCTCGACGGATCGTCGACGGAGCGATGCTGCATTTAATCAAGATGTGGCTGGAAGTTCCGGTCGAAGAGACCGACGAGCGGGGGAATAAGCATCGGAGTGCGCGCAATCGGGATGAAGGACGGGGAACTCCGCAAGGGGCTCCGATCAGCCCGTTGCTCAGCAACTTGTACATGCGTCGATTCGTGCTGGGATGGAAGAAGCTCGGACACGAGAAGCGTCTTG
>QHYE01000004.1:11585-38379 GCA_003224055.1 Acidobacteriota bacterium | reverse complement strand
TTTTACCCCAGTCTTGAACTGGTGGATTCCTCCACCCCGCGTTCTGCACCCCTATCCTGATGCTCGCTTCTACGCCACTCATCCTTCGTAAGAGCCGTATGCGTAGACGCGCTCGTACGGATCTGTGCGGGGGGCGATCAGCGACGGTCGTCCCTACCGCGACAGTGATTCAGTTGGATGCAAACGTCCACGCGAGTAACCGACGCACTAGGACGAAAATACTACTGGTTGCCCCTTGACGTGGGGCGACAACGTGCTATCTTGCGTTCATGTAGTACTCACATCCCATTCACGGCGGTCGTCAGGAGGAACGCATGGCCACTGCGCAGCGGGCACCTCGGGACATACTCTTCGAAACAGACGCCGAGTATCAGCGTCTGGCCCAGCAGCACCAGCAATACGAAGCGGAACTGCAGCAAATCTCCAAGTCGCCCTACCTGAATTCGGAAGACCTCCTGGAAGAAATCAAGCTGAAAAAGATGAAACTCCACTGCAAGGATGAGATGGAGCGGATTGCCGCGCGTATCCAACGCGCGCGGGCCAACCACAGCCAATAGCGACAGTCTAGAGGCGGATTCTGTCGTAGAATGACCATGCTTGCTCGCGGCGCTGAAACTGCCCGCGAAAATGCTGAGGTCTATTCCAAAAGCATGGTCAAAGAAGGCTACTACTTTGGAGTGCCGCCGTTGGTGCTGGGCGGCGTTTTCTTCCTGCTGGATTGGAATGCAGCGGCGGTTTTACTGGTGCTTCTGGCGCTATTCTTTTTTTCCTTCTTTCGTGATCCAGAGCGAGTCATTCCAGCCGAGGCAGGCGCGGTCGTGTCTCCCGGTGACGGCCGCGTGGTGGTGGTGACGGAGGAGGAGTACGCGGGGCATCCTGGGAAGCGCATCAGCATCTTTCTCGCGGTTTGGAACGTGCACGTGAATCGCGCGCCGGCAGATGGCATAATCACGAAAATGGAGTACCGGCCGGGGAAATTTATGGCGGCGATGCGCGAGCGGGCTTCGGTGGAGAACGAGCAGAACGTGTTTACGCTTTCGACCGACGCGGGGGAAATGGTGTTCAAGCAGATTGCGGGGCTGATTGCGCGAAGAGTAGTCTCGTGGAAGAGGCAGGGGGATCGGGTGCTTCGCGGAGAGCGGATTGGATTGGTGCGGTTTGGCTCGCGCGTGGATGTGTGGCTGCCAAAGGATGCGGAGATCCTGGTGAAGCTGGGGCAGAACGTGAAGGGCGGATCGAGCGTGCTGGCTCGGTGGACGGGGAAAGCGGCGATTCGCAGTTCCGCGGAAGCAATAGCGGCGGAGACGGATGCAAATCTGACAGCGAGTGGAAAGCGATCGTAACCATGCCCGACGGCGAGCAACAGGAAATGCCGTTTCAGCACCGGCGCATCAAGAACCCAAAATTGCGGCGGGGGATTTTTCTGATTCCCGCGGCGTTCACGTCCGCGAATCTCCTGTGCGGTTATTACGCCATCGTGGCGTCACTGGCGGGAGCACCGGATGATCTTAACCGTGCAGCGAAGGCGATTGGACTTGCGATTTTGTTTGATTCGCTGGACGGCAGAGTCGCTCGGATGACGGGGACGAACACGGAGTTTGGAGTGCAGTTCGACTCGCTGGCGGATGTCGTCAGCTTTGGGGTGGCGCCGGCGATTCTTGCGTATGCGTGGGGCATTCGAAGCGTGACGGCCATGAGCCCGGAGGCATTGCACCAGCTCGGACTGTTTGCCTGGGTGTGCTGCCTGTTCTTCCTGATTTGCTGCGCGTGGCGGCTCGCGCGGTTTAACGTAAAGGGAATGGCGCCGGGAGGATCGAAGTATTTTGTGGGAATGCCCACTCCGGCGGCCGCCGGAATGATTGCGGCGGTGGTGCACGCGTTCCACCGTGCTGGGCCGCTGCAAGATTGGCGATGGTCGGTCGTATGGCTATTGATGGCGGCGGCGCTGGGCGGGCTGATGGTCAGCACGATTCGGTACTACAGTTTCAAGGATCTCCCGTGGTCGCGGAAGCAGCCGGCCTTCCTGATACTCTTTCTGATCATCCTTGGCGCGCTGATTTGGGCGTTTTCGGAAGTAGTGCTGGTCACGTTCGCTGGCACGTATGCGGTGGCCGGGGTCATCCTGCATCTCGTGCGGTTCATCCGCCAGCGAATGGTATCGCGGACCGCGTGATTCATGCCTGCGCTTGAACGGGAATCCAACCGGATGGTGATTGCAGGTGCGTCTTCGCTTCTCGGGGCGGAGCTGAAGTCTTTGCTGGAAGAAAGCCGGTTTGCGGGGTGGGAATTTAGGCTGGTGGATGAAGAAATTTTGGCGGGAACTCTTACGGAGGCGGGCGGGGAACCCGCGGTGATTCAGCCGGTGGAGGAAGGTAGTTTCGAAAAGGCGCGTTTGGTGTTTTTCGCGGGCTCTCCGGAATTCACGCGGAGGAATTTGAAAGCGACCGGCGGTAGTGGCGCCATCGTCATCGATCTTTCCGGCGGGATTGCCGGCGAATCGAAGACTGTAGCGTGGTTCCCTAAGCTGGATGGGCTGCTAGACCGGGAATTCAAGAAAGATGCCGCGGCGTATGCCATTCCTTCGGCGGCAGCGACGACAGCAGCCACGTTGGCGCTCGCACTCTCGAGAAACGGAATGCGGAGGCTGGCCATCGTTTTCTTTCAGCCGGTGTCGGAGGCGGGACGCGCGGGCATCGAAGAACTGGAAAGCCAAACTGGGCAGCTGCTCTCGTTTCAGGGTCTGGGGCGGCCGGTGTTCGACACGCAGGTCGCTTTTAATATGGTTGACCGCTTTGGGCCGGGGAGTGCGCAGAAGTTGGAGGCGATCCGGGAGCGCGTGCGAGTGGAAACGAGAGCAAGCCTCGGGAAGAAGGCGGCGGTGCCGGCGATTCAAGTGGTGCACGCGCCGGTGTTTTACGGAACGGCGTTCTCCGCGTGGGCGGAGCTGGAACCCGGCGCCGATGCCGCGAAGATTGCGAGGGCCTGCAGTGATGCGGGCATTATGCTGCCGGCGGAAGGCGATGGAGGGCCGAGCAACGTGGGTGCGACGGGGGAGAAGAGCATTGTGTTGGCGAAGCCGGAAGCGGACCCTTCGCAGCCGGGTGGCTGGTGGTTCTGGGGCGCGGCAGACAATATACGATTGCCGGCGGCGAATGCGGTGAAATTGGCGGAGATGCTGGCGTGACGGCGCGGAAGGTTTTGTGCGGCGTGATGATTCTGGCTGCGAGCGCGAGCGGCTGTGGGTACCGCGTTGCAGGGCGGAGCAATTCGCTGCCGAAGAGCATTCGCGTGATTGCGGTGCCGGCGCTGGAGAATAAGACGACGAGCTACCGGATCGAGCAGAGATTGACCACCGCAACCGTGCATGAATTTCTGGCGAAGACTTCGTACCGCGTAGTGCCCGATCCGGCGAACGGCGATGCGGTGTTGCATGGGAAGGTTTTAAGCGTGGAGGCGGCGCCGCTGCTATTTGATACGGCGACGGGGCGGGCGACGACCATGCTGGTTACCGTGAAGTGCGAGATTACGTTGGAAGAGCGCGAGACGGGGAAAATTCTGTATCACGCGGATAATTTTTTGTTTCGCAATCAGTATGAGGTTTCTACGGACGTGAAAAGCTTTTTTGAAGAACAGGACCCGGCGCTGGACCGGCTGGCGCAGGATTTTGCGGCGCGGTTGGTGGCGGCGGTCACGGAGAACTATTGATGGCGCGGATTTCATCGGAAGAATTGCTGGGGCGGCTGGAGAGAGGAAAGGCGATTCCGGCAATTTTGTTGCTGGGCGAGGAGCCGTATCTTCGCGATTCCTGCCGGGCGGAATTAATCGAGAGATTTGTGCCGGAGGCGTCGCGGGAGTGGGCGGTATCGCGCTATTCGGCGGGGCGCGGCGAAACGCAGGCGGCGATGGACCAGGCGCAAACGATGGCCATGCTTTCGCCGCAGCAGGTCGTGTTTCTCGAGGATGCAGAGACCATTGAAAAGATGGGAGAGAAGAATCGCGAAGAGGCGATGGCGAGCCTTGATGCGTATCTGGGGAATCCAGCGCCGTTCACCGTGCTGGTGGTGGAAGCGACTAGTTTGGACCAGCGCATGAAATTGGGGAAGCTGCTGGCGGAGAAGACGCTGGTGGTGGAATGCGGGCTTGGCGAGAACCCGGGCGAGCGGCAAGCCGCTGCAGTGGCGCTGGCGCGGGCGATTGGGAAAGAACAAGGCGTAGAGTTCGAGAAGGGTGCGGCAGAGGACTTGGCGGAGTTTGTGGCCGCGGATTTGATGCGGTTGAAAACAGAGATTGACAAGCTTGCGACTTATGCGGGCGATAGAAAGCTGATTCGCGTGCAGGATGTGAGTGCGCTGGTCATTTCTGAAAAGACGACAACGGTTTGGGAATTGGCGGACATGCTGGCATCGCGCCAGCCAAAGAAAGCCCTGAAGTTTCTCGACCGGCTGATACGCGACGGGGAAGAGCCGCTGCCGATGCTCGGTGCGATGGCGTGGATGTACCGCAAGCTGATCGAGGCGAGCGAAGTCAAAGGCGCGGTGAACGGCTGGCAGGCCGCGCGGGCGCTGGGGATGCGGCCGGAGCAGGCAGAGCTGGCGCTGCAGAATGCGCGCAAGATTGGGAAAGAGCGCTTGTTGGGTGGATTGGGCGCCCTGCAGAAGGCGGATGACCGGTTGAAGCGCGGCGGGGAAGACGCGCGGGCGGTGATGGAGTTTTTGGTCACGGAGTTGACCGGCGCGGAAGCAAAAGCGGCGCGCGGGTAAGAAAAACCGAAAAAAAGGATTAATACAGAGAAGACAGAGTTCACGGAGAGTTCGCCGATAGAAAAAAAGGGCGGCCCTTGGGCCGCCCTTTTTGTATCGAGGTTGGAACGACTTTCAGTTGTTGCTGCCGTGATGGCCGAAGTCGAACAGGTCGAAGAGATCGCCGAGCGCTGGGCTATTGAGCGGCACATAGGGATCATCATCGTCAACGATGGGGTTCGGGAAATTGTCGCGGCTGCGGTGCGTTAGCGGTTTCAAGTTCCAATTGCGCTCGATAAATTTCAGGATCGAGACGTGGTCGGTGTAGGTATGGCTGATGTGGCCGCCGCGGCTGAAGGGTGAGACGACGATCAGCGGAATGCGCGGGCCGTCGCCAAAGAAGTCCAACGGCTGGATGTAGCCGGAGTCATAGTATCCGCCGCCTTCATCGAAGGTGACGATCAGCGCGGTCTCCGCGAACAAGTCCGGCCGGGCGTTGAGGTGCTCGACGGTCTTCTTGACCATGCTTTCGAAGAGGTCCAGTTTGGAGGAAGCCGGGTGACCGTCAATCAAGCCGTCCGGCTTGACGAAAGACACGGCGGGCAGCGTTTCGGAGTCGATGGCGGCAAAGAAATCCGTCGTGTCCTTGATGTGCGCGGCGCGCTGCGCAGGATCGCCCATGATGGCCGTCGCGTAGGATTCGAAGTTGCAGATGTTGCAGTAGGCTTGACCAATCAGCACGAATGGGTCTTTGCTTTGCGGATTGTGCTGAAACGCCACAGCGGCGTTGTACGCCCCGCCGTAATAGGCCCAGGAAATGCCCTTTTCATTGAGGGCCTCGCCGATCGTCCGCGTATTGACGGGGGGATGGAACTGCCACTGGCAATTCCCGCAGTGTCCACGGTGCCGTCAGGCAGGAAGCCGGGCGAGTCATTGTTGATCATATAAAAGTGACCCAGTTTGCACTTCGAATCGGGAGCGTAAGGGAGAGACTCCAGGTAATCCCGGATAGGCTTGATGCCGGGCCGGGTGGGATTGCCGCACTCGGTGAAGTTGCCGTCGAAATTCAAGTCCACGGTATAAACGTTGTTGGTGCCCAGTTGCGGATCGGGATTGGCGATGTGTGACGGAGGGGTTGTGGGATTGCCGTTGCCGTCGGACCAGAAAATCGCGTCGCCGGTGCCGAGCATCACGTGGTTGGCGCCCGTGCCGCCCATGAACGATTGATGAAAATTGTCGCTCATGGAGAACTCATCGGCGAGATGTTTGAGGACCGGGGCATCCCCCGCCTGGACGTCGTAGAAGGCCATCGAATTTCCGCCGCCGTTGTCGTCAATGGCTCCCTTATTGGCGGGGTCCGGAATGTTGGTGTAGGTGGTGATCACGAAAGGATAGAGATCGTTCAAGCAGCCCGAAGGGTTGTGCCGCGTGGAGTTCTTGATATTGCAATCGGATTGTTGCCACATCTCGAAGAGCCGGTGGGTGGTATCTCCCGTGTAGGAATCGTAGGGGAGTGCATTCCCTTTGAGAGGGAAGGGCCCGTTCGGCAGCACGTTGAAATTCTGGATTCGCGTATCAGGATCAGGCAAAACAAAAGTCTGGGGAAAGCCGGTGGCCGCGCCGGTGGTCAGCAGATTCACATCGCCGGGGTCCAGGGAGGGCTCGATGGCTTGCAAGAAATTTGCCGGGGTGCCTGGGGGAAAAATCGTTGCGATGGGGGAGAAGTTCAGGGTCGGCTGCGGAAGGATTTGATAAGGAGTCTTTTCACTCTTGTCCAGGCTGATGAAAAATTCCTTTTTGAACGGCGCTACGGCTTGGAACTGCGCGGCCTTGGAGAAATGCGGGCCGGGCGTGCCGTCGGCCTTGATGATTCCTTTGGATAGAAGATTCGAAACCAAATCCTCGCTCTTTGGCACATAGGTTGCGAAAACGTGATCGAAGGTGCGGTTCTCGCCGATGATGACGATGACGTGCTTGATGGGAGTGCGAGTATTTTCTTTCTCGCGGGCCTGCAGCGAAGTTGCGAGCGGGCCTCCGAGACTGAATTGGAACACGGTCAGCGCGATGAATCCAACGCGCAGATCGTGGAGAGTCTTTGAAACGGTTTGCTTGAGGGACATGCAATCTCCTTTTCTCAACATTTGGGACGAGTACTTCAACCAGCGGGAAAGACATTGCACCGGTTGAGTTACAAGGAGATTGATTGGGCATGAATTGCGAATAATGCGAGTGTGTCGGAAGCATGAACGGGGCGCGAGGACTAGTGGAGCAGAGGTGCGGGCGGCCTGGTTAGCGGGAATGAAACGGGGCGGATGGAGGCCCGCCCTGAAGGCTGCTCTTAATGGAAGTCGAAACTGGGCCTACTTGACGGCTTTGGACTTCAGTCCGTTGTACGCGAGAGTGAGGCGCGATTTGTAGCGGTTGCCGGTGTTTTCGTGGAGCACGCCCTTGGTGATGGCCTGGTCGATGGCGGACATCGTGGGGTGGAGGAGATTGCCCGACGCGGTGGCGTCGCCGGCGGTAATGGCGGTGCGCAGACGGCGCATCAGCGTGCGGACCCGGGTGCGGTTGGCGCGGTTCACTTCGGCGCGTTGACGAGATTGCGCCGCCCGCTTCAAAACCGACTTTTTCTTCTTCTTAACTTTGGTAGCCTGTCCCTGGGCCATCTATTGCTCCTTTTGTGTATCACTCAAACTTCTAACGTTAAACGAGGCTCACGGCTTTGTCAAACGAGGCGAAAGGTCCTTCCGGGGCGCAAGTGCCGCCCCAGCCGCTGAAACCGCCGCTCGCAGCAGGCGCGGGCACCTCCGCATCCGGGCGTCCGAGCCAGCCGAATAAGCATGACGAGCTGCGCCTGCTCATTAATTCGCGGCACCCGATTATCACCGTGGAAACGCCGGAAGAGGAGCGGCTCGAAGTGATGCTGCTGGACATCGCGACGGAATTAAGCGTGCCGTTGTATGAGTGGAGCGTCACGATGGGCCTCGCGAAAGTTCACGGCGCGCCGATGTACAACACGGACAGTCCGGAGCAGGCGGTTTCGAATATCGCGCTGATTCAAGGGGATGGGATTTTTCTGCTGAAAGATTTTGCGCGCTACTGCGAGGACGGCAAGATTTGCCGCCGGCTGCGCGAACTGGCTGAGAAGTTTCGAACGGCGCGGCGGTCCATCGTGCTGACAGCGGCTTCGCTGCAATTGCCGCCGGACCTCGAAGGCGATGCGGTCCCATTCAACCTGGGTTTGCCGGCGGCGGAGGATTTGCTTCCCGGTGTGAAGCAAGTGCTAGCGGAGCTGATTCGCGAGCAACGCATTCCGATCACGCTGGATGTCGCGGCGATGACGCAGCTGGCGAAGAATCTGGTGGGCTTGCCCGAGGAAGAAGCGATGCGGGCGCTGCGCAAAGCTGTCATGGCGCGCGGCAAAGCTGATGCGGGATTGCTCGACGCGGTGATGGATGCGAAGCGCGCAGTGTTGAAGACCGAAGGGCTGATTGAAACCGTGCGGCGCGACGCATCGTTTGCGGATGTGGCAGGATTGCGGCGTTTGCGCGAATGGATTGGGAAGAGAAAGAGCGCGTTGACCGCGGAGGGGCAGCGATTCGGCTTGGTGCCGCCGAAGGGCGTGCTCATCACCGGCGTGCAGGGCTGCGGAAAAAGTTTGGCGGCGCGCGCGGTCGCAGGGGAGTGGGGCTACGAGCTGGCGCGGCTGGATGCGGGCGCGCTGTACGACAAATATGTTGGTGAGAGCGAGCGGAGATTGCACAAGGCATTGGAGCTGGCGCAGAAGCTTGCGCCGATGGTGTTGTGGATTGATGAGATCGAGAAAGCGTTTGCTTCGGCGGGTTCGAGCGGGGATGCGGATGCGGGATTGTCCCAGCGGCTGCTGGCCACACTGCTGACGTGGATGCAGGACCGCGAGAGCGGCGTGTTCCTTGCGGCGACTTCGAACAATATCACCATCCTGCCGCCGGAAATGCTGCGCAAGGGACGGTTTGACGAGATTTTCTTCGTGGATTTGCCGAATGCGGAGATTCGCGCGGCGCTCTTCGGACTGCATTTGAAGAAGCGCGGGCGGGATGCGGGCGCGTTCGATCTCGTGAAGCTGGCAGCGGCGAGCGACGGGTTTTCCGGCGCGGAGATCGAGCAAGCCATCATCGCGGGCTTGTACTCGGCGTTCAGCGCGAAGCAGCAGCTCACGACGGAAATCCTGATTGCCGAAATTCAGGGCACGCGGCCGCTCAGCGTGACGCGCGCGGAAGAAGTGCAAGCGATCCGCGAGTGGGCGAAAACGCGCGCCGTGCCCGCGGACTAAGGATCCTTTGCAAACAAACGCTTGTAGGGCGCGCCGTCCTGGGCGGGCCGGGGAGTCGCTATGAAGACCGTTTCATATACCGCTCATCTCCTTCTTGTGCTGCTTGGGAGTGCAAGTTGCCTGTGGGCGCAAGCACAGACGGATGCGCAGCCCAAACCAACGGGAGATTGCGTGGAGCTGGCAGAAACGAGGGCGCGGCTGAAAAGCGCCGAGAAGGCGCTGAACGATTGGCCGGACCTCGCGCACTACCGCGATGCAAATGCAAAAGCGGCCGCTCCGGCTGAGGACGAACAGCGCGTCGTTTTCATGGGCGATTCGATCACGGATATGTGGGTGCAGCCCCGCTTGGGATCATTTTTCCCCGGGAAGCCGTACATCGGCCGAGGGATTAGCGGCCAGACGACACCGCAAATGCTGCTGCGTTTTCGCGCGGATGTGATTGCGCTGCACCCCAGGGTGGTCGTGATTCTGGCGGGAACCAACGACATTGCGGGAAATACTGGCCCGATTACGCTGAGGGAGACGGAAGGGAATCTTGCCTCGATGGCGGAGCTGGGGCGCGCGAATGGAATTCGCGTCGTGCTGTCCTCGGTGATGCCTGTGAGCAATTACGGGCACGATCGCGAAGGCAATCCTCTGGACATGCGAATCAAGCGTCCACCGGAGAAGATTCTGGAATTAAACGCCTGGATTAAGAAGTACGCAGCGGTGAACGACCACCTGTATCTCGATTATTTCTCAGCCATGGTGGATGAACATGGTTTGCTCAAGAAAGATCTGAGCGAAGATGGGCTGCACCCGAATGCGGCTGGATATGCGGTGATGGCGCCGCTGGCGGAAAAGGCAATCCAGTCCGCTTTGCGGGAGCTACCAGCGACGGGCTATTTGGTCCGACCAGTGGTTTCTGTCCCTGAACAAACCGCACAAGAACAGGTGCGCGAGCTTTGTGGCCTCTATTATCCGGAACCGGATTTCGGTGAGCGGGGAAGCGGCGAATCAGGGCTTGTCATCAGTCCGGATGGAAAGCCGATCCCACCCAAGGAGAATGACTCGGAAGCGCCGACTCTACCGGGCTTACACGTCAATGGGCGACACTTCAAATTTGCCTGGTCTCAGTTCTCACCGCAGGGTTTTGCGTTCCGCACGGTTCGCATCGATGGGATCGAATATTCGTTCCAGGGCAAGTTTGGGCGTGAAGAGGTCGACATCATCCCTGAGGTGCCCTATCTTTCCGGAGTACTAACGGAAAAGCGAAACTCGCGGATCGTGCTAAGGAAGAGAATCCATTTTGGACATGCGGTGATCCTCTAGCGCAGACGACGCGATTTGAGATGTCCCTGTCCGAGAACTGTTACGAACCGCTAACTTGACCGCGACGGAGGGCTGGGTTAGGGTGGAACTAGTTTCTCCCTGAGTAGGCTGCAAAGCGGTCACGCACAACCAGGAGGAATCCCATCGGCCACCCGGTTCCCGTAACAGGAAAACCTTCGAATTGGATGCGACGCACCGTTCACATTTCCGGACAAATTGAACCCTTCTTCGGCACGCTGGATGAAAACGTGCGCTTGCTTGAGGAGTCGCTACGCGTGCGCACGCATTTGCACGACACGCGGCTGACCATTGAAGGCGAGCAGGACAGTGTCGATCAGGCGGTGAAAATCGTCGAGGAGTACAACCACCTGACGCGGCACGGGCGGCCGCTTTCCGCCGCGGAAGTAAAATCGCTGATGCGCGTGGCCACCGACGAGCCGCACGAATCGCCGCGCGGAATGTTCGAGCATGGGCGCACGCGCTCGTTCGGCAAAAAACAGGTGACGCCGAAAAATGCCAGCCAGCGCCGCTACATGGAAGAGATCGAGAAGCACGACATGATGTTCGGCATCGGCCCGGGCGGAACCGGGAAAACGTACATCGCGGTGGCCATGGCGGTGAGCGCGCTGCTGACGAAGCAAGTGAACTCGGTTTTTTGCCCGGCACGCTGCAGCAAAAAATCGATCCGTACATGCGCCCGCTGTACGACGCGCTCTACGACATGCTGGACGCGGACAAGCTGGAGCGTTTTCTGGAAAAGGGAATCATCGAAGTCGCGCCTCTGGCGTTCATGCGCGGGCGCACGCTGAACGATTCGTTCGTGATTCTCGACGAGGCGCAAAACACGACGAGCGAACAGATGAAAATGTTCCTCACGCGGCTAGGCTTCAACTCCAAGGCAGTGATCACCGGCGACATCACGCAGATCGATTTGCCGCAAGGGAGAAAGTCCGGGCTGATCGAAGCGCTGGAAGTGTGTGAAAAGATCGAGGGTATCGGCGTACTCCATTTTGGCGAGAAGGACGTGGTGCGCCACAACCTGGTGCAGCAGATTATCCGCGCCTATGAAGAGTATGATGTAACTCACCCGCAGCGTGGCGGAAACGCCGCAAACGGCAAAGCGGGAACCCAGGCACGAGAATCCGGAAAAGAACGAGAAAAAGAAATTCAGCAGGGATGATTCTGAACCAGCAACGAGCCGTGCGACTGGCGCGGCGTCCACTCGAACACTTTCTGCGCCGCCTGCAAAGGGAACTCGGTTTCCAGGAATCCGGCGTCACGATTGCCCTGGTGAGCGACGCGGAGATCGCTCGGATGAACGAAACGTTTCGCAAGAAAAAGGGGCCGACCGATGTGCTTTCGTTTCCGGCTGCGCGGCGCAGGCCCCGATCCTTGCCGCGCGCAACCAGCAAGCAGAAAGCAGGCGAATTTTTGGGTGATATTGCAATCGCTCCGGCCACGGCGCGCCGCTACGCGCGCAAGCATGGACGCACACTACCGGCCGAACTGCGCGTGCTGATTCTCCACGGCGTCCTGCATCTTCTGGGCTACGACCACGAAACCGATCGCGGCGAAATGGACCGCGTCGAACGAAAGCTGCGCAAGCGGTTTGGATTGGCGTGATGAACCTGAGCTGGCTCTACGCGCTAAGTGTGGTCCTGGTGGGGCTGACGCTGCCCATCTTTTCCTACCTCACTTTGATCTACCGCGAACTCGGCCGCATGACCACCGGCCGCGTTCACGAACACCTGGACATCTTCGAAGCGGAAATCGAGCCGAAGTTGAAAATCAGGCGCCAGAGCGGCGGGCGCACGTTCCGCATCCTCGGCCACTTCTGGCTTGCCTTTCTCGTATTGGAAACGACGCGTGGCGTCGTGTACTTCGTTCACGGCACCTGGGAATCTTTTGTGCAGATCACCGTCTTCGTTGTGCTCGAAGTAGTCTTTGCCATGCACTTTATTCCGGACATGCTTTTGTATCGCACTACGGGGCGATGGCTGCGGCCGCTGCTGCCGCTGATTCGCGGCGCGATGTGGTTCGTCTGGCCGGTGCGCGTCTTTCTCGAAGGCGCGGAATCGCTGGCGCGCATCTCCGAACACGAAGTGGAAAAGTCCGAAGAGCAGCGGACGGAAGAGGGAATCGAAGCGCTGGTGGAAGCCGCGGAGGAAGAAGGCATCATCGAGCCGGAGCAGGCGGACCTGATCGAGCAGGTGGTGGAATTCAGCGACAAACGCGTGCGGGAAGTAATGACGCCCCGGCCAGACGTCGTGGCGATACCGGCGGACGCCACGCTTGAAGAACTGCACGCCAAAGTGGTGGAGACGAAATTCAACAAAATACCGGTCTACGAGAAATCGCTGGACGATATTTTCGGTGTTGTCTACGCGCAGGATCTTTTGCACGTTGCAGATCAGGATTTGCCGAGGCGCAAGGTGCGCGAGCTGGCGAAACCGGCACTGTTCATTCCGGAGACGAAGGCCGGTTCGGAGCTGCTGCGCGAAATGCGGCAGAAGGGCCAGCCTCTCGCCGTGGTGATTGACGAGCACGGGACCGTCGCGGGCATCGCCACCATCGAAGACCTGGTGGAAGAAATCGTCGGCAAAAGCGGCAACGACGGGAAACCGCCGGCGCCGGACGTGGTGCGCGAAGCGGACGGCGGCCTGGTCATGCGCGGCAGCATGGCGATTGGCACCGTGGAAGAGTTGCTCGGCGTAAAGTTCGGCGACAAGACCGATGAAGCGGTGACCACGCTGGCCGGATTGCTCAGCCACGCTTCCGGAAAAGTTCCCGCGCCGGGCGACAAGGTCGACCTGGAAGGGCATCGCTTCGAGGTGCTGGAAGCAAACCAGCGAAAAGTGCTGCGCGTGCGGATTCGCAGGCAGATGAAGGCGGCTCCGACGAAGCGGTAGAATTTCTGAAATCAGGGCAAAAGTTCAAGCATGGATGAAAAAGAAAAGCCGGAGAGGGCCGCGGTTCGATCAGGGTTCGTCGCCATTCTCGGGCGGCCGAACGCGGGGAAGTCCACGCTCGTGAACCGGCTGGTTGGGCAGAAAATCGCAATCGTCACGTCCAAACCGCAGACGACGCGCAACCGCATTCAGGGCATCCTGACGAAGCCCGAGGGCCAGATCGTTTTCATTGACACTCCCGGGGTGCACGAAGCGGATTCCGCGCTCGGCCGGCAGATGATGCAGGAAGTGGCCGCGGCGCTGGAAGGAATCGATCTCCTGGTGCTGATGGTGGACGCAAGCAGCATGCATCCCCACGCCGACGAATTGCTGTTCGAAAAGGCGAAACGTTTTCGCGGGAAGACCATTCTTGCGTTGAACAAAGTCGACCGTTTGCCGAAGCCCAAACTGCTGCCGCTGATCGATTCCTTCTCGAAAGCGTTTGAGTTTTCGGCCATCGTGCCGATTTCCGCGCTAAAGGGCGCGGGCTGCGACGAGCTGCTCCAGGAAATCATGAAACAATTGCCGGAAGGCGCGCCACACTTCCCCGAAGACCAAGTGACGGACCAGCCGGAACGTTTTCTCGCCGCGGAAATCATCCGCGAGAAAGCCATGCAGGTGATGTACCACGAAGTGCCCTACGCGCTCGCCGTCGTCGTGGAAAACTTTGAAGAGACGCCCAAATTGCTGCGGATCGAAGCGGTCATGAACGTGGAGCGCGATTCGCAGAAAAAAATATTGATCGGCCACAAAGGCGAAATGCTGAAGAAAATCGGAACGGAAGCCCGCAAAGAACTGGAAGCGCTGCTGGACTCGAAGATTTATCTAGGCTTATTTGTCAAGGTCGTGCCCGATTGGCGGGAGAGCCCGCAAAAAGTGCGCGAGCTGGATTGGCATTTTCAAGTGGAAGGTCTGAGCAAGGATCAGGGCGAAACAGAGTAGGAAACTCGTGCCTGCGCAACATCGGCAATTCCAGTCGTCAGCGGCGCATCAATCCGGCGCAGCGATTCCCAGCGACTTCATTTTGCGGTAGAGATGACTGCGTTCCAGGCCCAGCGCGGTGGCCGTCTGCGTCATGTTCCAGCGGTGCTCCTGGAGCTTGCGGAGGATAAATTCTCGCTCGTAAGCGCTGCGCGCTTCATGCAGCGTGGAATAGGGATGCTGGGGGCTTTCGGCCACGCCACGGAAGAGTTCCGGCGGCAAGTGATGCGGCTCAATGCGCGGCTGCGGGCACACAATCACGAGCCGCTCCACCAGGTTTCGGAGTTCGCGCACATTTCCCGGCCAGGGATATCGCAGCAGGATTTCCATAGCCGAATCGCTCAGCTCCCGCGTTTTCTTGCCGTAGGCGGAGCTGAATTCGCTAAGAAAATATCTCGCGAGCGTCGGAATATCTTCTCTTCGATCGCGCAAAGGCGGGACGTAAAAAGGAATCACGTTGAGGCGGTAGAAAAGATCCTGGCGAAAAGCGCCGCGCGCAATCTCCTGATCGAGATTCTTATTGGTTGCGGCGATGACGCGCACGTCCACGCGCAAAGTTTCGTTGGACCCAACACGCTCGAAGCGTTGCTCCTCGAGGACGCGCAGCACTTTCGATTGTGTGCGCAGGCTCATGTCGCCGATTTCGTCCAGGAAGAGCGTACCGCCGTCGGCTTTCTGAAATTTCCCCGTTTTGTCCTCGGTGGCACCCGTAAAACTGCCCTTGAGATGGCCGAAAAGCTCGGATTCGATCAGCTCTTCCGGAATGGCCGCGCAGTTCACTTCCACGAAGGGCCCTTTGCTGCGCAAGCTTGCGGCGTGCAAGGCATGAGCGACGAGCTCCTTGCCGGTGCCGCTCTCGCCATAAATGAGCACGCGCCCGTTCGTCGGCGCGGTCACGGCGATCTGCTGGCGCAACGCCTTCATCGGCACGCTGTTGCCGATCACCTGATAGCGATGGCCCAGTTCGGTGCGCAGCAACTGGTTTTCTTCTTCCAGCCGCCGCTGCTGAACCGCGTTGCGAACGAGAACAATTATTTTTTCAAGCGAGAGCGGCTTTTCGATGAAATCAAAAGCACCCAGCTTGGTGGCTCGTACGGCGGTTTCGATCGTGCCGTGGCCGGAAATCATGATGACCGCCGGCGGCCGCGGCGACGCCTGCAGGCGGCTCAATGCTTCGAGCCCGTCCATTCCCGGAAGCCAGACGTCAAGGAGCATGACTTCCACATCGCCGGCACTGGCGCGATCCAAGGCCTCCTCGGCGGAACCGACGGCTTCGACGTGGTAGCCCTCCTCCTTGAGAATCGAGGAAAGCGATTCGCGGATTCCGGCTTCGTCATCCACAATCAGAAGGTGCGGTTTGAGGGTCATCAAGCGGCGTCCGTCCCATTGTGGTCGGCAACGGAGGCAGGCGTCAATTCGGCGACAGGAAGTTCCACGCGAAAGCGCGAGCCGGCAGGAAGATTGTCCTCCACGTGGATGCTTCCGCCGTGTTCGGCCACGATGCGGGCGGCGATGGCAAGACCCAAACCCGTGCCGCGGTCCTTGGTGGAAAAATGCGGAAGGAACAGTTTGTCCTTGTCTTCCGGCGAGATGCCGTGGCCCGTGTCGGAAACGCAGATTTCGACGGTCTCCGCGTCCAAATGTGCCCGCGTGGAAACGACGATTTCGCGGTAGGTGGAATTTTCCAGAGCTTCCGCCGCATTGTCGATGAGATTCACGATCACGCTTCGCAGCAACGCGCCGTCCGCCCGGACTGTCGGGAGATTTTCCGCTAGAGCCGTCTTGAGCAGGATGCCATCCAGCCGGCCAGAGAATACCTCCAACGCTTCGTTGATAACGGTGTTCGCGTTCGTCGGCAGGAGCTTCGCGGTTGGGAAGCGCACGAATTGCGAGAATTCATTCACGAGCGCGGCGAGCGTGGAAACTTCCCGTTCGATCAGCTGGGAACATTCCTGAACCAGATTTGTCAGCTCCGAGTCTCGCGGGGAAGAAGTCTGAGAAATCTCCCGGCGATCCAGGAACCGTGATAGACGCTGTGCAGAAAGTTGAATCGGAGTGAGCGGGTTCTTGATCTCATGCGCGATGCGGCGCGCCACTTCCTGCCACGCTGCTGACTTCTGGGCGCGCAGCATTTCCGTCAGATCATCGAGAACCAGCACAAAACCGGAATTGGCACGGCGAGGGCCAAGCGAGCTCACGGTCACGGCGAGATGCAACACGCGTCCCGAAACAACTGTTTCGATTTCGCGCGAAACCACTCCCATGCGCAGCGACCGGCGCATCAGCGATTGCACCATGCGCCCGGCATCCCCGCCCAGGATACTTTCGAGCGAAAACGAATCACCGGGCCCGCCGCCGAACATCCGCGTGACCGACTTATTCGAGCGAAGAATCGCACCCGTGGCGTCCAGCGAAATCACCCCGGTCGGAATATTTTCCAGCACCGTCTCCATGAGCTGCCGCCGCCTTTCGAGTTCTTGCACCGCCTGCTGCAGATTTCGTGTGAATTGATCGATCTGCGAGCGGCTGTCGCGCAACTGCGTGGTCATGGTGTTGAACGAATGCACCAGGACCCCCAGCTCGTCTTGCGATTGCTCCGGGACCTGATACTCGAAATTGCCCGTGGAAACTTCGCGCGTTCCTTCGGCCAGCGCTTGAATAGGCACGGTCACCTGTTTTGCGAGAAAGAGAGCGACCCACATCACGGCAGACAACAGCAGCACCGTGAAGAACAGCAGAATCAGGAGCATCTGCCGCTTCAGCGCACGTAAATCCTGTTTTCCCTCGTAATACTCGCGGGTTTGCGACTGAATGGCCGCGAGACTCGTAAGGATGCCTGGGCTAGTGCGGTACGCCGTGACGACATATCCTGCCGCCTGCCCGGCTCGGAGCATCGGGACCCGCGCGGCAAAGTAACTTTTTCCATCCGCAGCCCAGATTTCAACTCCGCTAGGCAGCGAGCGTTCAAACTTCCCAAGAACTCCAAGCTGTTCGCAGATCGTGCGGCGATCCTCCGGCTGCTTGTCGCAGACGATTCCTCCGCGGACCGGCTTGCCATTCGCATCCAGAATCCAAGCGGCGTCCGCCCCCCGCCCAAGCGCATGCCGCAAGAAATCCTCGCCCGGTTGCGTGGCTTCTTCCCGGACCTGTTCGGCCATCCCGCGAAGCCGAGGCAATTGCGCGCGCCCCAGATCATTCAGTAGCTTTTGCGTTTCGTCTGAAGCAATCTCCAGCGGTTTGGGAAACCAGAGCAGCAAACTGCGATTGATCAGCGAGTAGCTGACGATGAACATGAAGATGATGGGCAAGAGCGAAATGGCCATCGCGCCGACAACCATCTTCGTTTTGAAGCGCGCGCCGAGCTGCTCTCTGCTGCGTTCCACCCAAAGGCGCAGAACAGTACGCGCGAGGATGAGTCCGAACACCAGGAACGCCGCGGTAATGAAACTCGACACGGCATAGAGCACCAGCACGGCGCGCCAGTTCTTTGGTTCGAAGGGCGCGGTCAGGGACCCGAACGTGAAAACTGCAGCGAGCAGCAGCGTCAGCAGGATTCCGCCGATAATCAGTCCCCAGCGTTGCCGATTGTCCAGATGACTCATGGCAAATTGGGCGAGTGGGAGCGGAGCGAAATTGCGAAGTCCCGTCCGTGGCAAACCACACAGACAATTTTGGTCAGCAATGCGCTGGGATGAGCAGAAAATGCCGGGTTGTGCTTCGCAACCATCTATCAGGCACGATAGCTGCCGCACGGAAGCAAGTCAAGATTGCGGCCTGTACTCCTTTCATCGTACCTGACCTTGTGGTCAGGTATTAGCCATTTCAGAACCGAACTGCAAATTCTGGATACTCTCTACATCAGCATTTGTTAAGGTAAGCCCTGGGTGAAAACCCGTCGGGAGTGCTGCGGATGTCCGTCCGTTTGGGCGAAATACTGGTTAAGGAAAGCTTGATCACGCAAGACCAGCTCCAAAAAGCGCTGGAGTTTCAGCGTGCCAATGGAGGCAAGCTGGGAAGCTGCCTGACGAAGATGGGCTTCATCACCGATGATGACATCACCGGTGTGCTCTCCCGCCAGTACGGCGTGCCTTCCATCAATTTGAAGTACTACGAAATCGATCCCAACGTCATCAAGCTCATTCCGCAAGATACAGCGTCGCGCTACCAGGTGATTCCGCTATCGCGCGTTGGTTCCGTTCTTACCATCGCCATGACGGATCCCACCAACGTTTTCGCGATGGACGACATCAAGTTCATGACCGGATTCAACGTCGAGCCGGTCGTGGCATCTGAATCAGCGATCGGCGATGCCATCACGCGGTTCTATGGCGGCTCGGCATCGAACCACGAGGAACTCAGCAACTTGATGAAGGACCTCGTCGATGAGGATAACGAACTCGAGCTGGCTGCCGAAGAATCAGAGATGGACCTCGCGTCCTTGGAAAAGGCCGCGGAAGAAGCTCCGATCATCAAACTCGTCAACCTGATCCTGACGGATTCCGTGAAGCGCGGAGCCAGCGATATTCATATCGAGCCGTACGAACTCGAGATGCGCGTGCGGTTCCGCATTGACGGTCAACTCTCCACGGTGATGACCCCGCCCCTGCGCCTGAAGGACGCGATTACCAGCCGCTTGAAGATTATGGCGAAACTCGACATCGCGGAAAAGCGCTTGCCGCAAGACGGCCGCATCATGATCAAGTACAAGGCCGAAGGCAAGAAAAAGGAACTCGACTTCCGTGTTTCGACCGTCCCGACCTTGTACGGCGAAAAGGTTGTCATGCGCTTGCTGGACAAGGAAAACCTCCGGCTGGATATGACCAAGCTGGGCTTTGAGCCGGAGTCCCTCAAGAAATTCGAACGCAGCATTTTGAAGCCCTACGGCATGGTGTTGGTCACCGGCCCAACCGGTTCGGGCAAGACGAACACCTTGTATTCCTCGGTTGCGACGTTGAATACCGTGGATACCAATATCATGACTGCGGAAGATCCCGTCGAGTTCCAGTTGAACGGCATCAACCAAGTTCAGATGAAGGAACAGATCGGCTTGAACTTCGCCGCCGCCCTTCGCGCCTTCCTTCGTCAGGATCCCAACATCATCCTCGTGGGCGAGATTCGCGACTTTGAAACGGCGGAGATCGGCGTCAAGGCCGCGCTCACCGGCCACTTGGTTTTGTCCACGCTCCACACTAACGACGCGCCCTCCACCATCAGCCGTTTGATGAACATGGGTATCGAGCCCTTCCTGGTGGCCACGTCGCTGAACTTGATTTGCGCGCAGCGCCTCGTGCGCCGTATTTGTTCGAATTGCAAGGAAGAGTTGGATGTCCCGCAGCAGGCGCTCATTGATGCGGGATACACGCCGGAAGAAGTAAAGACCACCAAGATTTACCACGGCAAGGGCTGCACCACTTGCAACAAGCGCGGCTACAAGGGCCGCACGGGTCTCTACGAGGTCATGGAAATTAACGACGAGCTCCGCGAATTAATCCTCGTTGGTGCATCGGCGCTGGAGCTCAAGAAGAAGGCGATCGAGCAGGGGATGATCACGCTCCGGCGCAGCGGCCTGATCAAGGTGGCCTTAGGACAGACCACCATGGAAGAAGTCCTGCGCGAAACGGTTTTCTAGAATTGAAGGTGATCGATGGCTGGAATCACGCTGAGTGAATTGCTGAAGAAGATGATCGAGATGGGAGGCAGCGACCTCCACATCACCACGAACAGCGCGCCGCGTGTGCGCGTTCACGGAAAGCTTCGCCCACTGGACATGCCGCCGC
This sequence comes from Acidobacteriota bacterium, assembly GCA_003224055.1. GTDB lineage: Bacteria > Acidobacteriota > Terriglobia > Acidiferrales > UBA7541 > Acidiferrum. Next base: position 18,311 of record QHYE01000004.1, on the reverse strand, counting down.
TCACGGCAGCGGACACGAAATCCCTCGCGTACAGCGTGCTCACAGATGCCCAGAAACATCGCTTCGAGGAAAACCTGGAGTTGGACTTCTCGTTTGGTCTGAAGAACCTGGCGCGCTTCCGCGGCAATTGCTTCAATCAACGCGGCGCGGTTGGCGCGGTCTTCCGCACGATTCCCTGGGAAATCAAAGGCTTTGATGCTTTGGGCTTGCCTCTGGTCGTCAAGGGGCTCTGCGACAAGCCTCGCGGGCTCGTGCTCGTCACCGGCCCGACGGGTTCCGGTAAGTCCACCACGCTCGCTGCCATGCTGGACAAAATCAACAGCGAACGCGAAGAGCACATGATCACCATCGAGGACCCTATCGAGTTTCTTCATAACCACAAGAAGTGCCTCGTCAATCAGCGCGAAATTCATGCCGACACGCATTCCTTCGCCAATTCACTCCGCGCCGCACTCCGCGAGGACCCTGATGTCGTTCTCATCGGTGAAATGCGCGACCTCGAAACCATCGAATCCGCGCTGCGCATCGCCGAAACCGGCCACTTGACCTTTGCCACTCTGCACACGAATTCGGCATCCTCCACCATCAACCGTATTATTGACGTCTTCCCTTCGCACCAGCAGCCGCAGATCCGCGCGCAACTCTCCATGGTGCTCGAAGGAATTCTTTGCCAGGCGCTTCTCCCACGGTCTGACGGACGTGGCCGCGCCATGATCATGGAAGTTCTTATTCCTACTCCCGCGATCCGTAACCTGGTCCGCGAAGACAAGATTCATCAGATCTACTCCGCCATGCAGACCGGCACAGGCCAGACGGGCATGCAGACCTTCAACCAGGGCCTGGCCAATGCGTACTTTGCAAAGACTATTACTCTCGATATGGCGATTTCACGTTCCTCGAATCCCGATGAATTGCAGGACATGATCAACCGTGGAGTTTCTACTTCTGGAGCCGGGGCCAAAACTCCCGTGTCCAGCAAGCGCTAGGAGATTTTGATTTCGGAACGGCCACAGGCCGGAACTATGGAAGGACTTAGGAGGAAATAACATGCCGGATTACAAATATCAGGGAACCAGCCGCGCCGGCGCCAGCGTCAGCGGTGTCATGACCGCATCCAACAAGACGGAACTGGCGAACCTGCTGAAGCGCCAGCAGATCACTGCCACCAAAATGACCGAGAAGGGCAAGGAATTCAATATGCCCCAATTCGGCGGTGGCGTGAAGGCCAAGGAACTCGCGATCTTCACGCGCCAGTTCTCGGTCATGATCGACGCCGGTCTGCCTCTCGTGCAGTGTCTCGAGATTCTGGCGAGTCAGCAGGAGAACAAATTCTTTCAGAAGGTCCTGATCGGCACGCGCGGTCAGGTGGAAGGCGGCGCGACGCTTTCCGCTGCGATGCGAACCTCGCCGAAAGTCTTCGACGCTTTGTACGTGAACATGGTCGAAGCGGGCGAAACCGGCGGTATTCTCGACACCATTCTGCAGCGCCTTTCGACCTACATCGAAAAGAACGTCAAACTGCAGCGGGCCGTCAAATCGGCACTTGTTTATCCGGTCGGTGTTTTGACCGTGGCCGGCGGTGTCATCACATTGCTGCTCTGGAAAGTCGTGCCGATTTTCGCCACGTTGTTCGCGGGGCTTGGCGTTGATCTTCCTTTGGCCACGAAAATCGTCATCGGGTTGAGCAATTTCATCGGCAGTATTTTTGGCCTTTTGATTCTCGTAGCCCTCGGGGCCGGCATCTTTGGATTGAAAGTCTGGTATGGCACGAAGCAAGGGCGCTTCGTTCTCGACACCATCGTCCTTAAACTTCCCGTCCTTGGCGTTTTGATGAGAAAGATCGCCGTGGCCCGGTTTACTCGAACGCTCGGAACGCTGATTTCCAGCGGCGTACCCATCCTGGAAGGACTCGACATCACCGCGAGGACCGCTGGAAACGCGGTCGTCGAGAGGGCTTTGCAACAGGTAAGAAAATCGCTCGAGGAAGGCAAGTCGCTCACGGAACCACTGAGAGATTCCGAAGTCTTCCCGGGCATGGTGACGCAGATGATTGCCGTCGGCGAACAGACGGGCGCCATGGACGCCATGCTCCAGAAGATCGCCGATTTCTATGAAGAAGAAGTGGACGCGGCAGTGAAGGACTTGCTGACTGCTCTCGAACCCATCATGATCGTTTTTCTCGGCGTGGTGGTCGGCGGCGTGGTCATTTCCATGTACTTGCCGTTGTTCTCACTGATCGGCAAGCTGAGCAGCGCGCACTAATCGGGCCTCCGTCCGCTCGGCATTGTCCCCTTCGCGGAGGGCATTGCAGGAAACTTTGCCCTCCGCTTTTTCTGCCCGAACCGGGGGGTTCCGGCGGCCGATGCATAGGCGCGGACAAGCCATGGATAAAAGCTTCGCGACAAGGGAATGGCTGGACTGGCTGACTCGTGTTCGTCTGCTCACGATCACTCTCATCCTGACCGTCGGAGTAGTTTGGCCGCAGTACGTCGGGAATTTGGGCGCCAATCGTTTCTTTCTTCCTCTTTTCATCTTCTGGATAACGCTCGGAATTCTTCACCTCATTCTCCTGCGCTGGGTTCCCGGCGCGCGGTGGCACGGCGGGCTGCAGGTTGCCGGCGATGTGCTGATGATTTCGTTGCTGGTCTATTCCACGGGCCTGCAAGAGAGTTATTTCATCTCGCTCTACCTGCTGGTGATTATCGTCGCAAGCATTTTGTTCTCTCGCAGAATCGCCTTCTTGATCACCGCGGCCTGCTTCATCCTCCTTGCTGGCATGACCTTTCTTTCCTACACCGGGAGAATTCCTCCCACTTACTCGAGCCCACCAACTCCCGAGAGCCTGCGCACCTGGCTGGTCATCAACCTTCTCGGTTTTCTGGCCGTCACCTATCTGGCCAGTCTGCTCGCCCAGTCGCTTCGCAGCAAAGGGCGGGAGCTGGAGGAGAAGCGCGAAGAGCTTCTCAGCCTGCAGGATTTCACGGAAGACATCATTCACTCGATGCGCGGCGGACTCATCACCACGGACCTCGGCGGCCGTATCTTGCTGCTAAATCGCACAGGCGAGGAAATTCTCGGACTCCGCTTCTCCGATCTGCACGGCAAGAAACTGCAGGATTTGAACGAGGATTTCTGGCTGCCCGGCCAGTACGCCAACGCGGAAAGGCTCTCGCTTCGAAAAGAGATAGACTTCCGCACACCCGCTGGCGAGCGGCGCTATCTGGGAATCAGTATTTCTCCTCTGCGCACTCGCGACGCGACCCGCAGCGGCTATGTCTTCAACTTTCAGGACCTGACCGAGTTGCGCCGGCTGGAGCAGGAAGTAGCGACCAAGGAACGCATGGCTGCCTTGGGCCGCCTCTCCGCCGCTATCGCCCATGAAATTCGGCAGCCGCTCACGGCCATGGCCGGCGCCGTGAAGGAACTTGCACGGCTCGTTCCCCTCGAGGAAGACGAGAAGCATCTGGTCAACATTGTCAGCAGGGAATCCGAGAGGCTGAACAATATCATCACCGACTTCCTCAATTATTCCAGGGAAAAAAGTTATGAATTTCAGGAAGCGGACGTCCGCAGTCTCTTGGATGAAACCCTGATGCTAATGGAGAAAAAGCCTGAAATTGGGGCCAAGTACAGGATTCAGCGCGCGTTTAACGGGCACCAGATGCGTGCCCGCGTGGACGCCGACAAAATCAAGCAAGTCTTCTGGAATCTCTGCGATAACGCCCTGCGGGCGATGCCGGACGGCGGCACGCTCACCGTAAAGCTCGAACCGCATCCGTTCTGGTTGCGCATCGCGTTCCGCGACACCGGCATCGGCCTCGACCCCAGGCAGCGAGCCAAGATTTTTGAGCCTCTTCAATCGGGTTTTGAAGGCGGCACGGGCCTGGGGCTCTCCATCGTCTATCAGATCGTGCAGGCCCACAGTGGCAGGATCAGCGTGATTTCGGAAAAAGACCGCGGCGCGGAGTTTATCGTTGAATTGCCGCGAGTGGCGTGAGGCGCTATGCAAGGAACGAAAACCGCAGTGAAGGAAACGGGGCGTGAAATGCCCCATATTCTCGTCGTCGACGACGAGAGATCCATCGGCGAGTTGCTGGAGATCACCTTCCGCAAGGAAGGTCACCGCGTTGAAGTGGTGCATAGCGTGGAAGCCGCCAGGCGCAAGCTGGAATCACAGATCTTCGACATCATCATTTCCGACGTTCGAATGCCCGGCGAGAGTGGAGTCGACCTTCTCAAATTCGCCAAGGAAATTGCCCCGGGGTCCTTTTTTCTTCTGATGACCGCGCTCCCAGCCCTGGACACCGCCATCGCGGCACTCAACTCCGGCGCTGACCGTTACGTCGTGAAGGGAGATTCGCTCGTCGATCAATTGCGCCAGGCCGTGCATGAAGTTTCCGAGAACTTAAAATGGAAGAAGGAAGCCGGTTATTTGCGGCGGGAGATACGCCGCCTTACGGGCCTGGACAACATCATCGGACAAAGCCCGAAGATGCGCGCAATCTTCGACATGATTCAAACCGTTGCCCCTCAAACGAGCCGTGTTCTTATCACGGGGGAGAGCGGGACCGGCAAGGAACTGGTGGCCCGCGCCATTCATGAGAACAGCGTTCGGGCCCAGGCCCCCTTCATTACCATTAACTGCGGTGCGTTCCCGGAGACCCTCCTGGAGTCCGAACTTTTCGGTTACATGAAGGGAGCGTTCACAGGCGCTAACGAAAACCGGCAAGGCCTTTTCCAGGCGGCCCATGGTGGCACGCTTTTCCTTGATGAGATTGGCAATATGAGCCTTACCATGCAAGTGAAGCTCTACCGTGTCTTGCAGGAAGGCAAGGTCCGCCCGATCGGCAGCACAGAAGAAGCAGACGTGGATGTGCGCATCATTGCCGCTACAAACAAGGAATTCGAAAAGGAAATCGCCGAGGGCCGTTTCCGTGAAGATTTGTACTACCGTCTCAGCGTGATCCCCATCCAGGTGCCCTCCTTGCGCGAACGCCGCGAGGATATTCCGCTGCTGGCGCGCCACTTCCTCGAGCGCTTTCGAACGACGATGGAAAAACCCATCGAGGGCATCTTGCCGGAGGCCATGACGCGTCTCGAGGCCTACGGTTGGCCGGGGAACGTCCGGGAACTTGAGAACACCATGGAACGTGCAGTGGCACTCGAAACCGGCAGAGAAATCTCGGTCCGTGTTCTGCCCGACCGGATCGCTGGCTATTCCGACTCAACCCTCGGTGGTTCAGTGGGAGGCCCATTGGCTGAATTTCCGGCAGAGGGTATCGATTTCGAGAAACAAATTGCGGAAGCGGAGCGCCGCTATCTACAAGGGGCACTGGCCAAAGCCGAGGGCGTTCGGACCCGTGCATCCGAGCTCCTTAACATCAGCTATCGTTCTTTCCGGCATTACGCCAAGAAACATAATCTGTGAGGTCTCTTAGCCGGGCTCGGAGCCGTGAGATCAGTCCGACCAGACTGCCGCAGGTGACCCTTTCTGCCCTCTGAAATGGACATAAAACGTCAATCTCTGTGGCAGATTTGCCTCTCACGGCTAAAGTCTGGCACTCTCGCTTGTAGGAATTCCACATAACTCCTGTTCTTACAATGAGTTGTAATTCTACAAACTCGCTGCGACCTAACGGCGAGATTGGTCGCAGGGTTGCTCAATCCTAGGCGTGCGCTGGTACTGTCGAATTTCTCAAGGAGATAGCATGAAAAGGCAAAAGGGTTTCTCTCTTATCGAATTGCTGATCGTCGTGGCGATCATTTTGATCATCGCGGCCATCGCCATTCCGAACCTCCTCAGGTCGAAAATGGCAGCGAACGAAGCATCCGCTGTGGGTTCGATCCGCACCGTCAACACGGCGCAAGTGACGTATTCCTCCACTTACGGCACCGGCTACGCGGCAACATTGGCGACTCTGGGAGGATTAACCTCTCCCTGTACGGCGCTTTCCACCAATGCGTGCTTAATCGACCCCGTTTTGAGCAGTGGAACAAAGAGCGGCTACACGTTTTCGTCTGCCGCGACTCTCCCAGTAGGCGGCGTGAATAACGGCTTTGAAGTCGAAGGCCATCCAAACGCGGTAGGCACGACCGGCCAGCGCTCCTTCTGCTCGGACCAGTCGGGTGTGCTTCGGTTTGACCCCGCGGGTACCACGATCGGCACCGCTGCGGGAAATTGCTCCGCGATTGTGGCTGTTCTCGGCAACTAACTCGCAAGCTAGCTTCTGGACGGGGAGGAGGCTTCGCTTCCTCCCCGCTTTTTTTGCTAGGACCGTTCCGAACAGCACTCGAGAGTAATCTCCCCTCCTTTCCATTCCCTTTGCTCCGCATCTTTAAGCGGTGACCCTTTCTGTCCAAAATCAGCCAAAAAACGTCATTGCTGAGGCCAGATTTGCATCTCTGCGTTTGAATTCTCCCGCCCCCAGGAGGGTCTGTGTCCTGTTAAAGCCTTATATTTCATCAACATAGAGTCCTAGAAACCTAACCCACCCAACCCACCTAGTTTGGCCACTGCCTTGCCGTAACATAGGCGTGCTCTGGCACTAACGAATTAACGAATTTCTCAAGGAGATAGCATGAAAAGGCAAAAGGGTTTCTCTCTTATCGAATTGCTGATCGTCGTGGCGATCATTTTGATCATCGCGGCCATCGCCATTCCGAACCTCCTCAGGTCGAAAATGGCAGCGAACGAAGCATCCGCTGTGGGTTCGATCCGCACCGTCA
>QHYE01000004.1:0-11546 GCA_003224055.1 Acidobacteriota bacterium | reverse complement strand
TAACCTCTCCCTGTACCGCGCTTTCGACCAATGCATGCCTAATCGACCCCGTTTTGAGCAGTGGAACAAAGAGCGGCTACACGTTTTCGTCTGCCGCGACTCTCCTAGTAGGCGGCGTGAATAACGGCTTTGAAGTCGAAGGCCATCCAAACGCGGTAGGCACGACCGGCCAGCGCTCCTTCTGCTCGGACCAGACGGGTGTGATTCGGTTTAACCCCGCGGGTACCACGATCGGCACCGCTGCGGGAAATTGCTCCGCGGTTGTGGCTGTTCTCGGCAACTAACTCCCAAGCTATCTTCTGGACGGGGAGGAGGCTTCGCTTCCTCCCCGCTTTTTTTGCTAGGACCGTTCCGAACAGTACTCGAGAGTTCCCTGCATTGTTTTCGCTAGCCTAATTTGAGACGAGGAACCCGCAGGAGTGGCCCGTGAAATGCTCCCTAGAACTAGGAAGAGCTTTCGGTTTGTCGGATGTGAAAGGAAAACATGGGCTCCGGAAGGGTTTCAATGAAAAGACCACAAAATGGGTTTTCCCTCATCGAGCTTCTGATCGTCGTGGCGATCATTTTGATCATCGCAGCCATCGCCATTCCGAACCTCCTCCGGTCCCGTATGGCCGCGAACGAGGCTTCGGCGGTGAGTTCTGTCCGGACGATTAACACGGCCGAAGTAACCTACTCGGCGACCTTTGGTATTGGATATGCGACTTTGACTGACTTGAGTACTCCTGCCGCTGGATGCCCTGGAAGTGGTGGTACTCCGACTGCGGCTTGCTTGATTGACAGCGTCCTGGGCGGAGGAACAAAGAGCGGCTACACCATTACTGCCACGCCTTCGAATGGTGCGGGCACAATGGCCAGCCCGTACGTTTCTTTCAACACGGCTGCGCAACCGGTAGCGCTTGGCCTGGCTGGGCAACGCTCCTTCTGCTCGGACGAGTCGGGAGTAATCCGGTTTGACATCACGGGTGCTCCGCCACCTGCGACATGCGGTTCGTCGGGACTGCCTACCCTGCAGTAATTCTTCTGAAAGCAGTGGCGTATGGGCCTGACGGCCAACGTCGAATCTGATTGAGAGTCTTTTGCTTGTTACCCTCGGCCCCAGCAACGACTGCTGACCCGGCGATTTAGTCGTTCATCATCCAGATCCACTGTTCGCTTGTGCCACCAAAAAATCGCGTCTGATTTGACCGCACAACACAACCCGCTCCCTCTTGCTAGACTAGGGATATGCTCATGCGTTTCCACTCCCTGTTCTTTTTCTTTCTCACAGTTACTAACAATCTGGATGTAGAGGCCGTCGTCGCGCGGTTGCAGGCGAGATATCACTCAGCTCGCACCTTGCAAGCCACCTTTCTTGAACGTTACAGGGAAAACGGACGCGTCGTCCGCGTGGAGGCAGGCACGGCCTATTTTCGACGGCCCGGCAAAATGCGCTGGGACTACCAGGCGCCGGAAAAAAATGTGTTTCTCGTCGACGGCAAGACGGCTTGGTTCTACGTTCCCGCCGATCACACGGCCACGCGGGTTCCCGCGAAGGAAAGCGCCGACTGGCGAACGCCGCTGGCGTTGCTGGTCGGCGACGTGAAAATATCGCGAGTCTGCGGACAGGTTCTGAGCGCGATTGATGAAAAGCCTGAAAACCCGGAACACGCCATGCTCTACTGCGAGCTCCGCGGTACGGGAAGCAAATCCCCGAAAAAGGCCTCGGGAGCAGCTTCATCCCCAAGACCTTTGAACAGCGAAGCGGTGTTCTTTGAGATCGACACGAATAGTGGCGATCTTGTCCGGGTGCTTGTTCGCGACCCAGGGGGAACGGGAATTGAATTTTCTTTCGCTAACTGGCGGATAGATCCCCAGGTGCCGGATTCGCTCTTCCATTTTGACGTCCCCAAGGGAGTGGCCATTGTGAACGGGGAATTGCCGCTCGGAAACTCTACCGTAAAACATTAAATCTACAGCCGTTCCGGTACCCCTTTCCTGTAGAGAACAGCCAACCCTTGAGGCCTACCCCGCATATCACCTAGATGAGGTAAACTGAAGGCCTATGGGGGAATTTGTCTGCCGCGTGGCGGATTCTGAGGGACGTGTCTTCTCGCACGTCGAGGCTGCGAGCTCACCGGACGAAGCGCGCCAGAAGCTTGCGGACCGGGGTTTGTATATCTACTCGGTGAAATCGCGGGGCGGCCGGCTTGCCAGCCTCATTCGACGGAGTAGCGACCGCCAGATCGGCGGCTCGGAGTTTCTCATCCTGAACCAGCAATTCAACACCCTCATCAAAGCGGGGTTGCCGATTCTCAGGGCCTTGGATCTGCTCGCCGATCGTGCCAGCTCACCCAAACTCCGGCCCGTCATTTCTCAAATTCGCGATCGCGTCCGGGAGGGGAAGTCTCTCTCCGAAGCGGTGGCCGAAGCTGGCGTGTTTTCCAAAGTGTACTCGACGGCGATTCTCGCGGGGGAAAAGAGCGGAAATCTGCCCGGCGTTCTGGACTACTACATCGCTTATCAGCGCGTGAGTACGGGCGTCCGCAAGAAGATTCTGGCCACGCTGGTCTATCCCATCCTGCTGATCAGCGTAGCCATCATCATCGTCACTTATCTCGTTACCGCGGTGATCCCGAAATTTGCCCTGCTGTACAAGGACTTGAATGTAGACTTGCCTGCACCCACGCGGCTGTTGATTGCCTTGACGGTGGATTACCGTTTCGCGTTCTTGGGAGCCGTAGCGCTGTTGGCGGTGGCCGCCGCCGGAGTTTTCTTGTGGTCCCGCTCGGAGGAAGGCGGACCTGCTTTCGACCGTTTCAAATTCCGCTTGCCCATTGTCGGAGACACACTCTTGAAGTTTCAGGTGGCCCAGTTTTCGCGTACGTTGGCGACACTACTGACGGGAGGCACCCCGCTCGTCGCGGGATTGCAGACCGCTACGGACGCCGTCACGAGCAAGCTGCTGAGATCCACGGTTGCTGAAGCAACCCAGCGGGTACGCGAAGGGGAATCCCTGCATGCTGCCCTCGCCTCCAAGAATATTGTCCCGGAAATGGCGCTGGACATGATTGAAGTGGGCGAATCGAGCGGTGCGCTCTCTCCCATGCTGACCAGCGTGGCCGAGTTTTACGAAGAAGAAGTTAGCTTGCGATTGTCTGCGCTGGTATCCATCATCGAGCCTGTTCTTCTGATTTTCATGGGATTGTTGGTCGCCTTTATTCTGATTTCGCTATATTTGCCAATCTTTTCTTTCTCAATGACGGGAGCGCCTAAGTAGAATTTATGGCTACCACAGAACAACTTCCTCCTTCGCCGGAGCTGCCAAGCAGTGACGAGCAGCACGAACGCGACTTCGCCCGCAAACTCGCCGAGCGCTATCGCCTCAGTTTTATTGATCTCAAGGAACAGCGCATCGATCCTGAACTGTTCCGAACCATTCCCGCGGACCTGATGTTTCGCTACAACTTCGTGCCACTGGAAGTGCAGAACAACGTTTTGTCGATTGCCGTAGCCGATCCCAGCGTGCAGATGAGCGACGAGCTGCCGCTGCTCCTTGGCAAGAAGCTCGCCATCCGCGTCGCGACCGCGCGTCAGATCGGCGACCTGCTAAAACGCACCGAGCAATCGCAGCGCGTTCTCGAGCAAGCCACCGAAGCTTTCGCTCTCCAAACCTCCAAGGAAGAGGAAGAGAGCGAAGAAACGATTTCGGGAGACCGGCTCACCCGCGACAGTACCGCCAGCCCGGTGGTCCGCCTTGTTGAAACGGTTATTTTTACCGCGCTCGAACGCCGCGCCAGTGACATCCACATCGAAGCGCGCGATACGGAAGTCGCCGTCAAGTACCGCATTGACGGGGTCCTGCAGCATGCCATGCAGCCGATCTCCAAGGAATGGCATTCCACGGTTCTGTCGCGCATCAAAGTGCTCAGCGACCTGGATATCGCCGAGCGCCGCATTCCTCAGGACGGCCGCTTCCGCGTCAAATACAAAGGACGCTACATTGACTTGCGCGTTTCCATCATGCCCGCGAGCCACGGAGAAGACGCGGTTCTTCGCGTCCTCGACAAGGAAACCCTTTCGGAGAAATTCCACAGCTTGAGCCTGGACGTCGTCGGTTTCTCCCCGGAAGAAACGCGCCGCTTTCGCCGCTACATTCGTGAACCCTACGGCATGGTCCTCGTCACCGGTCCGACCGGCTCCGGCAAAACCACCACGCTCTATGCCGCCATCAACGAGATCAAGACTGACGAAGACAAAATCGTTACCATCGAAGACCCCGTCGAATACCAGCTCCGCGGCATCACCCAGATTCCCGTGAACGAGAAGAAAGGCCTGACGTTTGCGCGTGGATTGCGCTCCATTTTGCGTCACGACCCCGACAAGATCATGGTCGGCGAAATCCGCGACCAGGAAACCGCGCAAATCGCGATTCAATCGGCGCTCACCGGCCACCTCGTCTTCACCACCGTGCACGCCAACAACGTGACCGACGTCATCGGCCGCTTCATCAACATGGGCGTCGAGCCGTATAACTTTGTTTCTGCTTTGAACTGCATTATGGCGCAGCGTCTCGTACGCGTGATTTGCCCCAATTGCAAAAAGCAGAGAAAATATTCTCCGGAGGAGCTGAAGGAGGCCGGCCTGGACCCGGCGGTGTGGGCAGATGTCGTGTTTTCCGAGGGCACTGGCTGCCTGGAGTGCTCGGGCACTGGCTACCACGGCCGGACGGCCATTTGCGAGCTGCTGGACCTGACGGATCGCATCCGGGAAATGATCATTGATCGTCGGCCGACTTCGGAAATCAAGCGCGTCGCGCGCGAAGAGGGAATGATTACGCTGCGAGAGAGCGGGCTCGCGAAAGCGCGCGCGGGTATCACCACTTTAAGGGAAATTAACAAGGTGACGTTCGTTGAATAGCACCGCCACATTCCGTCAGGGCGTTTACCAGAGCGAGTTCGTGCGCAAGGTGGCGCGCTGGCTCGATGCCATGCCTCACCCGCCGTTAGCCATCGAAGTTTCACCAGAGCGCGTGGCCGCAGCCCGCTGGAGCCGCACCGGGTCTCTCGACGGGTTTGCCGTGGAAGTCTTGCCGGTGGGAGCCATTGTCCCTTCTGCCGTGGAAACCAACATCGTGAACATCGCGGCGGTGCGATCGGCTGTAGCAAGTGCCATCGATCGCTTGCGCGGCAGGGACGAAGATGTCGCCATGATCCTCCCGGATCCCGTGATTCGCGTCTTCGTCCAGCATTTCGAAGATTTTCCGCGTTCGCCGCAGGAAGCCATTCCCATGTTGCGCTGGAAGCTGAAGAAAAGCGTGCCTTTTGAAGCCGATGAGACCCTGATTTCCTATATGCGCCAGTCGCCGCGCGAGGACGGCGTCGATGTTGTGACCGCGCTCGCGCGCCTGCGCATCATCCGCGAGTACGAATCCCTTGCCGAAGGGGTTGGCCTGCGCCCCGGCGTCGTGCTTAGTTCTTCCCTTGCCGCGGTTTCGCTTCTTGATGAGGAAAAGCCTACGTTGTTCGCGCGCGTTTCGGGTTCTGCTCTTACCACTGTGATCGTGCGCAACGGTGTGCTCTGCGGCTATCGCTGCACGGAACTTCCCGCGCGCGGCACGGAACTCACCCCGCAGATGCTGCTGGAGGAGATTTTCCCCGTCGCGGCGTACTATCAGGACACCTGGCAGGAGGGAATTCATTCGGTTCGAGTCGCCGGAATGGGGTCCCGTCTCCCGGAATTTGTCCCGCCGCTTGAAGAGGAGTTTCACTGCCAGGTAACGTCTCTTTTGCACTCCGCTGTAGCCGAAGGACGCATCAAGGACGACGCACGTTCACTCGCGGATCGCGAACTCGAAGGATTGATTGGCTGGATGCTGCAGCGTGGCTGAAACCAATTTCCGAAGATGGGAGCAAATTAAGGAATGAGAATTCGGCTCAACTTAGCGACGAAAGCCCTGGAAACGCACCGCAGGTTCCTGGCAGCCGCCGGGCTGATGGCCGCCGTGGCCGGGATTATTTTTATCGGGCTCGGGTGGCACGTCTATTCCGCGCGCAAGGTCGACTCTGAGCTGCGCGCCCGTGTGGACAAAACACGCCAGGAGATGGCCAGGCTCGAAACGCAGCGCAGCGAGCTGGAGCGTTATTTCAATCAGAAGGACATCGCCGAACTGAATGCCCGCGCCGCTTTCATCAACGGCATCATCGATGCCAGCAGCTTCAACTGGACGCAGATGTTCATGGATCTGGAGCGCGTTCTTCCGAGTGGCGTGCATGTCGTCAGCATCGAGCCGAAACAAGTCCAGGGCCGCGCGGAGGTCAAACTCACCGTGGGCGCCACCAGCGACGACGCCGAATTGAAATTCCTGCGCGCTCTCGAGGAATCCCGCGAATTCACGGAAGTTCAAGTCCAGAGTATTAAGTCCCCCAATCAAACCGGGAATCAGAGCGGCGATCAGAAGGTTATCCAGCTCACAACTCTCTATTCGAGGATTTGATGCGGCGTGAATTTACATTTCGCAAGCAAGCCATCATCGCCGGAGTGGCTCTCCTCGTCCTGGCTGACGTGGCGCTCGCTGCTTACAGTTGGCAGCTCACCTCCGCTCCGCAGTCCCCGCGGGAACAATATTCCTTGGAGATGAAGCAACATGATCTCCTCAAGGCGGACATAAAGCGCGCCCAGGACATCCGGGACAGGATTCCCGCAATTCAGAAGAATTTCGACCAGTTTGAAAACTCACTCTTTCCCGCGAGCGCAGGCTATTCCAAAGTGCGGTCGGAGCTTGGCGACATCGCCCGGAAATCCGGTATTCGTCTGGAGGATCTCTCCTTCCGGCAATCGGAGATTTCCAGCCGCGGAATGACGCAAGTGACCATGGATGCCGCCGTCGTCGGAGATTACAAGAGCGTTATCCAATTCCTGAACGGCGTCCAGCGCTCGCCCAATCTCTACGAAGTGGATGCATTGGTGCTGGCTACGGAGAGCGCGAATCAAGGCCCATCCGCGACCATTAAGGTTTCGGTACACCTCAAGACCTATTTTCGGACGGCCTCATGAAGCAGCAGAAAGAACTCGTCGTGCTCGTCGTGCTGCTGATCATCGCAGGAAATATTTGGTATTGGTTTTTCTTTCGCCACAAGACCTCCGCTCCTGCCGGCGCGGTGGCGGTGACGCAGAATTACAACAGGTTGCTCTCTGTCGAAAACCCCGCTCCTCATACGGATCGGCGGGAAGCAGCCCGTAAAACGGAATACAAGAGCAACGGCCGGAATCCTTTCAGCCCGATTGCTCCGCCCCCGCCGTCCCAGACGCCGAGTCAAGTTGTCCGCACGAAGGAGCCCTCAGGTCCAAAGGTTGAACCACCTCCACCGCCGCCGGAAATTCCGCCCAACATGCATTTCTTCGGCTATGGTACGGTCCCCAACGGCACGGCCCGCCGTGCTTTCTTTACAGATGGAGAAGACGTATTCATTATTTCCGAGGGCGAGGTCTTCCTGAATCGATTCCGCATTCTCAAGGTCAATAACGCGAGTCTCGACTTCGAGGAAGTTTCTTCCGGACGCCATGGCACAAAGGCTCTCGAAGAACAACCAGCGAGTCCCTCGGTATGAAAGCCCGGAGCCAGCGAACGGCAGTGCACCATGGCGAGCGCGGATATGCCTTGCTGATGGTCGTCTTCCTCGTGACCCTTTTGCTCATTTCCGTCGTTGCCGTTGCGCCGAACATCCTGACCGAAGGCAAGCGCGAAAAAGAGAAGGAAATGGTCTGGCGCGGAAAGCAATATGCTCGCGGCGTGAAACTTTACTACCGCAAGATGGGGCGCTTTCCGACTTCTCTTGACGACTTGACTAAGCCGAAAACTGGCTCACTCCGCTTCATGCGCCAAGCCTACAAAGACCCCATGAACAAAGAAGATGGGGCATGGCGCCTCATTTATGTCGGTGCTGCAGGACAACTCATTGGAAGCTTGAAACCGCCGCAGAATTTGCAGCTTCCGCAAGCCACTGCCCCGGGGGCCCCTGCGAATCCCTCGGGCGGAATAGGCGTAGGACCGCCGCCGCCGCCTGGCTCAAGCGGCACGCTGGGCCAAAGTGGAATGCAACCAGGTGGAACGCAGCCCGCTGGAACGCCATCCGGCGCGAATCCGCCCGCCACTTCGGGAACGGACAGCGGGACCGGCCAGAATGACCCACTGGCGAATCCCCCAGCGGGGTCTAGTTCCGACACGTCGACCATCATCGGTGGCAACATTATTGGAGTCGGTAGCAAGATCAACAAGCGTTCCATCATGGTCTACGAAAAAGCCAAGAACTACCGGCTCTTCGAGTTCATTTGGGACCCGTCGAAAGACACCATGGGGGTCGGCCAGCCAGGAATGCAAACGGGGACAGGCTTGGGCCAGCCACCGGGACAAACTCCCTTTGGTCAGCAGCCCGCGCAGAATCCGCCGCAAAACCCGCCACAAAATCCACCGCAGCAACAATAGTTTTTATTGGGCTTGGTCCGCGAGGGGCAGGGAAGTAGCGGGCAATGTTCCCGCGCGCGCCGCACGTTTCTTCTGAGTGCTGGCCTTGTTGTTCTCATAGCCGCGCTTCACCCGGCGCACGTAAGAAATAGTTTCCTGGAAAGGCGGCACGCGGCCGTATTGTTGGATCCGCTCCGGTCCCGCGTTGTAGGCAGCCAGCGCGAGCGCCAAATTGTTGTTGTACTTCTGCAGCAGCTCTCGAAGATAGCGCGTTCCCGCATCAATATTTTCCTGCGGATCTTCGATGTTGCGCACGCCCAGCCGCGCCGCGGTTTCCGGCAAGAGCTGCATCAGGCCGCGCGCTTTTTTGCGCGAGACCGCTTTTGGATCAAAGTTGGACTCCACCGCAATCACGCTGGTGATCAAATCCGCATCCACGTTGTACCGAGCCGCGGCCGCTTCTACCAACTCACGATAGGGAGGCTTCACGGCAGGTGTCGCGGGCGCGCGTGTGAAGACTTCTTCCGGCTCGATGGCCACCACTTCTTCCGCTGCGATTTCCACGGAGCCTCCGGCCATCTGCAATCGGTAGGTATCCCCGTTGAGCTGATAGCTCGTCACCGTCAGCCGCTGGCCGCTGCGAAGCACCACGTATTCTGCTCGTACCGCCGGCGCGCCAAGCAGCGCAAGAGAAAGCAGCAGTGCGGCTTGCCTCAAGCGCACGATGCGGCCTCCCGGAATGCAAAGTGCTCGATGGCCGCGGCCACGCCACTTTCGTCGTTTGTGCCTGTTTCGTGCCAGCCGAAGGCTTTCAATTCCGGCACGCTGTTTCTCATCACCACGGGGATGCCCGCGAACGCCAGCATCTCCAGGTCATTGTGATTGTCCCCGATGGCCATCACTTCCTCGCGCGCTACGCCGCGCAGGGCCGCCCATTCCGCCAGCGACGATCCTTTCGAGCAAATGGGATGGATTACATCAATCATCGCAAAGTCTTTGCTCTCGTAACTGGTCACCGCGAGTCCATACTCTCCCGCGAAAGAGGCCCCGCGCAGAGCCGCTTCCGCCTCCCGCATCGGCGCGACCTTTCCGGAGAACATCACCTGGATCGGATCCTCCGTCAGGCAGGTTTCCAAAGGATTCGCCAGCCCGATGAACTCCATGTTGCGCGAATAGTAGGCGTAGCGCATCGAATCGTCTTGATCGAGAACTTCGAGCATGACCTGGTCTTCGCGTGGCCGGTCGAAAACCACGGCGGCGCCATCGCGCCAGGGCTTCGTGAGCTGCAGCAGACGCTGCGAAATATCGCGCGGCAGGAGATGCCGCAGATGTGTCCGCCCTTCTTTCGAGCGGATCAACGCGCCATTGTTGACAATCATCGTCAGCGGGGAATCGATCTGGCGGGCCACCGGCATGGCAAAGTCGTATCTCCGTCCGGTGACCAGCGCCACCTCGATGCCGCGCCGCGCCGCTTCCGCGATCGCCGCGCGGTTGGCCGCAGGGAGCTGCCAGCGGCTGTCGAGCAGCGTGCCGTCGATGTCCAAAGCAATCAAACGCACTGCCATATCTCCAATTGTACCGTGAAATGGGATGCGCTTTCGGCCGACACTTCCCGCGAGTATCGTGTCTGGCTCCCCCGGGGGCTCGGAAGTGTGGCAAGGAAGGGACTTAGGGGATGGGGAGGTTGAAAGTTGACAGTCAAAAGTTGAAAGTCCAAAGAAGGGAACGGAATTAGGATCCAGACCCCGGTCGGGAGAGGCGCCGTCCGCCGCGAGCGCAGAGATCACAGAGGTGCGCGAAGTGCGCGGAGTAGAAGAACCGATACGGGGCGCCACCAGAGTTGGTTGAGTGGCGTTTGGCGAGCGTGCTGCGCAGAGTTCCAGATTGAGAATTGTTGGTACACACCCCTATTGTTCCGCAAGGATGGACCACCCTCCACATAGGTGGAGAGCTTATTAAGGAGAGCTGTGGCCGGCGCACTGCAGCACGCCAAGGTAGGCGCTCCACGGGCCCACGGCCTCGCGGTATTGGTGGGCCATGACCCTTGAGATTTGGTGCAGGTGCGTTAGGTCATGAGCGGCCCAGGTGGCCAGCAGCTGTGACAGAGTAACGACTCCGAGGGCAGGATGCCGTCCGCGCCGCTCGAGGTCTTCTTGCCGCAGATTCAAGGCACGCAGTTCGGCCAGGTTCTCCGACCGCAAACGGAGAAATTCATCCAATAACTGGCCCAGCGACTTACCTTGAATCTCTCGTGCGTGTCCCTGACGATCGAAGGGCTCAAACGCCTGAGTCTCTGCAAATTGCAGCACTACCTTCACTCGCGGCATCCAATCCGTGCGTTCGCCGTGATTCAGATGCCCGATGATATCGAACACGCTCCAAGTGTTTTCACCTTCATTTCGGAACGTCCACGCTTCCGGTAGGTCACGCAGAAGCGCATTGAGGGTAGTGGGGGTGCGGGTGAGAAGCGAAATGGTGTTCTGCAAGTTGTGTTGCATCGTGCTCCTCAATTCGTGGCAACGATTTTCCAGAGACTGTGATTGTATCGGTTCTGCATGGGAGGAGCGGCATGCGTCATATGCGACATACGGAGCCATAATGGCACGGCCCATTCTGCTGATGGCCTTCGGGCAATAGGCGGAGTGGTTGCGTATAACAAAAATATGCAATGTTCAATCGTCAGACGGGAGGCCAGTAGGCGGGGCCGGAGTCAAATCACCTGTTTGGAGTCTTGCTTCTGTTCCATTCACCCCTGCTCACAATCGTATTAGAATGACTCGGAAGAAAATCGCATTGCTATGTGCCAATCCATGCCAAAACCTGCTGACGTCCTATTGGTCGCATCCTTGATTATTAGTTCGCTTGCCGCGGTTCACGCGCAAGAGGGCACCACGACAGTTAGCCGCACGGGGAACCTGAAGACTCTAGTAATGACGATCGAGGCAAAATCGGATTCGGTAATTGCAGTGCCTCCGGCGACGTCCGTGAGGATCAATCTGAGGAGCGAAAAAAGCCGACGGGCGCGGATGCCGTGGGTTTGCCGAACTGGTTAAGCAAAGAGGCAGCCCTGAATGGACTGCAATCAACAGACTTGCGGCCGTGG
>QHYE01000080.1 GCA_003224055.1 Acidobacteriota bacterium | reverse complement strand
TCGACCCCAAATTGAATTCGGACAACCCGGTTTTTGCGATAGACCGACACTATCTTCTGCAATGCTGGATCAAAGTAGTCACGGAGCATCGGCGGCCGAGCAGATTTGAGGTATCGATCTGGACTACTGGCTAAATCCCCAGCGGCCACAAGGTCTAACTCCTCCCGTCTAGTTACTCGTTGAACTAAACAAGGAATTTCAGTAATTCCGAGGTCATGAAGAGCATAGGCACGATGGCTGCCGTTCCCCAGAACCAATCGATTCTCCACATGAAGAACATTTAGGAAGTTTGAGCCGTACCCGATAGTGATCCCGAGTATCGCCACGGGACGGCCCACCGAGTCCAAAGACGGCACCTTCTGAGGTTGTATGATCTGTGCCTCAAGAAATCTAAAGTCGGTTGAGGTGGATACCAAGGTGTACATATTCTGCGCGTTCTGCATCAATTGAAATTGTGGCTGCTCCGGTTGAAGCGGGAGCGCGAGACGAAAAACGGCTTCGGGGGACGGCGTTGAGCCTAGGCGGTGCTTTAGCTCCTCAACATATGAAAGATTGATGAATTTCTGGAATACAACAACTCGATTCAAGTCAACTACTGCTACATCTGTCGGTACGAAGCGATAGGCACGTTTGTAGACAGGGTCTGCAATGACGGCTGCTGAAAGCGGACGAAGGGATTCCGC
The DNA here is from genome assembly GCA_003224055.1 of Acidobacteriota bacterium. GTDB lineage: Bacteria > Acidobacteriota > Terriglobia > Acidiferrales > UBA7541 > Acidiferrum. The sequence continues at coordinate 43,037 of QHYE01000080.1, read as the reverse complement.
GAGAGTCGTAACCGGTGGATTATATGCTGCACCCGCCTCATCCTTTTCGAGCTTGAGCACGTGGTCGTTTGCAGCACGCCACTCCGCAGTCAGATCACCGAGATCAACATTCTGGCCGTCGATCGCCATGGTCCGGATAAAGCCCAGAAGCTCCCCGATGGGTGGTCGACCAATTAAGAAGACGTGAGGATCTGAGGCGACAGCCAAGCCGGTACTGCTGCTCATGAAACCACCAGTCCTTTGTCGCGGCTAGTTTAAAATCTGAAACTGTACCACAAATGAATCATCACTGGTTACAATGGATTAGCTTCCGGTAACATCACGCATCCGACGAAACAGCGGCGAGCCGCGCAAGCGTCAGCCAGTGTCGCGGATGAGGTCGCCTTCGACCGGCACGTATATCCGAGGCATAGGGAAGCGAAACGCCAAGTGTCAAAGCGATAGTCGAGACTGTCACATCGGCCAGCCTGGGGCGAATTTTCTCATCGAATGCAGCTTCCCTGAGCCAATCCGGCTGATCCGCTGGATTCCAATTTCGTTGTGCGATTTGGTGACTCCTTTGCTTTTCAGCGAGACGAGCCAAGACTTTCGGAGTCTGTGAAGCAATTCGGCCCTTGTGCGCTGCTTTAATGAGTGCTTCTTTTGAATTGGTGGGGGCGCACACTGAACAGACCTTCTGGTGTCCCCTAATAAACGTTCCGCATAGTTTACATAGTCTGGGTGCGTGAGGGACTTCAGGGACAGATGGAACCGGCTCTTTTCCCCTGGCCATCCTCCGGTAACTCTGAGTTAAACGTGTCGCCGGTGAGAGGTGGTTCGACGCGCTCTTGGCATTTGCCCAAAATATGCGAGCCGCTCGCTCCGCATATGGCGCAACCGCGCGTCTCCAACTAAGAGCCGTTTCAGCTATAGTTTGCGCAAACGGCCCCATCAGCCGACAGTTGCCGTCCCTCTGCTCGAAAAACCATTCACGCTTCAGTGGCCCTCGGGTTAGCCAATCCAATAGGTAAGAATCGACTAGAGGCCGAACCGGTTCCATGAGATCGCACGCCAAGCTATCCCGCGTCCGACTATCAAGGTGAAGAACTCCAAGGCCCGGATCTAACCCAAGTGTTGCTGCTGCCAATCGCGCCTCCGCCTCAAGAATGGCGTACAGATAGTTCAAGATCGCGTTGGCTGGATTAACCGCCAAGCGTGGGGAGTTTGTGAGCGGGGATTCGCGAGTGCCGAAGACTTTCCAATGATGGGGTACACGCGGCAGCTCTCTCCTCGGAAAGGCAACCGGAATATCGCGCCATGCTGACCAATAGGCCTTGGCCCCGAGCGATTCACATCGGCGGATTGTTGGGGTTCCTTTGGCAACGTCAACTTGGGATCGAAAGGATGAAATGCAGTCTGCAATGTCCAAACGTTTCAACTTATCCTGCGCAACTTTCTCTTGTCCCGACAACTTCTGAGCAATCAGCTCTCGCGTAAGTTGAAGCGACGCGCCCGTAGATTCGGCCAGTGCCTGAGATCGACGCAATCTCGCGTCAGATGGCCGCACCGGTACCGTGGTGAGAAGGACCTTGCCATCCCTGTCGAGCATCACAAATGCAGCATCCTGATCTGCCAACCAACGAAGCGCGCCTAGTGACACCATCCCATCTGAGCCGATCACCACTAGGCGTTGTAGGGCGTGGCCTACGCGAGGAAGTCGGACCTCGCGACGAACTACGCCGATTCCATCCTGAAGGGTCAGATGTCCGCGATCAACATGGACTTTGATTCCGTAGCCGAAGAGGGTCACGACACCGTGTCGCGGAAGGATTGAAGCGAAATTGCAGTGCTGAGGCTGTTGAGGTACGGTCTGCGTAGCTGCCATTGGAGCTGATACCTCCTTGGTGGTTAGGGCTTGTCGTCTGCTCGAACAGGCGACAGGCCCGCTTTCTTTCTTGTTTTGATAACTTCTCTAAATAGCCCTACGTCAACATTTTATTACGTCTGTCGATACTCGTCACCTTTTGGAATGGCGAGATTCACCTAAACCAATTCCCCTCGGCTAAATAACGCGCGAGGCTTATGGGGAAACGCGGGGCGATTTGCATGAGGCATCGCCAGCATATGCATTGTTCTGTGTGCTTCATCTTTCGGAGCATTTCTACGGCGGTAGACGGTGCTAGCCGCACGGTGAGCCCTGCCATTACGCGGGCAAGATATTCGACTCTTCGGTAGTCTCCTGATTTTCTTTGATCGCGGCCTGGATACCTGGGATCGAGTTTCGCAAGGCAAAATGCTTCTGCATCTCTGTACAAGATGCGTCGAAAGGGCCAATGCTCGATAAAACCGCCGCCCGGAAACTCCAGACGTGGCTTGAGCCATATGTTTGATTGGCTGTAGATTCTTCGCACCCGCGTGGCGTTGTCAGCTCGCTTCAATGCTTCCCACAGTCGGCGCTCGGAGGGAATGGCCGCGACCTTAGCCCGCACCGGGGCCGGATCCAACATTGCTTCTTCAAACTGATCTTGTTCTTTTTGTACTCTGGAGCGCCAGCTTCGCAGTTCATCCGGCGTAGTGCTAAATTTTGGCTGCCGAATGACACGCGGGGGTTTCCCGAACCCTTCAATGTATAGCTGTTCCTGACCTGGCCCGCTGCGTTTGATAAACATGCTTGACCCGGCGGGTACTTCCGTCTCGATTTCAGGATTGCCATCTCGGAGGCCCCGAAATGTGTCAACCCAAAGGGCTTCGTACCTCAGAAGTTCCGCTTCGCTTGCTTCCTTCGGCCTGCCAGGCAGCCTCTTCTCAGTGGGTTGCGACAATTTCATCCCCAAATGATTGAAAATCGGATTGAGTTTATCTCGAATTTGGGCCAAATCCTGTAAATCATGAAAAAGAACCTCAAGCAGCAAAATGGCCGATTCGGTAGGAAACCCAAGACATACAAGAAACCTGGTGGTAAGAGCCGAAATCGTGCTATCCGCCGGAAGATCAAGTCTCGTCGTGAGAGGGTGCCAACAACTGCGCAACAGTATTTTTCGCGGTCAAGGAAATTCCAAGAAACTTGGGATTCAATTTCACACGTTATTTCGAAGATGAGAGCGGAGCGCGTCTCACTCCGAAGAGCGTCGAAGGAATTCGGCATCCATCCAGCAATGGTGGTCAAGTTCGGGCGTTCGGCTCTCCGAAAACAGAGGAACGGTCACTACGTCGCAAGGAAAACGGATCGGCTATTACGCATCCTGAGCGTCGTAACGCCTGAAGGCAGACGAGAAATTGCGGTTCGAGACTCGCGTCAGGCTAGCCTTCTAGGTAGCTATTGGGCTGCGGTTCAGCGGTATCTCCAGACCGGCGACGACTCCGCTCTACGTGAATTCCAAGGGAAGAAAGTCACTGACGCCTCTCGGAAGCGCCATCTTTTCATTACCGACGTCAATCAACTGAATCGCCTTGGTTCGGCTGGTGTTTTGTCCTTTGAATCCTTGTATTCAGGTGTGCGATGAAAAAGAAACCGTCTCGCGATCCCATTGCAGCGTTCGCACGGGAGGCGCGAGCGAGTAGTCGCGTTGGAGTGGGTAGCCGTTGCGTCGAGTGCGGTGAAGATCGGCCCCTGGCACTGATTCGGGGAACTAATCCAAGGATTTGTGCGAATTGCCAGCGGGAACAACTTGGCCGATTACCATTCGACGATCATCACCCGGCAGGCGAAGCCAACGATTCGACCACCATACCGACACCTGTCAATGACCATAGAGCCAGATTAAGCCCTCAGCAGTACGAATGGCCGTCAAAGACCTGGGTCAACCCGGACAGCAGTCCCGTTCGTGCAGGCGCGGCCCGTGTACGCGGGTATTGCGAGACAAACGATTACCTCGTTTGTGCGCTCCTGATTCCAAACGCCGAAATGTTGGAAACGCTGGACGAGCACTTGGAAAAGCGCCTCGGTCCTACGTGGTGGGTCGGGACTGAGATGGAACGTTTTGCACCGAAGCGTAAACGAAAGCGAGCAGGAGGCGTGAAATCAGCCGCAGTTATACGAAACGCAAAGGCCCCAGCACTTTAGATGGATTTTTCACTAGCCAACGATTTAAAGAGTTTGCGCCTTAACCGGGTTCATCAAGGCAGGGCGCAGGAAAAGAGAAAAACAAAATGAAAGTTACAAAATATGTGAAAAGCGGAGGACAGCAAGAGCGACTGCCCTTGCTCGACGACCGTTTGTTTCGGAAATTGCAGAAGAAGGGGGTAGTCACAGGAAAGATGATTTCCTGCAAGCAAATCGCCTCTCCAAAGTTCAAAGGACTGGCGATGGAGTTCAAGAACGGAACGGCCAAGTTCTCATTTCTATCCAGTTTCGAGAGATGGGACATAGCAGCGATCGTCCGGCAACTCGGAAGCGAGGAGACGGACGACTGGCTCGGCCAGCAGGTCCGCTTCATCATCCGGAAGGGGCAAAAGGGAGGAACTTTCGTCAACGTCGAAAACCCGAAGAAGGCCCCCCAGTAAGGGGGCCTTCTTCCAAAAGAGGAACAATGCAAGGGTGTTTGATCGAAGGGATAAAACCGAGATGGAATGCTACTCGCCGAAGCGCAAACCGAAACGCTAGTCGGGCACCGTGAAAAGCCTCTTCCTTTGGCGGTGGCGATTCGCGTTTTCCCGGCGCTCAAACGTGCAGAACAAAGGCGTACCAACAAAGTGTGGCGACCCCCTCGCGCGATGTTGGTTTTTGACACCGAGACGCGGACGGACGAAGCTCAGCGCCTGACATTCGGAAGTTATCGATTTTTTGTGGATAACGAGCTGCACGAAGAGGGTCTGTTTTATGCCGATGACCTGCCCGCTAAAGACCGCAAAACGCTCGAAGGATACGTGGCCGAAAAGAACCGCCGGGGCACTCACCTACTGCTACTGAATCGCCGCAAATTCCTTAAGAAGTTTTACAAGGCGGTCTATAAGGGACGCGCTCTATTAGTCGGATTCAATCTACCATTCGATTTATCTCGCATTGCCATTGCCGGTCGTTCGGCCCGAGGTCGATTTGCAGGCGGATTTTCGCTCGCGCTTTGGTCTTACATTAAAAACGGCAGCGAAAAACCCGATCCCCACCGACCAAGTGTCGGCGTTAAACACATCGACTCAAAGCGTGCCTTGAAGGGCTTTACCGCGCGCTTCGGTGCCGACTTGTCTGACCTAATTCCCGAAGATTCCGCAACGGGAGAGCCGGAAAAAGGCTACAAGTTTCGCGGTCACCTGCTCGATCTGCGTACCCTCGCTTTCGCCCTGACGGACAGGGCTTATTCTTTGGACAGCGCCTGCCGCGCGTTCGGTGTTGAGCACGGGAAACAACATGTCGCGCGGCACGGCATAGTCACTTACGACTACATCGATTACAACCGCCGCGACGTTCAGGCCACAGCTGAACTGGCTTTCAAACTCCTCGCCGAGTACGCGAAACACCCGATTAATCTGCAGCCCACCAAAGCCTTTTCGCCAGCCTCAATCGGCAAATCCTACTTACACGGGATGGGAATCACTCCGATTTTGGAGCGGCAGTCAGATTTTCCCGAGGCATACCTGGGTTTTGCGCAGACAGCCTTTTTCGGTGGAAGAACGAGCGCTCACATCCGAAAAGTGCCAGTGCCTGTGGTCTATGTAGATTTTCTGTCGATGTATCCGACCGTGAATAGCTTGATGGACCTGCGGCAGTTTCTCATCGCGCGCGAAGTCCGGGTGAAACACTGCAAAACTGAAATCGAGCAGTTCCTGCGCGGCCTAACGCCAGAAATACTGTTTTGCCAAAAGACCTGGAAACGTTTCTCCGCGTTCGTGAAGCTAATCCCGAACGGCGATCTTCTGCCGTCGCGCGGCAAATACAACGCCGTCAGCAATGACTGGCAGGTTGCTCTGAACTACCTCTACGCGTCTGACCACGCGCGGTCGGAAGCCCTATGGTTTTCGCTTCCGGATGTTGCGGCCTCTGTCCTTTTGACTGGAAAGATTCCGGTCATTGTGGATGCGTTCAAACTCGTTCCGTACAGAAAACTAGCTAACCTCAAGTCGATACGGCTGGGTGGGGAAGTCGGTGTTAATCCGCTGACACAAGACCTGTTCCGCACCGTAATCGAACAGCGCAAATCCCTACCAAAAAGAAAAGAACTGTCCAAAGAGGATGTGGATCGTCTGGATAAGGCTTTGAAAGTACTAGCCAACGCGACGAGCTACGGAATCTTCGCGGAAATGAATCGGCAGGAAACGGAGAAGAGGGTTAAGGTCCGATGCCAGGGAATCGATCCTGAACCGTACGAATGCTCCGTCATTCATCCCGAGAAACCAGGGGAGTTTTGCTTTCCCCCTTTGGCTTCCCTGATAACGGGGGCCGCTCGACTAATGCTTGCCTTGCTGGAGCATTCTGTTTCGCGGCTAGGGGGAACCTACGCCATGGAAGATACCGATTCCATGGCAATCGTTGCGACGAAGCAAGGGGGAATCATTCCTTGCAAGGGAGGAAAGCTTCGTACCGCAAACCGCGAGGAAGGAATCAAAGCTCTAACGTGGAAGCGAGTCGATCAAATCGTTGCGAAGTTTGAAACCCTTAATCCCTACGACCGGAAGGTAATTTCTGGTTCCGTCCTCAAGATTGAGGACGACAATCTTGATCCAAAGACCGGCAAGCGACGGCAACTCTGGTGCGTTGCAATCTCCGCGAAACGTTATGCATTGTTCCTAAGGCATGAGAATGGGGAACCGGTTCTACTGCGAGAACGAATTAATAACAAGAAAGACCGATGGTCGAGGCATGGCTTGGGCCATCTGCTTAACCCGGCAGACCCAGAAGCTTCGGACCGAAACTGGACGGCTGCGGTGTGGGATTTGATCGTGCGCAAGTCTCTCGGTCTCAAGGTAAAGAACTTGCCGTTTGCGCATCTCCCTGCAATCGGTCGAACCACGGTCAGCAGTCCGTCGCTGATGAAGTGCCTCGAATCGCTCAATGCTGGAAAACCATACGCCGAACAAATCAAGCCGTTCAATTTCCTTCAGACCTGCCAAATGAGTCCTTTCGGCCATCCGGACGGTGTTGATCCCGAAAAATGCCATCTTATTTCCACTTACGATCCTGATCCTCGGAAATGGCTCGAAAAGGAGTGGATTGACCAATACACCGGCAAACGGTTTCGTATCACGACGCGCGGTCACTACGGATCAAGGGATATCGCGCGAGTTAAGACTTACGGAGATGTGGTCACCGAGTATGAGTTTCACCAGGAATCAAAATGCGCTGATGCACTTGGAAATCCGTGTGGCCGGCGAACTGTTGGTTTGTTGCAGAGGCGGCACATTGAGATCGACCAAATCAAATGCATCGGCAAGGAGTCGAACAGTTTGGAGAACGTCGAAGCGGGGATGGTTCACTCCGAGCAGAATGTCTATACCGAATATGCTGATCCCAAACGGAGCAAATGGATTACCAAGATTCAGCCTGCACTCAAAAAGATTCCCTTGCATGTACTTGTGAACGCCTGTGAGAAAAGACTATCGCGCCGAGAGCTGATCGAATTGAGGGCCGGTCGTAGCAAACCCCATCGCAAGACCAAGGAATTACTAGTTTCGATTCTTAAGGGCCTCGGCCTGCTCTGAAATCAGAGTATTGCCAAGACAAAGGCACGACTTATCGGGACTTACGCCTGGGAGGAGCAGTCGGGAATCCCCTCGGTGAGGTAAGATTCTGCGATGCTGAATCTCCTGCGAGCGCGATTTACTGTACCCGTATTGCACGCCCTCTTGTTCGTGACAACTTCTGTCCTAATGTGGATCTCAAGCAAGCCTATACTCGACGGACCGGCGCGTTTGCCTTTTGGAATCTTGTGGGTAGCTGACCTGCCAATCTCGGCGATAGCCTTCAGCGTAATGTTCACCTCCGCTGAATATGGTTGGTTTGCCTGGGCCGTCTGGGGAGTCGTTGGAACGGTCTGGTGGTACTTCCTGAGTCGTTCGATGGAGACGTTGCAACGTCGATTTTCGAGCAAACCAGAGAAGTAGCGTCACTTCTCCGATAATCCGACTAACCGGGAGTTGACCGACTTGTTCTATACTCTCTGTCTAGACGCACATGAAAACTTCCCTTTTGCTCGTTTTCGTGATGGTTTCTGTGATGACGGCAGCAGAAACAGCCGAACTTGCCAAGCAAGAAAAGAAACAACGACAATACACGGCCCCGGATGGCGGCGTGCGCGTTGTGGTTGTGCCCGTCAGCAAAGAGGCTGGACGTTCCGAATATGAAAGCAGAATCGAGTTCAAGTCCAGCGAAGGCAAGATTGCTTGCGCCCTTGATTATTCCTCGGAAGATAACGAACACGGTTTCGGGGTAGTAAAAGCTGAATGGACTCCCGACTCGCAATATTTTGTGTTTAGCCTGACCAGTTCGGGCGGCCACCAAGCATGGCATGCCCCCACTCAATTCTTGACTCGGAAGGATGGAACCGTGCGCACCCTTGACCATTATTTTGTGGTGGGGATTTCCAATGCTGACTTCCGGCTAGTTGCGCCCAACACGGTCGAAACCGAAGTCTGGGAAGATAAGTCCGTGCCCGTTTCTGTCAAGCTTGATGCCCTCCCTCCGGTTCGTTCTTGGAGGAAGTCAAAGCCGTTCTCAATAGATTGCGCGGGAGGCCGTGTTTTCAAACCTGACCAACCTTAGCTGCTCAGCTATGCAAAGTTCCAGCCGTGGCTTCCACTTCTCCGGTAACGCGACTTACCATGCACTTGAATCCTGAAGCGTACCCCTTCCTTGATTATTTACTCTGAGGGCGCACCCGTCCTCCGTTGAATCAAAGGGACACTGTTGGCCGTGGTCGAATAGCTGTGCGCTTCATCGGGCGGGTAGATGAACATCATCGCTGAAAGATGATCTGCGCGACGCTATGGAGAAGGTCACAAAGTACAACAAAGAGCAGGGCGAGACGGTTGTCCAAAATGGAGGCCGCGCGATGATGGACATTCATCCTGCACGTCTAGGCCGTGAGGAAATGAAGCGGCGTTGGCTTCGTTCTATTATTGTGATTATATCTCTTGCCTTATGTAGTTGCTCAGCTTCGGTAAATTACCGCGACGCGAAAAACGCGGCCGATACGTTTCATCACTTATTTGACAGTGGCCAGTATGTCGCAATCTACAGTAGCGCATCCGAAGGCTTTCAAAAAGCCGGAAGTCGCGACCAATTTATAGGATATTCGAGCAGAATCAATCGAAAGATGGGGAAGTGCGGAGAGCTATCTGTTGTTACCTTCGCCAGATACCAAACCTCAACTTCCGGTAGTTTCGTTATTATTAAATCTTCGCGTACATGTGCCAATGGCAACTTGGACGAGCAATTCGTTTGGCAGATGATTGAGGGTAAGGCGACGCTTGTTCATTACACGGCGAACAGTCCGCTCTTACTCACCGATTAAGAAAGCTTGCTCACGTCCTGATTAACGCCGAAACCGGACAAGTGGAAATCACCGCGTCACAATTGCACCACAATTGTGCAACAGGGGGCAGTTTTGCATCGCTCCAAACCATCTCCGCAACTGTCGGTTGGAAGCAGTTTGACTAAGACCCTCATCATCCTCACGGCGCTGGTCCGCCTTTTGTGGACCATTTTTCGCGTTCTCTTTTCTCCTCAAACGGTTCCCGTTCAATTTCCTTTAACTCGACATTGAGGACACGCAGAACTTTCTTCGGATGCTGCTTGGGAGCGAGCTTTCGAATCAGCTCCTTTCGCGCCTCAACTTCCATCGTCCAGCCAGCGCGAAAGTCATGTTCCGTGTAGAGGCCCAAGAGGTCTGTTATGTCCGCCATTTGCCGCTTACCGCCTGCATCCTCGAATGTAACGCTGAATCTGCCAATCCAAATGTATGGAGTTTCTTGCGGCTCTTGTTTGCTCTCCATCCCTTCTCGAAGGTCTTCAGCCACGGCAGAAACGATCCGCAACCTCGCCTCTTCGATCAAATGCACATCGTCTAAAGTTGATTCGCCCTTTACATACATTGCGGCCCAGTCGAGTGAGCCTCTTTCCGCAATCAGATGGCGGAAGAACTTAACCGCTGCATCCGAATCGAACCCGGCCTGATGCATCAAAATCACTCCCGCCATGTCTGCCAGCAGCTCATCGGCCATTTGTTCGTTTTTGATTGCTCCTGCCGACTCTTGCCAGAATTTCTCTAGGGCCTTTTCCAGGTCAACCTTCTTCATCTGTCCGACTAGAATGTGACCGATTTCGTGACCGATGACAAAAGCGAGTTCATCATCGCTTTGCACTAGGAGGAGCAAGCCGCGATTCACAATAATAGTGTTCCGTGTCCTTTGCGTTGTGGCATTAATTTCTTCATCCTCGACTACGCTGTACTTGAGAGGAAGCAGCTCTTTTAGATCCTTGGCTTCTTGAGGTGTCTCGGCAAACTCGGCAATGTGCTCCTCCAGCTTTCGGCCCACAGGGCGGACGCGGCTTGCGCTTACATCAGCTTGCGCGATAGGGCACGACAAGACCAATAACACAAAAGCAGTTTTCACGAATTTCATGGGCATGGGACAACCCTCCAGTTGCATCTTGCAATGGACTGGCAATCGCAGGCTAGTCTATTCAAGAGCGGATGTGTCGGCCACTTCCAGCCTCAGATGCGTTCACTCCCAAATTGCACCAAGAAACAGTGCAGTGGAGGGCAGTTTCGCTCGCTCCTATCCCCTATCCCGTCAACTGGCCCGTGGGCTGGAGATTCAGCCGAATGATGGGAGAAGGATTAAGACGGATTTGGCTTTGTGGGTTCGGACGGAGATTCCGTGGAAGGCACCTCTTCGGTTTTGGGTACGTCGATCCACTGCCGGTCGTCCACGGAGAAGAGCATATAGTTGCTGAAGCTGTGCCGCCGATGAACGCGGCGTCCTTTCAAGTCGTAGAAGACTTCCGCCGTGCGCGGAAGCCACATATCCACATCGCGCCTGCGGAAATGCACGGCGCTGTATTCGATCGTCGTGTGGTCCGCGACCAAGCGAATTTCCGGCAGTGGCGCGACAAGATCGGTTTCGAGACGCACGATCTGGAACGTGTCCGCTGCGATCCAGGCGCGCCCTTTAAGGGCGACAGGGTAGGAGGGGCCGGCTTCCCCGACCCGATAACGCCGATCCGTACTGGGCTTATCGTGCCGCTGGCGGAAATGAACTTGCCAGGCCAGGCCGCCGTTCCAATGAGCCAATCCTTCGCACGTCATGTCGTAGTTCACCGCGCTATAGGGATGAAAGATCAGCACGAGTGAGGGCAGCCCCAGGGTGGCCGTTCCACCAGGGAATTTCTCATAGGAAGGGCCGCCGTTGCGGTATTCGTCCACGTTCAAGATGCCTGGGCGAACTTCCTGAATGGAGACCACGTAATCGAATTTGCGTGTTTCAGGCGGGGCAGGAAATCCCCAGGCGTTCACGGATTCGTGGAAGAATGACTCCGTTGCCGTGAAGCGATCCACATTCCGCATGAATTCCTGCACGCGCTTTCCAGCGTTTCGAACGATAACGTCCAGCTGACAGGAGATTCCGGACTCGACGGGTGGCACTTTCTCGTCCACATCCGGGGGAAGCCAGCTGGAGGGTAAGGGGAGCGCGGGTACAGTCGATGGATAGGCCGCCGCGGGCGTTACGGAAACCGCCGGAGCTGCGGGAGCAGAAGAAGGACCAGAGGGGAGGACCTGACGTGGACGAAGGGAGTCCAATTGCATCCGCGCTGCAGTATCCGCGGGATGTTCTCGAAGATAAGATTCCAGAACTTGGACGGCGCGATCGGCCTTCCCTTGCGCGGCGAGCGCCCTCGCCAGCATGGGCCGGACTCCGGCAGCGCGCTCGTGGCCGAGCTCGACGGCGCGTTCCGCCTCGCGGACCGCCTCCTCCGACGACCCCAGGCGCAAGTCGGCATCGGCGAGGAGCGCGTGAGCGCGCCACGAATTCGGCTCGAGTTCCAAGGCCTTCTTGAGATGAGGAACTGCATCCGCGGGCTTGTTTTCCCGTAACAACGCATCGCTGAGGGAAACCCGGGCGAGCAAATGCTGCGGGTAGATGGTGATGGCCTTCTCCCAGTAGGACTTGGCCTGCTGCCAGTCATTTACTAGCGATGAATACACGCCGAAGAGAAAATTCACATCGGGATGAGAAGGTGCGAGGCGATACACCGCATCCAGGTGGGCACGCGCCTCCGCGAACTTTGATGCACGAAGCGCTTCGAGTGCTTTCCCCAGCTCTTTCTGCGCTTTAGGGGCGAGGACGGGAGGTCCAGCCACCACTGGTGTAGGTTCGCCACCCGGTGATTCAGGTTTCAGGGTAACGTAAATCAGTTCGCTTCCCCCGGACCCTATAACATCAACGTCCTCGACTGCCTTCACATAGCCGGGTGCAACCACTTGGACGGTGTATCGGCCCGATGCGACATTATCGAAGGATGCCCTGCCGGCCTGGGCTGTAATCTGCCGCCAATACTGGTTCGACATCTTGGTGACTGTGACCAGCGCCATCTGGCTGATCGGCCCCCCGTCCACATCCCGCACATACACATCGAGGTGCGACGTGGGGATGGCGATTCCCGCGGCAGCGCCGCCTGGCGGCCTCCCGCCAGAAGGGTCCACTGGTGGGCGTTGAGCCAAACCTGAAGCAGGCAGCAAGAGACACCCAGCGCCGATCAAAGTCGTCGCCAGGGACTCAAGGATATGGAGTGTCATAATCAACCTCTACCGCGGAAGGGAAACCTCAACCTGCGTCGTATCATACACCGACGCCAGCGAAAAGGCGTCAGCAGTTGCTGCGCGGGAATCGTGCCCCAGCGTAGGGGGATTAGCCCCTGGCATTCAGATGTTCAGTAAGCGTCGGAACCATTTCGAAATTGCGCAACAAGTCGTTGCGTTCAAGAGGTGGATCGAAGTTGGCGTGGCCGCTGGCTGTATTGGCGCAATTTTGAAAACGCCACGAGGGAGAGGCAATCGTCTGCGAGTTACTCCACGTCGGTGAGTGAGCGTATTTGGGTTTCGAGCGCCTGGTTGTACTGCCGCTCAATCTGAAGTTCGGTCTGGAGTTTCTTGACGAGCAAGTCCAGGTGAGCGATTTCGATGCGCAGCTTCTGGACGTCGGAGGCGGTCGGAGCGGACCGCGCTGTTGGAGGCGCGGAGGGCGGCACGTTAGGCTGCCCAGATGCCGGTTGCCGTGGCGTGAAAGCAGCGGCAAGCGCGCGCGGCCAGGCCGATTCGGTGGTTTCCGGCGCTGCTGGAGGCGGAGGTGCCACGTTCCGGGGCACGACTGGAACGGGAGCCGGAGCAAAGAGATTGCTTAGCGCATTGGAAGACCCCGAACGTTCCACAGCGGGAGGAGTTGCGGCTCCCTTTGGGTCGAGGAGGCTCTTTACCCGCGCGATCAATTCCTGGGGCTGAAAGGGCTTGCGAATCAGCTCATCGGCTTTTACGGAAACGGCTTTGTCCGCCACGCTTTTATTTACAACTCCGGACATCAGCACCACGGGAATTTGGCTGAACTCTGGATTCTGCTTGATCTGGCTACAGACGGAATAGCCGTCCTGATCGGGCATGATGACGTCTGTAATCACGACGTCTGGGCGGTATTGATCGAACTGCGCCAGCGCGGAGGCCGCGTCGGCGCAGGTAATCACATTGATGTTCTCGCGGCGGAAAGCGATCTTGATGACTTCGCGCATCGTCGCGCTGTCATCGATGAAATACACCGTGGGCGTCTTCTTTGTCAACGCTTCGCCTGGCGGCGGAATCGTCATGGTTTCGCTCATAGCGCTTCCTTGTCCGCCATGTCGCGCGTTCCTTCGTCGTATTCGCGCATGGCATCGAGCATAAGATCGGTGGACGAGCGCAGCACCGTCCGCTGCGTCGAGGCCGCTCCGTAGACAAATTTGTAGACGCCCTCGCCGCCGTTCTCGCAGCTCTTCAGAATGTGGATCACGGCTTCATCGCCAAACAAGTTTCCGCATTCCGCGTGAGTAATTTCGCCCGCGTCGAAGAACAATACTGCGTCCGTTGCGTCAGCGTTAATGTGCAGCGCGCCGGTCTGGCGCGCGTGGCCCAGCATCTGCATCACGCCCGGCAGGTCGTGGTGAGTCAGGTTGCCGCTCAAGCTGGTGTCCGATTGGGTCAGCATCTGCGTGGGCTGAAAACCCTGCGTCTTGCTCAGGATGATCTGTTTCACGTGGGTGGCAATCAACGCGGGTGCCTGATGACGGTCGACGTAGTCGTCGCACCCGGCCTGGAACGCCTCCATCAGCGCGCGCTGGCTTCCGTCGCCCAGTGCGACGATTGGCAACGCGGCGTTTTTGGCGTCGGCCCGAATGATCCTTGCGATTTCGAGCGCGCCCATCTCCCGCATGTTCGTGGCGCAAAGAATCGCCATGGGCACGTCGTATTCAAGCGCCGTGAGCGCGAAAGCTGCTTGCGTGCTCGAGATGACTTCGAATCCTTCGCGCTTCAGCGCGTCGCCCAGGCGCTTCGCAAAATAAACGTTGCTATCAATCAGGAGAATTTTTCCGGAGCGTCCGGCAGCCGTCATAGCCGTGCCTCCACAGCAACCGTTGCTTCGCCTTCCGCGCGCATCTCGCCTGGGCCCGGCGTGATGGCATCAATATTCAATACTTCGATCACATCCCCGGCGTGCGAGAGCCAGCCTGCCACGTGAGGGGCGTCGGATTCTGCGGCAACAGTCATTTCCGCGTTGATCAATTCACATTCACCGGTGACGGGCAGCGCCACCCACTCCGTCTGCGCGCCGTAATGGCGCACTGCGAGAAGATATAGCCGGCGCGACGTCACTTTCCTGCCGGTAAGGGATTCGGCCACGTCGCAGACCGGGACAATTCGCCCTCGCCGGAGGATGACTCCTTCGATTTGTGCGGTGCGGTGCGGAAATTTGAAGACCCGGCTGGGTGCGACAAGCTCGGCAATCTGGTTGGCGGGAACCGCAAATCGCCGTTCCCCCAGCCGTAGCAGGACGAACGATTGCAATTCGAGTTCGGCAGATACCGTCATGAATCGCTTACCGTTCCTTCCGTGTTTTCGACGTCGCGGCCTGCGGGTGGCGGCATGAACGCATCCAGCAGGGCAAGCTCCTCCGGGGACAAGAACCCTTCCGGGTTCACCACTGGAATAACGGTCTGATCAACGGTGGTCAATCCGCGGTACCACAGTCTCTCCTCGTGGCAAAACGATTTTGGCAGCGCCTGGAGCCGCGACATGGCCGTCATCTTTTCGATGCCATCCACTAGAAGGGCCGTGCGAGTTTTTCGCAGCACGAAAACCAGCGTTCCCGGCGAGGGCGGAAGATCAAAATGCAGTGCGCCGCTCACGATAAACAACGATCTGTCCCCGCGCCGTACGACATGGCGCACCTTCCGCAGACCTGGGGCGGAAATCTCGGTGGACGATCCCGAAAAACTATCGGTGCTGCGGACTTCTTGCACCGAAGCAGAAGACACGGCGAAAAGCTCACCGCAGATGCGGAACACAATAATCTGCTCCGTCCGCGCCGGGCTGGTCTTCGCTGGCGCCGCCACGCGCATTAGCGAACTCCCGCAGGAGCCGGGCGACAAATGCCGAGGACGCGTTTTTCGATCGCTGCATAAATGTCGTCGATTCCAAGCACCTGATCGACAACACCCGATTTAATGACTTCCGCGGGCATGCCGAAAATCACGGATGTACCCTCGTCTTGAGCCAGGACCAGCCCGCCCGCGGCCTTGATGGCTTTGGCTCCTTTGGCCCCATCACTGCCCATGCCTGTCAGCACGCCTGCGATGCTCAGAGCGCCTGCATAGGTCGCAACCGATTCCATCGTGACGTCGATATTGGGCAGATAGCCATCGATGCGCCCCGTTGTGCTATCCAGCTGAATTCGGCCTGTGGGCGTAACGCGAAGATGCTGTCCGCCGGGGCAAATGTAGAACGTGCCCGGCTGCAAAGATTCGTTGGCTTCCGCTTCCTTGACGCGAATCTCGGTGAATTCGGCCAACTGCACGGCGTACTGTGTCGTGAACGCCGCAGGCATGTGTTGCACAAGGATCACTGCGGCAGGGAAGTCGCGCGTGAACCCAGGAGCAATGCGCATGACCGTTGCCGGTCCACCTGTCGAAGCCGCCAGGACGACGACGGGAAATCTTTGGTCGAGCCCGGACGAAGCTGCGGGCCGGGCACTGACCGGCGCTGGTGGACGCGCCTTGGCGCCCCCGGTCTCCTGCAACTTCGAAGCCAGCCGCGATGCCGTACGCACCACACGCACCTTGCAGGCCATGCGCACCTTTCGAAGGAGTTCCTCTTTCACGCTCTGCATGTCCAGGTCGATGCCGCTCGAGGGCTTGGCGACAAACTCAATGGCGCCCAGTTCCAGGGCGCGCAGGGTGCTTGCCGCGCCTTCCTTGGATTCGGAACTGACGATTACAATGGGCCGTGGATTCGTGGTCATGATTTCGGCGGTCGCCTGCAACCCATCCACGTGGGGCATGTTAATGTCCATCGAGATGACGTCGGGCTTGAGCGACTCCGCCAGCGAAACGGCCTCGCGTCCGTCTTTGGCGTGGCCCACCACTTGCAGCAGTTCGTCGGCGTTGAAGATGGTTTCCAGTACCTTGCGCATGAACGCGGAATCGTCCACGATCAGCACGCGAAACTTTTTGGTCGGGGTTGCCATCGCTCGTCTACGCCACCGGAACAACAGGGCGGGCCGCCTCCGTTCCCATAAGTTGTTCCACCGCCGCGATCAACTGATCTTCCTGAACCGGCTTGGTCAGGAACGAAGACGCGCCTTCTTTCATCGCGCGATCGCGATGTTTCGCGCCCGCTCGGGAAGTGACGACCATCACTGGAATCCGGCGCGTTGACGGATTCTGCCGCAATTGCACCATCAATTCGTACCCGGTCATGCGCGGCATCTCGAGGTCGGTGATAACGAGATGGCACCCGTGCTGCGACACGAGTTCGGCGGCTTCCATTCCATCGGCCGCCAGCTTCACGCGATAGCCGTTCTTTTCGAGCATCCGGCCTACGAATTTGCGCACGCTGATGGAGTCGTCTGCCACGATGATCACACGCTCTTGCTCGACGCGCTCGATCGCTTCTGAAGGAATCGTTCCGCGCGCAACTGCTGTCGACCCCGGCGCAAAAATGCGCGCCGCGCTGGAGCTTGCCTGGAGCGCACGCCGCTCGCTCGGTTCCGTTGCCACCATGCGGTTCAAGTCAATCAAAAGAATCAAGCTGCCATCCGGCGCAATTGTCGTGCCCGGAAAGAGCTTTACGCGGCGAAGATACTCGCCCAGGTTCTTGATAACGATTTCATCTTTGCCAAGCACGTCTTCCACTACCAGGCCGATCTGCCGGTTTCCTGCGTTTGCGACAACCATGCGGAAATAGCCGTTGATTGGCTCAAGCGGCGGCAATCCCAGGTACGTGTCCAGGCGAACGACTTCCGTCACGACGTCGCGGACTTTGGTCAGCAACTTCCCGCCCACGTCCTCGATTTCGTCGGCACGCAAGCGGCGAATTTCCTCGACGACCGCCAAAGGCAGCGCAAAGTTTGTCGTTCCGCACCGCACAAACAGTGCCGGCGAAATGATCAGCGTGAGAGGCACCTTAAGCGTGAACTTCGTGCCCTGTCCGCTCGTGCTTTGGATATCGATTTCGCCGTTAAGCGCGTTCAAGTTGGCACGCACAACGTCAAGCCCAACACCCCTTCCCGACAGTTCCGTCTTGACCGGGGCGGTCGTAAAGCCGGGATGGAAAAGCATTTCGCGAAGGTCGCGCTCCGTCAGCCGGTCCGCGGTTTCCGCTGATACGAGCCCGCGCTCGATCGCGCTCTGCTTCACACGCTCGTAGTCGATTCCGCGCCCGTCATCTTCCACTTCGATATAAATATGATTGCCCCGATGGTAGGCGCGCACGGTGATGTTTCCCGCTGCCGACTTGCCCGCGGTCGCGCGGTCGTTGCTGTGCTCGATACCGTGCGCTACGGAATTTCGCACCAGGTGTACCAGCGGGTCGGAAATCTGCTGAATGATGTTGTTGTCGAGTTCTGTTTCGCTGCCCGAGAGGTCCAGTTCTACCAGCTTGCCGGTCGATTTCGCCGCATCCCGCACCGCGCGCGACAACCGTGAATACAGTGTCCCAATCGGCACCATGCGCGCCGCGGTAATCTCATCCTGCAGGTGATGCGCCAGCTTCGTGAATTCATCAATGTCGCCCTCGACGCGCCCGATAAACCCTTCGAGTTGCGAGAGCACTTCGTTCACGTCGGCCGAAATTTCCGCCATCGATCGCGACAAGATGTTGAAATCGTCGTACCGGTCCATCTCCAGTTCGCTGAACTCCGACCAGAACGATGACTCCCCGGCAGCCGCGCTCGTCAGCATTTGCGTCGTCTGCGCTGGCTTCCATGGCCCCTGACTGGCACGGCTGTTGCTGATGCGGTTGAATTCGTACTTCTCCTGAAACTCTCCGACTTTGCCCTGGAGCCGTTCCTTCGAGAAACTTAGTGTATCGACCAGCTTCTCCAGCTCCGCCACGCGGCCAACCATGCGCGTGCGGTTGATCACCAGTTCGCCGACCGTATTCATCATGCGATCGAGCCGCGCCAGCGCAATTCGAACGGACTTTGCGGTTGACGCCGCGCTCGCTGCTTGTTTCGGTGCTTTCTTCGCCGGCGTCGTAGCATTCGCCAATGTGTCCGCGTCACTCACTCGTTGTTCTTCCGCTGCAACGCCCTCCTCGGCAGGTGTCTCCGCTTCGTCCGCATCCATCGGAGCAAACTCCGCGATGCGGCCGAGCAGGGAATCAATCCCTGTACGCATCTCGGCTTCATCCGCCCACTGGCGATGGAGCGTTTTCTTCAGCACGTCCACCGCTTCGAGGCACAGATCAACGACCGCCGGGGAGGGCTCTATCTCGCCGTCACGCAAACGGCCGATCAGATCCTCGACGCGATGGGCGATCCCGCCAAGCCGCTTCAGTCCGACTTGCGCGGCCGAGCCCTTCACCGTATGGATGGCGCGAAACAGCTTGTTGATCTCTTCTGAATTGTTGTTGCCTTCGAGTGAAATCAGGCAATCACTGACAATTTGCAGATGCTCTTCCGCTTCCGGTTGGAAAAACTCCAAGATCTCGTCCGGCACTTCGTCGTCGGTCGGCAGGGCGTCAAAGTAAGAGCCTGTTGCAGCTGCGGCAGCGGACTCTTCTCCCGCTTCGGCGGCAAACTGCCCGCGAGATTCCGGCTGAGAATAGTTCAGCGGCGGTGGTTCCGTCGGGAACGCAAAGCGATAGCGTTCTTTGAAGGCCGCGATGTCCTCAAGATTTTCTTTGGCGGTATCGCTGATTTCCAGAAGATCGTTTTCAAGCAGCGAAATTCCGTCGGAGAGGAATTCCGTCAACGGCCCATGCAAGTCGCTGCCGAGCGGCGCATTCAGTGAATACTGAAATACATGCGCGAGTTTTCCAGCAATCTCCGAGAATCGGGGAAATCCATAGCTCGCCGAGGTGCCGCTGAGCGTGTGCGCCGCAATATAGAGCCGTTCCAGATCCTCGTGGCGCGGCTCGACCTCTTGAAGCACGCTCACGTATTCCCGCAAGTATTGCAGGTGCTCCGAGGCTTCCTGGAGGAACATCTCGACGCCTTCGCGGTCAACTGAGCTCACGCGCGTCCCTCCGTCACAAGTTCTGGCTTTTGCAATTCCTCCGCGGTCGGCTTGCGGTACAGGATGCAATCGTTCAGAACGATTGCCTGAAACTTCACCGCCATTTTCGAAATCGATTCAGAATGTCCAAGGAAAAGGTAACCGCCGGGCTCCAGCGTGTCGTAAATGCGCTGCACCAGTGCGTGCCGCCGCTCTTCTGAGAAATAGATCAACACGTTCATGCAGAAAATCATGTCCATACGCCCGACGTACACGGCCGACGCGAGGTTCATCTGTGTGAAAGAAACCATCTTGCGCAGCCGCGGCCGGACCTGATATCCGCCGCCCACCTCCACGAAATGTGCGGCCAGCTGTTTCTCAGTGACGCTTCCAATGCTGCGGCCGGTGTAAATGGCGCGCTCCGCGTGCTTCAAAGCGTGCCGCCCCACATCCGTTGCCAGAATTTCCACATTCCACGACTCCGCAAACGAAAGCGAGTCCGCGATGGTGATGGCAATCGAATACGGCTCTTCGCCCGTCGAACAGCCCGCGCTCCAAATCCGCAACATGCGCGGATTCTTCCAAAACTTCTTCGTGTGCAATTCAGGCAGCACACGTTTTTCGAACGTTTCGTACACGCCGGGATACCTGAAAAAACTCGTTTCCTGCGTCAGCAACCGTTCCAGCAATCCCTCGTACTCAAGATTGGACGTCCGCATCGCCCGCAACAAGTCCGTGCCGCGTTCCATTCCCTTGGAGCGCAGGTGTTCCCGCACGCGCGTGGAGAAGAAACGCTCGCGCGATTCATCGAAGCAAATTCCCGTCCGCTCTTCGATTAGCATGCGGATCTCGCTCAATTCGTGTTCGCTCAGCCCCAGCACATGTCCCTGGCATTCGGTCATCGTTATCCCGTTTTCTGGGTCCTACTCTCGTGCATCGGCACTAGCCGGCGCGAGAGCCGCTTCTTAACGCAATGCGCCTGCCGAGACGGGCCGATCCGAATCTTCACGCGGAGAATTCGTTGCCGCTCCTTTGGAAGACGCACGGAATTGCGCCAGCGCTTCGTTCAACTGATCCGACAGTTTGACGAGCTGGCTTACCGTTGCTACTGTTCCGCGCGTTCCCTGCGAGGTCTGCCGCGTAATACTGGAAATGATCTGCATTGCGTGCGCCACGCCTTCCGTCCCGCGCACCTGCTGTTTCGATGCCAGCGAAATTTCCTGAACCAACTCTGCCGACTGGCGCACGACGTTCGAAATGGCGTCCAGCGCGCGTCCCGCCTGGTCGGCCAGCCCGGCGCCGCTTTCCACTTCTTTCGTGCCTTCTTCCATGACGACTACGGCTTCGTTCGTCTCCGCCTGAATCGCTTTAATGAGGGCGGCAATGTCCTTCGTTGCGCTGCGGCTGTGCTCCGCGAGCTTCCTGACTTCGTCTGCGACGACCGCGAAACCGCGGCCGGCTTCGCCTGCGCGCGCTGCTTCGATGGCCGCATTCAATGCCAGCAAATTCGTCTGCTCCGTGATGTCGTTAATTACGTTGATGATTTCCGAAATTTCCAGCGACCTATCGCCCAGGGACTTGATCTTTTTGGCGGTGGCCTGCACCGATGCTCGAATCCTCTGCATGCCTTCCAGCGTGTCGCGCACCGCGCGCTTGCCCTGCTCCGCGGCGTCCAGTGCGCGGCGTGCCGCTTCGGCGCTCGCTTCCGCGTTGTTGGACACCTGTTTCATGGAAACCGTCAGTTCTTCGACGGCGCTCGACGTGTTCGTAATTTCCTGGTCTTGTTGCGTTGCGCCCGCCTGCATTTCGTCCGCGGCCACGAGAATATTGTTCGAGCAAGCCGTCACTTCCATCGCGGCTTTGCGGACGCGCTCGAGAACTTTAGTGAAGTTGTCGAGCATGTAGTTGATCGAATCCGTGACGTTCCCCAGTGCGTCGTTCGTTACTTTGCCGCGCTGCGCCAAATCGCCGCGCGCCACTTGATTGATCACGCTCAAAAGTTCCGTGATGCTGCGCTGTAACGCATCGTTCGCATCCTGGTTGCTCGTGGCCTTGGAGACGCGAGCCACCGCGCGGTTCAAATTGTCGGCGATGTAGCCGAGTTCATCGCTCGAATTCACTTCGGCGCGCGCGCGCGGATCGCCGGCGGCCAGTCGTTCGGAGAACTCCGCCAGCGCCTGCACCGGCCCCAGCAACCCGCTGCCAAGCCTCCACGCGAGAATCACCGACGTGGCCAGCGCCAGCACGATGGCGAAGAGCACCGTCCCACCGGCTGCCGAGCCAAAATCGAATAGGGACGCTTCGCCCGCTTTCTTTCCGGCGCTGAAAGCCAGCCCCAGAACGACGAACGAGAACACGCCGTTCAACAAGACCAGCGTCCAGATTGTGGTACTCAGTCGCGATTTCATGCCATCCTCCAAATCTCTTCCGCGGAGTCGCGCCAGCAATCGGCGCCGTCTCCACAAAACTCAAATGCTGGGCCCCGGAAACACTTCGAGCAGCCGGCGCAGATCGATCACCAGCGCCAAGCGGTCGTCGTGCCGCAACATTCCGATGCAATGCGGCACATTTTCCGGCGCCTGCTCGAGCAAATCCTCGGTGTTCACCGAATACGTTCCGACAACTTCATCTGCGGCAATGCCGATCCGAACTTCGTCGTGATGCTTTTCGCTGCGCATGGAAGCGACCACCACATGCTTTGGCAGCAGCCCCGGGCGCCGGCCTTCTGTAATCGCGATATCAATCAGCGGCACGATCGCTCCCCGCAAGTTGAAAATTCCCACAAGGTACGATGGGCCCAGCGGAACTCTTGTGACCAGCGGCCAGTCCAGGACCTCCTCCACATCCAGAACCGGCAAACAAAATCGTTCGCGCCCGCTTCGGAAAACGCAGTACTGCGATTCCGGCGGCCTCTCTTCGATCGGACCAAGCGCTTCCAGCAGATCGCCGGAATCCGCGTCCGCGGGAAGCGGCACTAGATGAAAGTCTTCGCTCATAGTCCGCTCAATTCTTCAGCTGAAATCATGCGAACCGCCGCACCGCGCGAAGCAACTCCTCACGCGTAAAGGGCTTCGTCACGTAGCCGTCCGCGCCTTGCTGCTGACCCCAGTACTTGTCGCTCGCCGTGTCCTTCGAGGTCACCAGAATTACGGGAATCATGTTGAACTCGGCGCTGCCTTTCAAATCCCGGCAAATCTGAAATCCATTTCGATCCGGCATCACCACGTCAAGCAGGATCACGTTGGGGCGCTCGATCGCAATCGTGTTCTCGACCTGTTTGGGGTCACTCAAGCCCACCGGCCAGTAGCCCTCTTTTTCGAGCAGGCTTTGCATCAATTTCACCTGCGCGGGCGAGTCATCAATGATCAGCACCTTTTTCTGCACAGCCGTACTCTCCCCATACTTGTCCATGGTCCAAAGGTGCACGTCAGCGGCCACGATTCGACCTATCAAGGGCGCTGTTCCGTGACGCGCTAAGTCTTGTATTTGTATTACGTTACGCGAACCTCAGAGGAACTTAACGACGCCGGGAAACGGGTGCGGCTGTATCGGACGTCTCACCTTGAGAAGCAGTCTCAGCGTCCCGCATCTCGCTCGCCAGCGATGAGAAACGCTGCATTACCTCATTGATTCGCAGCGCCATGCTGTGAATGGTCTTGATTTGCGCCAGCGATTGCGAAGAGAGCTGCCCGGGCTCGAGGAGCAGGAGCTCGGCGTTCCCCAACATGGAAGTCAGGGCGTTATTTACGCTGTGTTTCATGTCCAGCATGTAGCGTCCCAGCGTCGCGTGGTTTTCATTCTTGGCTGCGGCTTGTTCCGCGTGCCGCGCTAGCCGAAGGGCCTCGGCGCGTCGCAGCGATTCTCCGGCAACCAGCAGAAGCGTCTGCGCGCAATCTTCGCGCAAGGGGATATGGACAAGTCTCGGATATTTCGTGCGCAGTTGTCCGTATTCTCGTGAATCTGCGGGCACGCAAAGTATCACCGCCGTACCGGGATAGAGCGACTTCAGCACATTCGTCAGTTTTCCTTCGCGTAAGGGCCCGACTACAACCAGATCGTGCCGAGGCGCGTCTTGCTCGCGCCAGAGTTCGCTGCCGATCACGGTAATGCCCGGCGCTTGGCGCTCGGCCTGCCAGCACGCCGTAAGCATCTGCGCAAATTCGGTTTCATCTGTGAGGACTAGAACGTTGGCGTGTCGCAATGAGAGCTCGCTCCCTGAAATACCCAGCTGGCTTTACCGGTTCAATGCGAAATCGTTTACAGCTTTTCTGCTTCGCCAAGCGCGGAGAGCAGGCGCTTCGTGCTGATTCCCAGGTTTACGGCTGCTTCCGTGTCCTTTGCCTGTTTTGCCACGTCCACGCGTTCCTGCAAGCGCGTAACTTCCACGCGTGCCATGCTCATCGCCCTGTCCAGGCTGGTCGCATTTCCAGTTTCTTTGGCGGACTCCACCGCTGCCGTCACCAGCACTCGCGCGACAACCGCTCGCCGTATATCTTCGGCTGACGGCCCGTCCTCGCTCACGAATGCCGTTACCTCCCACGAGGAAAGCAGGATGCGTGCCCCGCCAACCTTGACGGTCGTCATCGATCTCCCGCGCGAAGGAGGCGTGGCGATTAGTTGCTCCCAGATCTGCTCCATGCCCGATTCAAAATCAAGCGCTGCAGCGGGCTCAGACGCGGCAGTCGCGGCCGGCGCACTGCGTTCATTCGATTTCGCGTTGCCGCCTGGTGTGACAGATTCGGCACCTGTCTTCTTGGCTCCCGGTGCGGACCGCAAGGAAGTCCCCGCAGCGCCAAGGGAAGCGTTCTCCGGTTGCTTTCCAAAGGCTTTTTCAAGCGCGTGTTCTACATCCGTTCGCAGGCCTAGCAGCTTGTCAAACGCCTGGCTGACCGTTCGTTCCGTATATTCCTTCTGGAAGGGCTGCTTCCACTCATCCGCAATCACGCGAATCTTGCTCAGTGGTTCCGCAGCCGATAATCCGAAATGATGGCAATCCAGGATCCGCACCCCGCCTGCCTCAAGTTGCGTCACGCCGTTGCGGATCGCGATCAGGTCGGCGTGCATCAGCTCAATCAGCGTGCGCCGCAACAGAAAATTGAACCGGATGAAAGCCACCAACGCGGCCGGATCATAGAACATGCCTCCCGCGGTTTCTTTCACCTTCCGTCCCTGCTCAATGAAATTCGTCTTCAGGATTTCCCGCAAGCTCCGGAAGCCGCGCAGGGCCTCAATCATTTTCTCTAGCGGTTCGCACCATGCCAGCGGGTCCGGGGCAACTTCTCCGAGCACCGGTCGCAGGACTTGAGCCACGTCGGCCGGCTCGATCTGTTTGTGATAGATCTTCGCGGGCGCGCAGAGCGCAAAATACTGAACCAGCAGAAAGTCGATTTTGTCCCTGTCGATGTTGCTCTTGTTGTTCTTTCGCAGGTGGCGGCTGATCAGTGCGCGAAGACCGCCCTCGCTGGCGTTCAGCGTCGTCATCTGCAATAGGTGACGAAGCTGGTGCACCATGACGCGCAGGTCCATGGAATCCAGCCACTCGTGGACCTGGCTGAAGAGTTCCAGCTCCGGTTTTTCCGGGAGGTTCCGTTTTGCCTGTGGAAAGGGTATTTCGATCTCCAGTTGCTTGGCGAGTGCCAGGTAGATTGGAAAAACCTCGCGGGCTTCCTTCCATTGCAGTTGGCGCGGGCTCTCCGATCGGGCTGGAGCGGGGATGTTCAAGGTTGTCGTCGTTTTGTTCACGGCTGTGTCACCCAGTTACTGTGGCCTTGCAAGAAGCGGACGGCCACCGCTTTGCGCCCTTCGTGGTACTGCACGGCAACCACTGTCGCTTCCGCCGGGCGCCCCTGCTCGACTGCTTCCAGCCGCACGCGATCATCGAACTCGAGCGGCAATGTCGATAGAAAAATGGCGTGCTCTGGTCCGCCAAATTCCAAAACGGTCGCTTCGCGCAATCGTGATCCGCTTCCGCGCAGTGAAGTCACCTGTACCGGGATGCGAACCGGCCGCGACTGTGGGAAGAAACGGGCCAGTTGCTCCGCGCAGTCTTGCTCGCTCGTAGTGACTGTCGAACCACTGAAACGTCTCACGTCGCCTCTCTTGCCCTGCTTCCACGCGATTCTTTGCGGCGAGACACACTACACGCCGCTGGAGACACAAACTTTCGGTGACAGAGAAGCACGCCGTGCGCCAAAGATTCAAAAACATGGACGTCGTGGAAACTACGGAAACGGAAGGGCTTACGTTTTTCCGTGCGCCTTGGGGTGGCTCGCGCGTCTCACGGTGAAACGCCTGTGTCTCACGGTTGTTGAGCGCGCCTCCACTCTGGCAGTGCTTGTGAGACGCCTCATTTTTTAGTTCGTGGGCGTCACGCGGTCCGCCTCGCCACCGCTCCGGGAAGGAATATTGTAGCGTTTGAGTTTGCGATACAGCGTCGCCCGGCTGATCCCCAGCATTTTCCCCGCAAGTGCCTTATCGCCATTTGCCTGTTGGAACACGCGCAGAATCGTCATTCGCTCCATCTCCGCGAGCGCCGTAGTTGAGAGAGAAGCGGCGCTCGCCGACTCCGCAGTCGTCGAATCCGTCTGCTCAGTTCGAATCGCCGGCGGAAGATCGATCACGTCGATCGTCTTGCGGTCCCCCAGGGTGACTGCGCGCGCGATGCAATTCTCCAGCTCGCGGATGTTTCCCGGCCAATCGTAATTCAGCAGGCTCTTCATGGCCGCTGCCGTCACTTGGAGGTGCGAGCCCTGCGCATAGCGCTCTAGAAAATGATGAACCAGGACTGGTATATCGGACCGGCGGTCGCGCAGGGCAGGGAGGTGCACGGTCACGACGTTCAAGCGAAAATAGAGATCCTTTCGAAACGTCCCCGCGCGATACGCGGCTTCCAGGTCGCGATTGGTCGCGGCGATCACGCGAACATCCACGCTTACATTCGTATTGCTCCCGACCGGCCGTACTTCCTTTTCCTGCAATACGCGGAGTAGTTTGGCCTGCATCTCCAGCGGCAATTCGCCGATTTCATCGAGGAAAATCGTCCCGCCGTTCGCGGCCTGAAACAGACCGGCCTTCGTTTTCGTTGCTCCGGTAAACGCGCCCTTCTCGTACCCGAAAAGCTCGCTTTCCATGAGCGTTGGCACCAGCGATCCGCAATCTACCGCCACAAACGGCGTCTGCGCCATCGATCCACGGAAGTGGATCGCGCGCGCCGCCAGCTCTTTTCCCGTGCCGCTTTCCCCGGAAATCAGGACCGGCGTTCGCGTGTCCTTCAGCCGCGAAATCATTCGCAACACGTCCTGAATATTCGCCGACGTTCCGATGATGCCGTCAAGGCTTTCTTCCGTGGTCACGCGCTCACGTAAGAATTCGTTCTCCGTCACCAGGCGAACCTTCTCCGCCATGCGCTGCAACAGCAGCCGCATCTTCTCCACGCGAAACGGTTTCTCGATGTAGTCGTACGCGCCTAGCTTCATCGCGTCCACGGCGGACTCGATGGACCCGTGCCCCGTCATGATGGCTACTTCCGAGTGCGGCAGCGTGACTTTCGATTGTTTCAGCAATTCCACCCCGGACATGGTCGGCAGCTTCAGGTCCGTCAGGATCAGATCCGGAGCTTCGGACTCCAGCCGCGCCAGGGCCGCCTCGGCCGTTTCCGCTTCGCTGCACGTGTATCCCAGCGTATTTCCGATCGTCATGCACAGCCGGCGAATGCTCTGCTCGTCATCCACCACCAATAATCGCGTCTTTGTTTCGTCGCTCATGGTTTTCCGAAAGTTTTCTCCACCACCGAAATCAAATGCTGCACCCGAAATGGTTTCTCGATGCACGGCGTCCCGCTTTTTGCCAGAAATGCTTGCGTATCACTGTTCGCCGTGTCGCCGCTGATCAATATGATTCGCGTCTTAAGTTCCGGCCGGTTTTTCTGGATCCAGGCGTGCACTTCCGCCCCGTTCACCGTTCCTGGCATTCGAATGTCCGAAATCACTCCCGCAAACTGCCCATTCGAAAGCCGCTGCAACCCCTCCGCCCCCGACGCCGCGTCCACCACAGCATATCCCTTGCGTTCGAGCGCCGCTCGCAGAAACGCGATCACCGACGGCTCGTCCTCAATCAGCAGGATCGGCTGCTGGCCGGTCGCCTTCGCGGTAGGAAGGCTCATCGGCCCGCCTCTTTCGTTGCCGCTGCAGCAAGCGCGCCTTCCGTCGCCACCGGAATCCGCACCACAAACGTGCTTCCCGCATCTCCTTCATTGCTCCAGCATTGAATCTCGCCGCCGTGGGCGCGCACAATCCCGTAACAAATGCTCAAGCCCAGGCCCGTCCCTTTCCCCACCTGCTTCGTTGTATAAAACGGATCAAAAATTCTCTGCGGATCGGCGATGCCTGTCCCATTGTCGCTGATCGCCACTTCGATCATATCCGTGCGCCGCCGCGTATGAATCTTGATCCGTCCACGCTGCCCCGCCTCCTGCACCGCATCATACGCATTATTAAGTATGTTCAAGAAAACCTGCTGCAGTTGCTGCGAATCGCCCAGCGCCGGCGCCAGCGCTTCTTCAAAATCTTCCAGCACTTCCACGCCGTGGCTCGCAAAATCATAGCTCCGCAGCTTAATCGTCTGCCTCAGCACGCTGTTCACTTGGACCGGTTCCCGCTGCACCGGCCGCTGCCGCGCAAAGCTCAGCAAATCCTGAACGATGTCTTTCGTCCGCTGCGTTTCCTGCAGAATAATCTGCAAATCATCCCGCGCCGATAGCGGCACTTCCGGATTTTCCAGCAGCAAATCCGTGAATCCCAATATCGCGGCCAGCGGATTGTTTACTTCGTGTGCCACGCCGGACACCAATCGTCCAATCGTCGCCATTTTCTCGCTGTGCGCCAATTTCGCCTGCAACAGTGCTGCGTCCGTAATGTCCGTCATCACCACCACGACGCTGTTCACCGCTTTCTGCTCATCTCTCATCGGGCTCAGGCTGATCGAAAAATGCCCCATCGAGCCGTCGCTTCGCCGCACTCGCAGCTCCAAGTTTTCCACTTGCTGCCCGTGCGCCGTTGTGCCCAGCGCCGCATCGAAATCTTCGCGATGCGAAACCTCCACCCAATCCACTAGCCGGTGCCCGATCAATTCATTTTCCTGGTATCCCGCTTCGTAGCAGCGTCGGTTTGCATAGCTGATCAGCCCCGCCGTATCCAGCACCAGAATCATGCTCTGCGTCGTATTCAATATCTTTTGGTTGAAGTCTCGTTCCCGCTGCAACTGCGATTGAAACGTCTTCTGCTCCGTCACGTCCAGCATCAACCCGCGAATCTGCGCAATCCGCCCCCGCGGATCGCGCACCGCTGTGATGTTTTGCAGCGTGTGCAGCAGCGTCCCGTCTTTCCTCCGCAGCGTCTCTTCGTAGTTCCGCAGCACGCCGCGTTCTTCCAGCGCCTGCAGGAATCGCTCGCGCACATCCGGCGCTGGATAAAGGTGCGGGCTCACATCCGCGCGCAATAACTCTTCCCGCGAAGCGTAACCCAGCATCCGCACCATCGCGTCATTCACGTCAAGAAATCGTCCGTCCGGCGTCGCGAAAAATAATCCTTCCTGGATGCTGTCAAACAGCTCGCGATATTTCCGCTCCGCCTCGCGCCGGTCCGTAATATCTTTCAACACGTGAATGGTCCGCGTATCGTCGTCGGAAACTCCTGGCGTCCGCGAGGTCGACACCAGGAATATCCGCTCGGCCGAGGCCGCTACGTATTCTTCGCGCACTCGCTTCGTATCGCGGCAGAAGGGGCAGGGCAGTTCGCTTCCTGTTTCCGCGATCTGCCGCAGGCTGCTCATCGCTTCGCCCACCAGCGCTACCGGCGGCACGCCCAGATGCGACGCCAGCGAGCGGTTCGTTCGAACGATCTTCCACGCACGATCGTGCACCACGATGTAGTCGCTGATCGCGTCGATGTCTTCCACCCACTGCCGTTTCGAACGCTCCAGTTGCGAAAACCGTCTGAAGTTCTCCAGCGACAGCGCTGCATGGCTCGCCAGCGCATGCAGCAGCCTCTTTTCGTCCCCATCCAGCCCCTTTCGCTTTCGAATCAGGCAAAGTGTTCCCAGCCGTTCGTTGTCGCTTCCCGCGATGCGCACGAACACCGCCACTGCTGCCGCTCCTTCAAACGTTGCTGCGATTTCCTTCGGAACAGCCCGTGCGTCCACTTCATTCCGGCTTTCCCGCGCACTCGCAATCAACCACTCTTCGCAGGCGCTCCAGGTCGCCCCGTTTGTTCTTTTCGCGGAGTGCAGTTCCGTTTCGCGCCCGCGATAAACGGCCACTCCTCCCCAGATGGCATCCAGCATCCGCGTGGCTCGCAGTGCAAACTGTTCTAGAAAGCCTGGCAGGTGGCGCGACTGCGCCGCCTCGACCGCGAGTTCCATCAATTCTTCCGCGTGTTTCGAAATGGGCGGTGGCGCCGGCGGCTTTGCACTACGCCGAAGGGAGCTTCTAGACGCAATCGTTTTTGGTGCACGCATCGCTGGATGAGGTGGCCGATTGTCTCAGTTTGTGAGACGCCTGACTCTACACCCTACCTATTAGTCTCAATCTGAGTCAACCATGCGCTTGCGGTGTGTAGCCAATCTGTCCACAACGCCGACTCCTCTTGCCGTCTCAGGCTGAGACCCTTGGCCTTTTAGGCCACCCTGACTGAGACGATTACGCTTCGAGAAAATGTATTCCTGCGCTCCGCAAAAATTGGCTAAACCTCTCAGAGTCTGTTAGTTGCGACTCCTCCGAGGCGCTGCACACCGCTGATGTCGAGGTTCAATTCCATGGCACTCGACGTGCCCTCTCTCCTGCGGGGCATCTCCCAATCCTAGGAGGAGTAGTGTCCATGACTATCAGTGGGTGGGCGAAGTTTGCTGTGACTGCCACAGTAGCGGTCCTTCTCGCGGCGGCCTCTGCGTTTTCGCAGACGGGCTCAACCGACGAGACCAAACGGAAAGTAAAATCCAAGACCATGCCTTCCTATCCTGAGCTCGCCCGTCGCATGAACGTCAGCGGCAAAGTAAAAGTCGAAGTTGTAATCGCTCCGGATGGACGCGTGAAAACTACCCGTGTGGTTGGTGGCCACCCCTTGCTGGTGCAAACGTGCCAGGACGCGCTGAAGGAATGGAAATTTGTGCCCGCGTCGGAAGAGACCACTCAGATTGTTGAATGTGAGTTTCACAACTAGGGGAACCAGACGGAGAGCATTGAATTTGGCATGAGTGGCCGGCTTCGGGCCGCAGTGCCGCGGGGAGTGGAGGCATTTTGCAATGACCATCGGAAAAAAACTTTACCTGGGCTTTGGCCTGATCCTGGTTTTCTTGTCGGTGTTGTTCATCGTGAACATCATCGCCGGCTTTAAGGAGCGCTCGGCGCGCGCCGATGCCACCGCGGCTCTCGAAAGCGTTCGCACCGTCGAATCGGTGCGCTACCAGATCATGCTGAATCGCCTCAACATGAATAATTTCCTTCTCAGCGGCGATCCCCGCGACGAGGAAAAGGTCACTAAAGGCCTCACCGATATCGTTGACCTCGTCAAACGCGGAGAATCCCAAGCTAACAGTGAAGCCGTCCGCACCGCGCTTATCCAGGTGGAAAGCACCGAAGCGAGCTGGGCGGACAATTTTGCGAAGCCGCTCATGGCCAAGCGCCATCAAGTCGATTCCGGAGACGCAACGGTTTCCGACCTGCAAATCTTCTACTTGCAGAAAGATCCCGCTTCCTGGCTCACGAAATCTTCCTCGGTCCTGGATCAAAGCAACACCGGAATTAACAAGTTCCTCGAAGAAACGTCCGTTTCTGCCAGTCGAATGAGCACTTTCAGCACTTGGGTGACTACCTTCGGAACTCTCGTCGCCCTTTTGGCGGGAGGTTTCATCGCCGTCTATACGGCTAGGTCTATCACGGAACCCCTGACGCACCTCATCACCGTCGCCCGGGAAATCGGTGATTCCGGCGATCTCGATCAGAACATTGACATTCACCGCAACGATGAAATCGGAGCCCTCGCCACGACCTTCAACAATATGGTGGCCTACCTCAAGGAGATGGCTGGCGTTTCCATGGCGGTTGCCGAAGGGGACCTCACCGTGGAGGTCGTGCCGCGCTCCAAGCGCGACACTCTCGGCAACGCCTTTCTCCGCATGTCCCATGGCTTGCAGGAGCTGGTCCGCACCACGCGCGATTCCGCCGGGCAGGTCTCTGCCGGCTCCAATCAGGTTGCTGGCGCTGCCGATGAATCCGCCAAGGTCAGCGTTCAGGCTTCCTCCGCCATCGAAGAAGTAACCAGCACCATGCACGAGATGAGCATTAACGTGCAGAACGTCGTCAAGAATACTCAGGTCCAGGCTTCCAGCGTCGCGGAGACATCTGCGTCCATCGACCAGATGGTCACTTCCATTCAACGAGTCGCCGATACCGCCAAAGTTCTTCTGGACATCGCCAACCGTTCCCGCGAGGAAGTGGTCACCGGCATTCAGACCATGGAAAAGACGACCGACGGCCTCAATCGCACCAACCAGGCCATTCAGTCTTCCGCGGAAATCATCAACATCCTCGGCCATCGCGCCGATGACATTGGGAAAATCATCGAAGTCATCGATGACTTGGCCGAACAGACCAACCTGCTCGCCCTCAACGCCGCCATCGAGGCTGCCCGCGCCGGCGAGCACGGTCTCGGGTTCGCAGTGGTTGCCGACGAAGTCCGCAAGCTCGCTGAAAAGTCCACGCAGTCCACCAAGGAAATCGCCGACCTCATCCAGAGCATTCAGCGCGAAGCACGCCAGGCCGTCGAAAACATGGAGCGCAGCACCCGCATCGTTGAAGAGGGCTTGAGCCTTGGCAACGATCTTGGCTCCGCGCTGCACAAAATTTCCAACGTCGTCACCGAAGTTTACAAGTTTTCTCAGGAAATCGGTGCGGCCACCAACGAACAGTCCGTTGGCTCCGCGCAAATTGCCAAAGCCACCAGCCGCCTCACGGAAATCACCCAGGAGATTAACTCCGCCGTCGAAGAGCAGGCCTCCGGCGCCCAGGCCGTCGTTCGCGCCATGGACAAAATGCGCGAGCTGGTCCAGCAGTCCGCTTCCAGTTCCACCGAACTTTCCGCTGCTGCGGAGCAGATGCTGAAGCTTTCCCGCAATCTGCTGGACAGCATGGACCGTTTTGTTCTGGACCGTACTGCTCCGGCGCACTTTCACCGCGGGGATGCGCCCCGGCAGCGTCGCGGATCGGAATCGCGCCGTGATCAGGAACTCGAATACGCCGAAGTGACGCGCTCATAGGAGGCAGGGGCCCTCTCGATGGAAAAGGATCTGCACATTGTAGGTTTCAGGATCGGCAATGAAACGTACGGCGTTCGAATCGGCTCCGTGCGCGAAATTGTCCGCGTCCCCGAAATCACTTCCGTTCCTAGTGCCCCGGATCTCATCGAAGGCGTGATCAACCTCCGCGGAAAAATCATTCCGGTGATGGATCTACGCAAGCGATTCGGTCAGACCGAAATCATTTCGGACAAGAAGAATCGCATCCTCGTCGTTGAGCTGGAAAACAAATTGATCGGCCTCATCGTCAACGCCGCTTCCGAAGTCCTGAAGATCCCGCCGTCGGAAGTCGATTCCCCCGGCTCGGTCTTCGCGGAAGGCGAATCCAGCTACGTCACCGGAGTCGGAAAACTAAAAGGCCGTCTCATCATCCTGCTGGACATCGCCAAATTGCTGCAGCATCCGGAGTACAAACGACTCGAGGAGGCCGCGGAACCCGTCGTCACCGCAAAGTAGCCCTGCTTTCGGTCTGTTCCGAAAGCGGGATGAACTGCCGGTCCCCCGCATTCAATCTCTATGGGAACGATCACCGCCCAGATCCAACTCACCGAAGCCGAGCTGAAACTCTTGCAGACTCTCGTCTATCAGGAATGCGGCATGTTTTTCGATGAGCGCCGCTCGCATTTCCTGAAGGATCGGTTGCAGCGCCGCCTCAAGGCCTGTCAGCTCGATTCCTTCTACGCCTACTATCGTCTGCTGACCAGCAGGGAAGGCCGCGCGGAGCTCGCTCTTCTCCTCGAAAACCTGACCGTCAACGAAACCAGTTTCTTTCGAAATCGCCCCCAGCTCGATCTGTTGCAAAAGTCCGTTCTCGAAGAAATTCTCCGTCGCAAACAAGAGCGCCGCGATTACACCCTTCGTGTCTGGAGCGCCGGATGCTCCTCCGGACAGGAGCCTTACACCGTCGCTATTTTGATTTGTGATGCGCTGGCCTACTACTACTTGCGCAATCCGCTTCCGTTTGAAATGCCTTCGCCGAAACCTTTGATCCCGCCGCCCTGGAAAGTCGAAATCGTGGCTTCGGACATCAGCTACGCCAGTCTTCGCGTTGGACAGGAAGGCCTTTATACCGATCAGCAGATGGAGCCTGTCGACTACACCTGCCGGCTGCGTTATTTCGAAAAGTCCGGCGCCAAGTACGCCATCAAGCCGCAGCTCAAGGAACTCGTCCAGTTCGACTTTCACAACCTGAAAACGGAATTCTTGCCGCGCCGCAACGACATCATCCTTTGCCGCAACGTCATGATCTATTTCGACGAAGCCGAGCAAAAGCGTTTGATTGAAAAATTCTGGCACTGCTTGAATCCGGCGGGCTATCTCTTCGTCGGCCATGCGGAAAGTCTCTTCGGGCTCTCGCAAAAATTCCGCATGCTCCATGAGAACAACGGCACAGCCTATCAGCGCAACGAGGTCAGTTCGTGAAACGTCCTCCCGAGGATCGCGGCGGTGAGTTGCGCGCTCTCTTCTTTGAGAGCGCGAACGAACTGCTCCAATCGCTCAATGAGGCGGGACTCGAGCTCGAATCGCGTCCCAGCGATGAGCAAGTGATCCGCCGAGTTCGCCGCGCCGTGCACACTCTCAAGGGTGATTCTGCGGCTTGCGGTTTTCATAAGCTGAGTGAACTTGCCCACGAACTCGAGGACGTGCTCACCCCGCAGGTGGCGGAGGCCTGCGGCGGGGAACTCGCTGAACTTGTTCTCGCCGCCGCCGATAGTTTCGGCGCCATGCTTGCCGCCTATCAGCGGAACGTGGATCCGCCCGCCGTCGAAGCTCTTCATGCCCTGATCAAGCGGCTGTTGGAGGTCCCCGCCTCGCCGGAGAATTCCCCAGTGGTCGTGGTCCAGTTGCCCGCTCAATTTGCCTGGACCGAATACGAGCAACTCATGATTTCGGAAGCGGTCCATCGCGGCGAAGCGGTTTACAACATCGCTTTGCGCATTGACCCGGACAGCCTGATGCGCGCCGCCGCTTTCCAGCTCATTCGAAACGTTCTTCATGGAAGCGGCACGGTCATCGCCCTGCGTCCCGAAGACAATCTTGCCGCTGCGAGCGTCGAAATTGTCGAGGCCGCTCTCGCGAGTTCGCAATCCGTCGAAAGATTGAAGCAACGCTGCCGCATCCCTTCCATCGTTTCCGACGTGCGCATCGAGTTTGCTGCGACGGCGGAAACCTCCGAGCATGAATTGTTGGGTGACGTCCTGGAAGCGCAGGCGGCAAACTTCGTGGCCGGCGCTGCTGAAAACGGCCTCGCAACGAAGGCCTCCACCCCGGGTTCAGCCGCGGCTGCCGTGTCCGAAGCCACTCTCCGCGTGGAGGCTACGCGTATTGACGCCGTCATGAATCTCGTCGGTGAATTGATCATCGGCAAGTCCATGCTCAATCGCACGCTCTCGGAGTTCGATCAGAAGCATGCCCGCGACCCTCTGCGTGCCAAGCTTGCCGACGCCATGGCCTTTCAGGCGCGCATCCTCGACGAACTTCACAAATGCGTTCTGAAGATTCGCATGGTGCCTGTGGAACAGCTATTTCGACGTTTTCCGCGCGTCGTTCGCGACGTCGCGAAGCAGTGCGGCAAAGACGTGGCTCTCGAAGTGTCCGGCCAGAACACCGACCTCGACAAAAGCATCCTCGATGCTCTCGCCGAGCCGCTCATGCATATCGTGCGCAATTCCGTCGATCATGGCATTGAGCCGGCCGACGAACGATTGACTGCCGGAAAGCCCGCCCGCGGCACCATCTATCTCAACGCCTATCATCAGGGCACTCAGGTCGTCATTGAAGTACGCGACGATGGTCGCGGCATCGATCTTGCCCGGCTCCGCGCACGCGCCGTCGAGACCAAACTTTTGAAACCCGAAGAAGCCCAGCGACTCTCCGAGCAGGATGCTCTCAATCTTATTTTTGAATCAGGTTTGAGCACCGCTTCGGAAGTCACGGAAGTTTCGGGACGCGGTATTGGTATGGACGTCGTTCGAACCGTCCTCGATCGCCTCAAGGGCACGGTCCAGGTTTCCTCGAAAAAGGGCCAGGGCTCCACGTTTCAGCTTCGCGCACCGCTTACCCTCGCCAGCATTCAAACGCTGCTCTTCCGCGTGGGTGGCCGCTTGTTCGCGGTGCCGCTTTCCTCCGTCGTGGAAATCTCGCGCATCGCGGACCATGAAATCCATCGCGTGGACCAGCGTGAGGTCCTTCGTCTCCGCGACCAGATTCTCACGCTGGTCCGTTTGGACGAGCTCAGCCGCCTGCGCAGCATCGATACGCAGCCCGTTAAGAAAAAGCATTTCGTCGTCGTCATCGGCGCGGCCGAAAAACGTTTTGGTCTCCTTGTTGATAGCCTCGTTGGAGAAGAAGAGTTGGTCATTAAGGCGCTCCCCGCAGAAATCATATCCAGCGACTTGGTCAGTGGTGCGTCCATCCTCGGCGATGGCACCGTTGTTCTCATTTTGAATGTGCCTGCAGTTCTGTCGCGCCTCTCACGCGCAAATCCACTGGGAGCCATCGCATGACAGAACGTATTCGAGTCCTCGTCGTTGACGATTCCGCGCT
Organism: Acidobacteriota bacterium; assembly: GCA_003224055.1. Lineage (GTDB taxonomy): Bacteria > Acidobacteriota > Terriglobia > Acidiferrales > UBA7541 > Acidiferrum. The sequence goes on along the minus strand of QHYE01000080.1, from coordinate 6,496 downwards.
GATGCGGAAATTGATTCCCGCGATTCTCGCGCGCGATTCTTCCATAGAAGTCGTCGGAACCGCGATGGACGGCGCATTTGCTTTGAAAAAAATTGAAGAACTTAAGCCGGATGTCGTGACCCTCGATCTGGAAATGCCGCGCATGGACGGAATGGAAACGCTGCGCTTGATCATGGGACGCGCGCCCATGCCGGTCATTTTGTTCAGCACGCATTCGAAAGAAGGCGGTTACGCCACTTTCAAAGCCCTCGCGCTCGGCGCCGTCGATTTTGTCACCAAGCCGAAAGACGCCGCCGCGGGCCGCCTCGAAGAAATCGCCGATCAGTTGATCGCAAAAATCAAAGTGGCCAAGCGTGCGGCCGGCCGCAAGCTCCCTCCTGCCATCGTCGCCGACGATCTGCCCATCCGAAAAAAGGGAAACCGAGCGGCGCTGCCGCCGCGACGCGTTATTGCCATCGGAATTTCCACTGGCGGCCCGAACGCGCTGCAATTTGTTTTGTCGCAAATTCCCGCGGATTTTCAATCCACCATCGTGATCGTGCAGCACATGCCCGAAGGATTCACGGAAATGTTTGCGAAGCGCCTCGATGAGTGCTGCGCCCTCGAAGTTCACGAAGCGCGCTCGGGAGATCTTTTGATCGCAGGACGCGTGCTCATCTGCCCGGGAAATCGCCATATGATGGTTCGCCGCATGCCGCGCGGAGACATGGCCGTACTTTCCGATGGCCCGCCGGTGAATGGACATCGTCCGTCGGCCGATGTTTTGTTCCATTCCGTGGCGCAGGAATTTGGGCTTACCGCCGTCGGGCTTTTGATGACCGGCATGGGCGATGACGGTGCGGAAGGTCTCGGCGCGATGAAAGCCGCGGGTGGAATGACCATCGCGCAGAGCGAAGATACCTGCGTCGTGAGCGGGATGCCGCGGGCGGCGATTCTCAAGGGATATGCGAACAAGATTATTCCGCTCGACGGGCTTGCCACTTTTTTGACGAACCAGTACGGCGCGGAACGGCACGCTGCAGTACAAGGCGCGGCGGAAAAAATTGAAAAGAACGACAAGAACGACAAAGTTGAAAAGATTCCAGTTTCTTCCCAGCGCTCGTGAAGACGCGCGCCGGGATAAGGAGAAGTCCATGAAACCATTTGCCGCTCTACTGCGAAAAGACAATCAGCCGGTCCGCTACCTGGTGGTGGACGATTCCGTCTTCGCGCGCAAGAACCTCATCAAGATGATCGAGCAGTTCGGCGGCGAAGTGGCCGGCGAAGCGGGCGACGGCTTGACGGCCATCGCGGAATTCAACCGCGTCAAGCCGGACATCGTGCTCATGGACATCACCATGCCGCAGATGGAAGGCATCGAGGCGGTGGAGCGCATCGTGCGGCAACATGCCGACGCGCGCATCGTCATGGTCTCGTCCGTCGGATACCAGGAAAACATTCTGGCGGCGCTGCAGAAAGGCGCGAAACACTTCGTGCAGAAGCCGGTGAAGCCGGAAGTGTTGTACGAAATTCTCCGGTACGTGCTCAGTGACGATCCCAACGCTACCGGCGCGCCGGTGGCGCTCGCAGGAGAACACCGCTCATGAGAATGGAACTGATCCAGCCGTTCATCAACGCCGCGGATGCGGTTTTCGCGGAGTCTTTGCAGGCGCCAACGAAAATCGTGGACCTGGCGATGGAGGAAGACGCGTATCGCCGGAAGGGTGTGGCGGCGCTCATCGCCATCAAAGGAGACATTGAAGGGCGCGTGATTTTGGATTTGTCGCCGGAAGTGGCGATCAAAGTGGCCAGCCAACTCGCGGGCGCGGAAATTCCGTCGAGCGAGCAGGTAGTGCGGGAAACGGTTTGCGAGCTGGCGAACATGGTCATCGGAAATTCGGTGACGCTGCTGAACGACCAGGGGTTTCACTTCAAAGTGTTTCCGCCGGAAATCCACATGAACGATGAAGGGCTCGGCGGAAGCGCGGACACGGAAGCGCTGGTGATCTGCATCGAGACGCCGTGCGGCGAAATTTACCTCAACATTGCCATGCACTATTTGCATCGGCGACGGAATGAGCGGAATGCGGTTCCGGCGTTGGATTGAAGAGACAGTGACTGGTGGTTCGTGACTGGTGACTCGTGACCGGTGACTGGTAAAATCGGCCCTCTGCAAACGTTTGATCCTTATTGAGATCCTGCCGGAGTTAAAGTAATTCTTTAAGAATTTCTGAACGCCACCCCCTACACCCCCCATCCGATGCATGAATGTCAAAACAAAGGGCTTGTGAAATGGGCAATTTGTAAGTGGTTGAAAAGAAAGGTCACGTGGAGGGAAGGAGGTTAAGATCTGAAGGTTGAAAGTTGAAGGGGAAAGAATGGGATTCAACGTAGAGACGCCGAGATCGCAGAGGAAGCGCGAACGACAGGAGTGAGTTCCAGAACGGGAATTGTTGCTACACACCCCGGTTGTTTTCGTATGAGTGGCAAATGCAGGACTTAAAGTATTTGTGTTTTCAGTGATTTGCTGGCGACTCGTATGAGTGTCGAACAAAGGACTTACAGAGAGAGGGAGGCGGAAGAACAGGGAGACAGCGGCCAGGGTGTGGCGAGTAGATCGCAGGCGAGGATTTTGATTGGCAAACATATCAAAGAATAGCACAGAAGTACACTGCGTGTCAATTACTTTCTACATATCATTCGAACGGGGCGGTAAAGTGTTGAACGATTGAGAGTTGGACAGATTAGGATTGCTCGCCGGGAATCAGAAATCGGACACTGACGTAATCGGAGCGATCAAAGTGGGAGGATCGAGGAAAGACAAAAGCCCCGCCCTCCAAAACCGAGGGCTGGGCACCCAGATTCCTCTCACCTCATTGAGCCTGGCCACCCGTCCACCCGAAATCGTCTCATCCTTTAAGGGTTTGCGATGCGCCGAGCACGCGCGAAGTAACCGGGATTCTGGCGTTGGGTTGACTACTATTCTACCCGTCGTTATACTTCGCCGCAGTCGGGCGAGGGCCTCCGATACCTAGCCCGATCAACACGGGACCTGCCGATGCATACAGCCATATCAAAAAGTGAAGGAGGCGAGCATTGAACAACATCGTTCTAGTCCACGGTGGCTTTGTGGACGGCGCCGGATGGGAAGGCGTCTACAAGATCCTGAAGAGAGACGGCTACAAGGTCAGCGTCGTTCAGAATCCGACGATATCGTTGGAAGACGACGTTGCGGTTACCAAGCGAGTTCTTGCAACGCAGGACGGACCTACAATTCTCGTTGGCCATTCCTATGGCGGAGCGGTGATCACCGAAGCCGGAAACCACCCAAACGTTTCAGCCCTCGTATACATCGCCGCCTTCGCTCCAGACAAGGGCGAGTCGGTGGGAACGCTTATTAAAGATCCGCCGCCCGGCGCGCCCGTACCTCCGATACTACCGCCGCAAGACGGCTTTTTGTTTCTCGACAAGGCGAAGTTCCCCGCCTCTTTCGCGGCCGACGTAGAGGCAGAAAAAGCTGAGTTCATGGCCGATTCCCAAGTCCCGTGGGGCATGGGGGCCATTAGCGGCGCGATCAGCGAACCGGCGTGGAGAACCAAGCCGAGCTGGTACCTGGTCACCACCGAGGACAAGATGATCCCACCTGACGCCCAGCGTGCCATGTCCAAGCGGGCCGGTTCGACGGTCGTTGAGGTCAAGGGCAGCCATGCCATCTACGTATCGCAGCCTAGTGCTGTCGCAGCTCTTATTGAGCAGGCCGCCAAGAAGGTGAAGGCCGCCTCCGCTTAGTAAGTCCACAGGAACTAGCCACTCGATGCGCGGGACGGAGGTCCCAATGCCGGGAGCGCCCGCTAATGTATTAAACATCCCGCGGCCACCTAAGTTTGCCACGGCCGCGGAGGAGCGCTTGCATCGCAAGAGGATGCTGGCCGCGGCGTTCCGGCTCTTTTCGCGCTTTGGATTCGATGAAGGCGTGGCGGGACACATCACGGCGCGCGATCCGGAACGGCTTGACCACTTCTGGGTGAACCCGTTCGGGATGCACTTCGGGCAAATTCGCGCGTCCGACCTGATTCTGGTGAATCACCGCGGTGACGTGGTCGAGGGAAAGTATCCCGTCAATGGAGCGGCGTTTGCCATCCACTCGCAGGTGCACGCGGCGCGTCCCGAAGTGGTTGCGGCGGCGCACGCGCATTCGATGTACGGGAAAGCCTGGGCGTCGCTCGGGCGGCTGCTCGATCCCATCACGCAGGACGCCTGCGCGTTTTACGAAGACCACGGATTGTTCGCGGACTTTACCAGCGTGGTCTACGAAACGTCGGAGGGCGCGCGAATCGCGCAGGCTCTTGGACGACATAAGGCAGCGATTCTGCGAAATCATGGATTGCTCACCGTAGGCCAGCGCGTGGAGGAAGCGGCGTGGTGGTTCATCACCATGGACCGCAGCTGCCAGGCACAGTTGCTGGCCGAGGCGGCCGGCGTGCCGGTAAAGATCGATCCTGCCACTGCGCTTGCGACGAGGGAGCAAGTCGGAAACCCTATGGCGGGATGGTTCCAGTTTCAGCCGATGCTGGCGAGTATCCTCCGCGACGAGCCCGAGCTACTCGAGTAGTTTCCTGAAACTAAAGTCTCCTATGTCGCGGTGCTTTAAGAGTTTGCCACCGGCGACATCCCTAGAAGATGAACAAGTTTGTTGAGCAATTCGCAGCCCAACTCTCCTCAGCCGACTCTAAGACTCTGGACGACCTTCGTGACTTCGTCGATTGGCGGATTCAAGCACAAGGCAGGGCGTTCATCCCCGATGCGCTCGATGATGTAGCTATTCGCTCTTATTTGCTTCACTCAAAATTGAGTGGGGCCAGCCGATTAATTCTTCAACGAACCGTCGCGTCTCTTAAACGCTTCTACGATTGGGTCCTGACGAACCATCTAATCGCCAAATCCCCCTTCGACACTTTCGACTTCAGCCGCCCCTTATTGAGCCGCGAGCAGATCAAGCGACGTGAGGAAGCGCGCTTCGCTAATCCAGCGGATCGTGAAATCGCTCATCTCCGTGCACTGAACCGTCTTTCCGAGCACCTTAACCGATGTGTTGATGTCCGTACCTTGTTGGCCAAGGTTGTCGAAACGCTGGTTGAAGCGATGGGGCTTAAGACGGCTTGGGCCTTCCTCTGGACGGAAGCTGGTGCATGCACTGCGACTAGTGCTAACGATCCACGCCATGATTTTGCCGTGGCCGCATGCTGTGGTCTGCCGCCTGGACTTGAGCAGGACAATCGACGCTATCTCAGTCAACCGCCTGATTGTCACTGCCAGCGTCTGCTACGAAACGAACAATTAGTCCGCGCTGTCAACATAGTCGAATGCACGCGCTTGCAGAACGCCTTTCGTCATGCTGGCGCGACCGAAGGGTTACTCTTTCATGCGACTTTACCTCTCATCGTTCAGAAGCGACCGGTCGGGTTAATCAATATTGCAACACAACAATGGGAATTCCTGAGCCCAGCCGATCTACAATTTCTTTCGGCTGCTGGTTCACAGGTCGCCGTCGCTCTTGAACGCGCTCGATTGCACGACTTGGCCGAGACACAACGGACTCGTCAGGAAAAAGAACTTGAAATGGCTCGTGTTGTGCAGAAGAGTTTATTGCCAACCCAACCTCCAAACATCCTTGGTTTCACGGTCGCCGCGGATTGGCGTCCAGCCCGTGAGGTTGCAGGTGACTTCTATGATTTTTTTTCGTTGCCGGACGGGCGTTGGGGAATGGTCCTTGCCGACGTTTCGGGGAAGGGCGCGCCTGCGGCGTTGTATATGGCTATGGCCCGCAGCCTGATTCGTTCTGAGGCTGGCCACTACGGCAATCCTTCGGCCGTCTTGACGGAAGTTAATCGAAGACTCTTGGTGGAATCATGCAACGAGATGTTTGTAACTGTTTTCTACGCGATTGTCGACCCTGTTCTGCGATCGCTTACTTATGCCAATGCCGGGCATGATCCGCCTTTTTTACGACGCGCTTCGGGCGGCGTGGAGCGCCTCGCTTATGGAGGGCTCATTATGGGGCCATTTGAGGCATTGGCTTTGAGCGACGAGACGCTGAACCTGGAGAGCGGCGATACATTAGTGGCTTACACCGACGGCTTGACCGATTCAGTGAACCACCAGGATGAGGCCTGGGGTCAAACCCGTCTGGCTGACGCCATCAATAGTGCGCCTGCCGCGGCTCAAGACATACTTACTCACATTTTGAAAGATCTAGCAGCCTTTGCAGGGCCAGTCCCTCAGCCAGATGATATTACCCTGCTTATTCTGACCACCGAATAGGCTTTCCGTGAAGCTGCGCCATTCGCCTATGATTCGGAAATCGGGGACAGGAACGTGTGAAGAAATTGAGGGCTGACGGAGCCGCATTGTGTAGACTGCGGGCATGAGCAACGACGAGACCGCCGTTCCCCGACTAGTGGCAATTGATCGCCGGCAACTTATCCTGCGAACGATGGATGTAGAGAAGTTGGTAGAG
>QHYE01000015.1 GCA_003224055.1 Acidobacteriota bacterium | reverse complement strand
TCGGTGTGCGCGAGAACACAGCGTCCTTACTGAGTCCCGCATAATATAGAGTCATTCTGGCCACAAAGAAGATTGCTTCCAAAATGCGGTGATTAGTCGTGGACGGCGACGCATGCGACGTAGAGTTCGTCGCGCCGCTTCACTCAGTTGCCAGTAGTCCTTGGGACAGACATTCGGTAACTCATGCTGCTTCCAGTAAGCCCAAATGTATTCGACCGGGTTCAGTTCCGGCGCGTAGGGCGGCAGATAGGCGGTGGAAATCCAGCCCTGCAAACCGGCAATGTAGTCCTGCACCAGCCGGCTGCGGTGCCCCGGCAGACGATCCCACACGATCAGCAACGGCTGGTGCAGGTGACGTACCAAGGCCGCAAGAAAGTCCACCACCTGTTCTTTCTTGATGGCACCGGCATAGATTCGAAAGTAGAAGTTCCACAGCGTGAGCCCGGCAGCCACCGACAGACTCTTCCAATTAAAATTGTATTGCAGGATGGGGGTCTGCCCGCGCGGTGCCCAGGTGCGACAACGATGTGGTCGCTGGTTCAGTCCGCTTTCGTCGATGAAGACTAGGATGCGCCCTTCCCGGCGCGCTTTTTTTTTAGCGCGGGCCAGACATTCTTCTTCCAGTGTCGGATCTGTTCCTCATTGCGCTCCCGGGCGCGCCCCTCTGGTCGCTGCGGACTCCAACCCAAACCCACCAGAATCTTCCACACATGGCCGTCGTGATAGCGAACGTCAAACTCCTGCTCGATCAAATGGGCCACCCGGGGACAGGTCCACAGCGGAGTCTCATAGCCGAGCCGCTCGGGGCCTGCGACCAGTAGCTTCTCTAACTGCTGCCGCTGCTTCTCACTCAAGCGCGGCTTGCGGCCAGCGCGTCCCGCTTTCCGCAGCGCTGACTTGCCCTGGGCGCGATACTGCTGCACCCAGCGGGCCACGGATTGCCGGCCAACGCGAAGTTGCCGAGCAATCTCCGATTGATTTAGTCCGCGCTCCAACAACTGAAGGGCTTGAAAGCGTCGTTTTTCTAAGGCATCAAAATCGCGAGGTACTCCAGCAGGATTCCCCATATCCAGTTAGACGCAGCATAGCGGAAAAAGTATCGCTATATTATGCGGGATTCAATAGAACCCAGGCGCAGGAATCTATTTCGTAGACCAAGCGCGGGAAGCGATCCGCTCGTGCTGATTTTTCACCCAGCCGCGGCTTCGGTGGAGGTCTTTGCCGGCACTTCCGTTGCTGCCCCGACAGCCTTGGCCGTGATTTCGAGTCCATTCTTGTTCATGTCGAATCTCTGTTTGCGGTCCAAGCCCTTGACAAACTCGCGTGTCGCCTTAGCAACGCCTCCAGGAAGACTCGATGCATCCACTTTTACCGTCGATTCCACGGTTCCTTCATTTCGATCCTGATAGCGAAATTGCACCTCAAACGATTTCATGCTCTTTCCCTCCCTTTTCTGACGATGAAAACTGAAACTGGTTCGCGCATGCCAACCACATGCAGGTCGTAAGACTGCCGGGACCTTTACCTCCGACGACGTGTTCGACTCGTAGCTTTTTTCCCAGAGTGCTTCGTTTTGCAGGCCTTCATCTGTGCCTTCAGCGCCTCGTTCTCTTTCGTCAACGCATCGCGGGCAGCCGTCATGGTTTCGAGCTCGTTTCCCGATTGCCCGTTCTCTTTCTGAAGTTCCGCCACGCGGGCCTTCAATTGCTCGTTCTCTTGCAGCGTTTTCGCGTCCTTGCAGGCAGTCAGGGGCAAGCTCAGCACTACCGCCACGGCAAGTCCCGCCCAAGTGTTTTTGCGCGTCATGCGTCCATCCATCCTGCACGAGAATTTGAATCGCAACTGGAACCACGATAGCGGGTGAGGGGGGAAGACGCCGCTGGCAACTGGGCCAGCGTACTGGAGTTTCATAGATGGCGCAAGCTTGATCAACACCACTCTCGACCCGACGTATCGGGAGTTGACTCTGCCAGGGCGGATACCTGGCGGGAGCAGGATTCGGATTCCAACTAAGCGTTCGTAGCTCCTGCCGTATACCGTTCCAAATTCGGGCGATCCCAATTTCCAAGAATGGCTCCTGCTTCGTAGGTGCTCTGGCAAAAGTCCAGCAACAATTGCTCGGGAGAGTCCGACGATCGAACATCGTCATACATCAGAAAAAATTCGTTTTTCTCCTTACCATAAAAGGCCTCTGCGGGGCGCACTTGACGTTCCTTAAATCCCGCTGGTTCCGGAGCGGCATACGCGTAGAACGCTGCATCCTTCACAATCTCGCCATCGCCGGGCCAAAATCCCACGCTGATTACCTCGTGGGAGTAGGCTTCTTTGGTGATCGGGTCGGCGCCCGGACGCTCCGGCGCACGTCTGCCGGAGAAGCGCGTCACCGCCAGATCGAAACTGCCCCAGAAGAAATGGACGGGGCTGACCTTGCCAATGAATCGTGAGCGAAATTCCCAGAAAACGGTGCCCGCGCTAACGAGAATTTGCCAGAAGCGATGCGCATATTCGCTATCGTACGCCGCGTGACTCTCATCCAGATTGAATCGCACAGGCCGAGGCACTTCCACCGGCATGGGCCACACTTTCACATCGATGCCGAGTGAATGCACCGCGCCCATCAATTCTGCATAGAATTCCGCAACCGTACGGGGGATGAGGCGGAAAGCCCTGCTTTCCCCAAGGCTGGTTGCAATCTCCAGCGTGTGGGCGATGAAATCGAAATTAATTTCAAACACTCCCTTGGCGTAGGGAATCGGTGAGGTGGTCAAACCGCGAGCGCTCACGTAGAGAGTCGTTCCCCAAAAATGGTTGATGGGCGGGCTCAGCGCCAGACGGACTTTGCCCACGATTTGGGTCCACATGTGTAGCGTGGCATACGTGTCCCTCCATTCGGCGAGGGGGAGTGCGGGCCAGGAATGAGATTGTTTCATGCAAAGCTCCTCGTGCTCAGGAACGAATCACGCGCTAGCCTTCGATTTTCCAGAGACTGCTTTCATCGAAGATAGCCACCGAATGAGAGTTTATATCACACCGGAGATTACGGGGCTTATCAGCAGCTAAAGCCTGATTGACTCGCTTACCGGACGAGTGAAATCTCGCTGAGTCTCCGAAGTCCGCTTCTAGGAGATGACCAGTCACCGCAAATTGATCCATGACTTACAACTTTGAATACTTGCGCGCAGGATGTAGAAAGTGTTCTCATCCTCGGATGTCTTGGGACATCGCTCTGATTTTTTTCGTTCTTGGCGTGATTCTGCCGTGGCGCGGTCGCGCGCGCTTGAAGAAGTTCATGGCGATGCCGCAGGTCGGCACGATGGAGCGTCTCGTTCTGTACGCCTCGACGATTGGCTTTCAGTGGCTGGCCGCGGCGGTGGTGGCGTGGCGCGCTTGGGCGCATGGCTACACGGCCGAACAGCTGGGATTAACAATTCACGACAAGACGAAAATTCTGGTGGCTTCCCTTGTCGGCGACGTGACGATTGCCACTCTTCAGTGGCTCAACTTGCGCCGCATGGGCCGCCTTCCCGCCAAGGCCCGGGGACCCATGCAGGCCATCGCCGAACGGATCTTGCCGCAGTCCACGATTGAGCTGCTTCCCTTCTTGGCGTTAGCTATCACGGCTGGGCTTTGCGAAGAGTTTCTCTACCGGGGATTCGCGATGGCTGTGCTGGGGCACCTAGGATCGCCGGCTTGGGCTGCCGTCCTTCTTTCGTCCATCCTCTTTGGATTGGCGCATTTATACCAGGGGCGCGGCGGCTTCTTCAGCACCCTAGTGATTGGGACAGTGTTCGGAACGGGCCGAATCGCATACAATAGCTTGGTACCCGTGATTTTTTGGCACAGCGCTGTGGATTTGATTGCGGGAGTTGCAGGCCCGCGATATCTCGTAGAATCTACTGTAACTGTAACAAAATAAAGTAGTTAGCTCAACATTAGCGGTCCATCACTCTCATGCCGACACCCAGCCCGGCTACGCTCTCTGCGGATACTATTCGAAGGGCCCTGGGGGAGTTCCAGATCGCCGTAAGTGACTTACAAGTACTTCAAATTCAACAGTATACGAGAATTCTACTGGCCTGGAATGAGAAGATAAATCTGACGTCGATTCGCGATCCCTTGGAGATCTTGAATCGACATTTTTGCGAGTGCATGTACGCTGCCTCAACGGCCCCTGTGGAGCATGGTCGGCTCGCCGACGTGGGTTCTGGAGCCGGTTTTCCTGGTTTGCCACTCAAAATCATCCGGCCCGAGTTGCAGGTTTTCCTCATCGAGTCCAACGTCAAAAAGGCGACCTTTCTTGCGGAAGTCATTCGTGACCTTGGACTTGCAGGCGCTCGGGTCCTCGTTAGCCGCTATGAGGAGCTGGCTGAAGAGGTTGCTCCCCTCGATTTCGTCTGTTCGCGAGCACTGGGGGAATTTGGACCCTTTCTCGAGTGGGCACACTCGGAGAAGGTTGCAGCGAAACAAGTTATCCTCTGGATTGGGGCTAGGGACCTGCCAGAAATCCAAAAAATACAGTCTTGGGAGTGGCGCGAGCCCATCCCGGTGCCACATTCGTTGAGGCGGCTTCTTCTAGTAGGCACGAGAAGAATCCAGCACGCCGACGCGCTGACTTGATCCGGTGTAATTCCTCAAATCTTGAGCTTCCGGGCTCCCGCGCATTGTTCCACGTGAAACGTTCCCAACAGTGTTCCACGTGGAACATCTGCAGTCGGCGATGCAGCCTCTAATGTTCTCGACCCAACTCTAATGTGTCTCAACTCAACTGCGTCACCACTTCCGACTTCCTTGAACCTCATCTCAAAAAGCCGAAAAGCCGCAAACTAGTTTGCGGTGCAAACTGAATTTCGCTTGAGATCTTCAAAGACGGCGCAAAACCACCGTGTTCCACGGGGAACAGCCGGAGGAATGTATCGGGCCCGGGGGATGCGGGGCGTTCGTTCCACGTGGAACATCCCCAAAGTTCCATGCAGATTCTCCCTGCAAAACGTGCTGTTCCTCGTGAAACATCTTGCATCCCCGCGTCCGCTTTGCTAGATTTTCGCTGCGAGGTAACATTTGTCCCGAATCATCGCGATTGCGAACCAAAAAGGCGGGGTTGGAAAGACTACGACAGCGGTAAACCTAGCCGCCTGCCTTGCTATCGCTGAGCAACCCACGCTCCTCGTCGATTGCGATTCCCAGGCCAATGCCACAGCCGCCATCGGGTTTACTAAGGATCCCGCGAGGAAAACCCTTTATCACACCTTGATTGCAGGCGAGCCTTTCGAAAAGATTATCCAAAAATCGCAGGTGAATAGGTTAGATGTCGTCCCCGCCGACAAGAACCTTGCCGGGGCTGCTGTGGAGCTGGTGATTGCAGAAAACCGCGAATATAAACTCCAAGCTGCTTTGAAAGCTCTCCAGGAAAAGTACAATTTCATCATTCTGGACTGCCCTCCTGCACTGGACTTGCTGACACTGAATGCGCTGGTAGCTGCAACCGCCGTGCTGGTACCTATCCAGTGCGAGTATTTAGCCCTGGAAGGCGTTTCGGAGTTGCTGGATACGCTGATGCGCATCCGGCGGACATTGAACCCAAGTCTTGAAATCGAGGGTATCCTGCTCACGATGTATGACGAGCGGACAACGCTTTCGCGGCAGGTTGCCACGGATTTACGCAGCTTTTTTGGAACGCAGATCTTTCAAAGCGTGATTCCGCGCAATGTTCGCTTGGCGGAAGCGCCTAGTTTCGGGAAACCGATCATTCTTTATGACATTCATAGCAAAGGGGCGGAAGGCTACACGCAGCTCGCCCAGGAGGTTATTGCCAATGCCGAGAAACGCGCTGGGACGGGGACTCGGAGCGCTCATTCGGGAGCCTGAACCAAAGGCGCCGCCCGAATCCTCTCCCATTCAGCCGCAAGCAACGACACCCGGCGGCGCCGCTGTGGTGCCCACGCGGGAAACCGTCCACATGGGACCGCGAGAAGTGGATATTGATCTCGTTGAGCCTAGCCCATACCAACCAAGAACGCGCTTTCGAGAGGAATCGTTGGATGAGTTGGCACGTTCAATTAGGGCCAGCGGCATCATTCAACCGCTGGTGGTGCGGCCGATTGGCTCGCGATTTCAGTTAATCGCCGGGGAACGGCGCTGGCGGGCGGCGCAACGCGCGGGCCTAAACAAAGTAACAGTAATTGTAAAACAAGTTCCGGACGAGCTGGCGCTGGAAATGACGCTAGTGGAAAACATCCAGCGCGAAGACCTGAACGCGATCGAGGCAGCGCGGGCATTCGAACGCCTGATGGATGAATTTCACCTTACGCAGGAATCCGTGGCAGAGCGAACGGGCAAGGACCGCGCAACAGTGGCGAACGCGGTTCGGCTGCTGAAGCTGGAGCCGACGATTCAAGATTGGATTGAAGAGGGCAAGCTTTCGGCGGGGCATGGCCGAGCCCTGCTTGCCGTGCAGGATTCGCAACTGCGCATGCGCTATGCGCAGCGCGCAGCGCGCGGTGGATTGACAGTGCGACAGATTGAGCGGCTGGCGGCGCGGCGTTCGCGTGGTAATCAGGCAGCAGCTGAGGTTCACGTGGACGCAAACATCAAATCTGCTTTGGAAGAACTCCAGCGACACCTCGGGACGAAAGTGCTCCTTCGCGAAAAAACAAAAATGCGGCCGGGGCAGTTGGTCGTGGAATACTACGATGAAGCGCAGCTGATGGGAATTTACGATCGCTTGATGAAGTAACGAAACGGACACAGCGATCACTCCTGTCCCTTAGTTCAGTCGGTGCATTCGACAACTCGTGTGTGAAGCTGCGTTGACTTGGCTCTACATGCGGCTAAAGTGGAAGAGTCTGATTTGGGGGTATTGAGATGGCGTGGAAGTGGCCCAGTGCAACAAAAGATGGTGCCGGCGAAGAATGGACCGGATTCATTGATCAGGGCGTGACTCTGGAAGGAACGCTTACGGTCACGGGAACCTTTCGAGTTGACGGCAATGTGAAGGGCAATATTATTTCGGAGCAGACTGTCGTTCTTGGCGAAGGCGCCAAAGTGGAAGGACAGATCGAGGGGAATCGCGTGGTGATTTCGGGGCGCTTTGACGGCGTGATTTTTGCGAAGGGCCGCGTGGAGATTCAGGCCAAAGGAGTGGTGACCGGTGAAGTTCATGCGCCGTGCATGGTGATTGATCCGGGGGGAATTTTTGATGGACGCTGCCACATGCTGGCGTCTTCCGAAGCGGCATCCACGGTGACGATTCCCATTCGCGCGGTAGGCAACGGCTGAAAATTCTTGCGGTCGCGGTGCTTTCCGATTTCGAAAGCACGCGATCTGAAAGCCCGAGAGCAGAAAACAGGAAACGCAATCTTCGATTGGTCCAGCGGTAGAACTCTCGACTTCACAATTGAAAACCCGGATTAAGCGACTGGCACGGATGGAGCCTGCAATTGCTTCTGCGCGTCCTGGATGCCAGCTTGGATGTTGGATTCCCAGTCGAGATGCGGTACAGAAGAAGCAGCGGCAGCTTTGTAGAATTTCAGTGCGTCAGCCGGACGATTGAGTTTCTTTAGAGACAGGCGACCCGCGGAGAGAAGTGCCAGGAGAGACTGTCGTTCGTTTGGATGCGCCTTAGCGAGAAGCTCGTATTCAGTTACTGCGCGATCGTAGTTCTGCTCTCCTTCCGCGAGGCGACACAGCTCGAGCCAGGTTGTCGCGGGCAGGCGATCACCGCCGGCATTCGTATACTCCTGGTAATCTTGCCAAGCCGCTTCGTGGTCTTGCGACTTGAGATGAACCTGGCACAGCTTGGCTGTCGCCGCGAGGTGGGCTGGAATATCATTTTTGCGCCAGTGCAACTGGCGCAAGAGGGAATGTGCGTCGAGGGCATCCGGTTTCGCGGCAACATGCTTTTGGAGAACGGCAATGGCGTCGTCAAACTTTTCTTGCTCCATGAACTCCGTTCCTTGAACTACCGCAGGGTCTGCAGTCCAGCCGATTTTATCCTCGATGACTGCGTTGGCCTTATGCTCCAAGCCAGTGCGCTGGATGATGAGAGCGGCCAACGCGCCAGCCACGAATCCGCCAACGTGAGCCCAGTGAGCCACTCCCGTCGCTTGGCCGAAGAGGCTGCCATAGAAAATCTCCATAAAGAGCCACAGGGGAAGCAGACAATATGCTGGAGCCTTAAAGCGAATGCGGAAAATCAGCATGAACCAAAGCATTTGGATCTTCAGCTTGGGGAAGCGAATCAGAAACCCACCCATGAGAGCTGCGACGGCACCTGAAGCACCAACGGCAGGCGCAATGCTACCGGGATTGAACCAAGCATGAATGATCGAAGCCGCAATGCCGGCGGCGAGATAGAATACCGGGTAGATCAGTCTGCCCCAACGATCTTCGAGGACAAAGCCAGCAAGCCAGAGAAACCACATGTTGCCAATCAAGTGCAGCCAACCACTATGAAGAAACATAGAGGTTAGGTATGTAATGGGCCGCGCGTGCGCCGGCACGAATCCGTAATTGTCCAGAATGGAGCTCTTTTCTTGCTGGGCAAGCGCTGCGCCAGGGAATCCATCTCGGCCTGGAGTTCCTCGGGATCGGTGACTCTGCGGATTCGCGTGTCCCAGTTATCTTCAGGCTTCCGATTCGAATCGGCGATTTGCTTCCAAGACTCTTCCGGGATCTTTCTCTGGACATCGGCGATGAATTGCTGGACGTCTTCTGCGGTCTTCAATTCTGGGTGCATGGCAGCGAGCAGAATGATGTGCATCCGGACTTCGGCGCGCTCGGGCGCTTGTGTTTCCATCTGCCAGTGGGTGCCGAGGAACACTATGATGTTGAGAGCGATTAGCGCGAAGGTGGCGACGGGCCAGCGGCGGCCTTCCATGTTTTCATGGCGCAGAGGGATGAGCATAGCAAAGCCCTTTCCGTTGGATTCGAAACAAAAGTTGATCTTCTTTGAGTGTAGGGAGCGAAACGATTCGCGGTAACTGTCCGAGAGGGCAGTGCCAGTTAATTGGTTAACGTGGCATCGCCGGGCTCAGCTGGAAATGAAATCGAGGCGGAAGGGGGCTGGGTTGACACGTTTCTGAGGGGCGACTATCGTTCGAAAGCGGGGTCAAGAGGGTGAGTAACGAATGAAAATTCTGGTGATTGGCGGAGGCGGGCGCGAGCACGCGCTGGTCTGGAGACTCAAGCAGAGCCCGCTGGTGGAAAAAATCTGGTGTGCGCCGGGCAACGGCGGAATCGCAGCGGAAGCGGAATGCGTGGCCATTGATGCGGGTGATGTGGCCGCGGCAGTGGCGCTGGCAGAAAAAATTCAGCCGGACCTGACGGTGGTTGGGCCAGAACTCCCGCTTGTGAATGGGTTGACGGATGCGTTTCGAAAGCGGAATTGGGCAATTGTGGGCCCTTCGAAGAAGGCCGCGCAACTCGAAGGAAGCAAGATTTTTTCGAAGGAATTTTTGACGCGGCACAAAATTCCGACGGCGAAGATGTACGGCACATACAAGTCAGCGCGCGCTGCGAATGCCGCTCTTTCGAAAGTGGACTGGCCGGTGGTGATCAAAGCGGACGGGTTGTGCGCCGGCAAAGGGGTTTTTCTTGCGCCGGACGCAGAAGCCGCCAAGGACTTTATCGCACGTGTGATGGAAAAGAAGGAACTGGGCTCGGGCGGGAATCGAATTCTGCTGGAGGAAACGCTCGAGGGCGACGAGCTGTCATTTATTATTCTCACAGATGGGAAGAGTTACGCGCCGCTGGTGCCGACGCGGGATCACAAGCGCGTGTCCGATGGTAACGCAGGGCCGAATACGGGAGGCATGGGAGCGTACTCGACGGACGACTTGTTGCCGGAGGAGCTGCGCAAGATCGTGATAGCAAATATCGTTGAGCCCACCCTGCGCGGGTTGGCGGCCGACGGCATTCCGTATCAAGGCTTTCTGTACATAGGGCTGATGCTGACCAAGTCCGGGCCGCAAGTCCTGGAGTTTAATTGTCGGCTAGGTGATCCCGAGACGCAGGCGATCGTGGCGCGGATGAATTTTGACCTGGCGGAAGTGTTGAAAGATGTGGCGGACGGAAAGTTGGACGCAGCGAAATTGCGATGGAAGGCGGGAGCGAGTGTATGCGTAGTGCTTGCGTCGGGCGGTTATCCGGGAAAATTTGAGAGCGAAAAGCGCATCGAGGGGCTAACCGCTTTGGCACAGAATTCCAGTGTTAAGATTTTACATGCCGGTACGAAGCGCGAAGGGGAGGTTGTAGTAACGAATGGCGGACGAGTTCTTGGAGTGACGGCTTCTGGTTCTTCGCTCAATGCTACCGTGTCCACGGCCTATAAAGCCATCACCAAGATCCGTTTCGAAGGAATGCATTATCGGAAGGACATCGGCGCCCACGGCACGCGATTGCAGGCTGCGGGAGACTGAAAAATATGCCGAGCGTCAAGCACTTGTTCCGCGCCGCGAGAAAGCGCCTCCCGATGGAAGAACTGCCGGAAGTTCGCGTGGCAAACAACTCCGGCTTTGAAGGCTGTGCGCACGCGCGACCGGACAGCCCACGTCAAGTCCTGCTGGTGGATAGTGAAACTCTCGAAGCGATGAACCTGTCACCGGGCATCATCCGCGAGAACATAACGACGAGCGGGCTGAACGTGAATGGGTTGGAGATTGGACAGAAGCTCCGTGTTGGCGAGACGTACCTGGAAGTCAGCGCCGTGTGCACGCCCTGCGATCAACTGGAGAGAATCCGGCCGGGATTGCGGAAAGAGATGTGGGGGCGACGCGGGATGCGGTGCCGCGTGAGTGAAGGCGGGATAATCCGGCAGGGCGATCCGATCGAAAAGCTTTCCTGAAAATCAGGGCTTGGGTGGCTTGCGCAGAAGCGAGGGCGCTTCGCGAGGCCGGTTCTTGTCTTCTTCCACTTTCTCGACCGGTTCCGAGGGTGGAACGATCCATTCGAAACCGTGCTGTTCCGCCATAGTGCCCATGACAAAAGGCGCATCGTTGGCGACCAAGGGCAAGAGGGCGCGCATGAAATCGACGGAGTCCAGCGGTGCGGCCTTCTGCGCCTGCCCCCCGTGGAGATTTTCGAGCACCTTGGTGAAGCGCGGCTCCCTCGAAGCGAGTTGCACAACTCGCGGATCGTTGCCTTGAATCAGTTCCGACAACCTTGGGCCCTTGAGGTCCACAGGATAGCGGACCTCCACGAGAGTGCGCGGCGCGTGTTTTTCCGGGGGATAGAGCTGCGTGAACCGAGGGCGGAGAATGCGCGTCTGCCAGTATTCACCGCGCGTGGCAATCTGCTGCTGTTCGATGCGATATTCCGCGACCCAGACTTCGGGACCATATTGAGCCGAACCATAGCCGATGATGACAAGCTGGAAAATGGGATCGTCCGGGACGAAATCGAGCTTGTGGTGGAGCTGCCCCACGAGGGGGCGGAGCTTTTCGAGAAAGGTGATGCCGATGGCATCCAGATCGGGCTCGGCCTCTCCGGGAGCTGAGTCCGTGCGGCGCTCATTGGCGCCAACGCGGTGAAAATCGCGATCGATTCGAATGGGTTTTGGGTCGGCAGGGACACGCCATTCCGAAGCGCCAAGCAGGACTCCGATATGAGAGGCATCCAGGTTCATCACGCGGGGTGGAACGGAATTCCTCTCGACGGGCTGGTCGATGGCAGCAAAGAGGATGACGTCCTTGGCGACATGAATAATGACGCGTCCGCCCGCCAGATTGGCGATGATTTCGTCCTCGTGGCCCTGAGCGAAACCGGAAGCAGACAGGAAAACAGCGAAGAGCAGTAAGAGAAATAGAAGGCACCAGCGCGGTGAAGGCTCGCGCAGCGTTGAGAGAATTGGGAAACGGCTAAACATTATTTTTCTGACTACTGGCCTGACACTATCACACCCGAGAGACCGGAACAGAAGAACGATCCTCCAGGTGGAACAAAAATCATACTTGACTGCGCCTGTGGCTTACAGTAGCAATGGAGCCCGGGCAGCCATGGCAACGAAAATTCAAGGCATCGAAGGGATGAAGCATGGCGAGCTGGAGTTCGAACTCCATCGCGGAGCGAAGTTCGTGCTCTTTCAGTACTGCGTTTCGGTAATCGTTCTGACGTTCCGGCGTCCTTCGGATATTTATTTTGTTCGCCAAGGTGAAAATGCGGTGGTGAAGGGCTTGCCTTTCACGCTGCTTTCGCTGGTGGCGGGCTGGTGGGGCATTCCGTGGGGGCCGATTTACACGATTCAGTCCATCTATAACAATTCGCGCGGGGGCAAGGACGTCACGCAGGCGGTAGTCAACTCGCTGCGAGCGCAGGCTGCGCCGGCCCCGATTCCCGCGAAAAATTGAGCGAGCGTGGTTCCCCCCATCCGTCACTTCCGGTAAACTACAAGGCGAAAACTTCTGGCGGCAGACAGCTATGGGACTCAGAAAACCGAAGAGCATCAACCACAACGGAAGGTCACTGGTGCAAATCCTGGAGGCGCATGAGCGCTTTTTCAGCGGGAAAGGCGGCGGGGCGAGGGCAGACCTTTCCGATGCGGACCTTTCCGGCGCGGACTTGAGCGGTGCGAATTTGAGCGGGGCGATTCTTCGTAACGCGAACCTCGAGGAGACGGATCTGCGGAAGGCAAAACTTCCGGGCGCGGATCTTTCCGGGGCCAACCTGCGCAAAGCGGATTTGCGCAACACGGACATGACGGAAGCGATTCTTCCGGGGGCGAATCTGGCAGAAGCGCAGGCCAGCGGCGTGGAATTTTTCCGCTGCGACCTTTCGAATGTGAATTTCCAGCGGGCGCAATTGCGAAACGTGAATCTGCGTCTCGCCAACGTGAACGGCGCGAAGTTCTCCGGCGCGGACATGGGTGTGGCGATTCTGCGCGAGACGGACTTGACCGGCGCGGATCTTTCCGGCGTGGACCTTTCCACCACGCTGTTGCCAAAAGGCTTTTCGGCGGCCCAAGCTACGAAAAAGAGCGCCTAGAGCGGATTTTTCGCCTGTGCTCGGCTGCAGTTTGGGTGAAGCAACAGTGGCGGCATAAAGCCGCCGCGCTACAAGGGCTGGGCGAAAGCCGGGCTAGCAGTTCTTCGTGAGTGTTGTGGCCACACCCACCATACAACTCGACAGTTCGGCGGTGCGCGAGCGCGTGATGGAAGAGGTTCGTGGGCTGCTGCATGAGCTGGGCAGCCATGGCGCGCTCCCGATGCTCAACGGCGGTTCGCAACTGGACCGCGAGCTCGGACTAGGCAGCCTGGAACGCGTGGAATTGCTGGCGCGTTTGGAGACGGCTTTCGACATTCGATTGCCGGACCGGGTTGCCTCGGAGGCAAACACTCCGGACGATCTGGCGCGAGCGATTCTGGAGGCACCTGGAGCGGGCGCGGATGATGGCGAATCCGGATCCCCGCTGCGAGCTTCTGTAACCACGCAGAAACTTCACCGTGAAGCGGCGGACGCGGGAGTATTTTCCGCGGAGACGCTCATCGAAGTGCTGCGCCACCGCGCGGTGCATGACGCCGAGCGCGCGCACCTGCTGATCACCGAAGATACCGACGGCATGGAACGAAGCGCGACGCTGACTTTCGGCGAACTGTACGCCGCGGGGCAGCGTTGCGCGTCGGAGTTGGGGCGGCGCGCAGTGCCCGCAGGCGGCCGCGTGGCGCTGATGCTGCCGACCTCGCGCGCATTTTTCGTGTCGTACGCGGGGATTTTGCTGGCGGGTGCGATTCCTGTGCCGATCTATCCGCCGTTCCGGGCGGATCGCATCGAGGAATACGCGGCGCGGCAATCGGCGATTCTGAACAATGCGGAGGTTTGCCTGCTGCTGACGTTCCGGCGCGCGGAGGCGGTTGCCAAATTATTGAGGCCGCGCGTGCGTTCGCTGACGGAAGTGGCCGATGCGGAAAAACTGATGGAAGCGGCGGACAAAGCTCCACCGCCGTCGCCGGGAGCGCTTCCACTGCACCTCACCGGCAGCCGCGCGCGCAAGGGCAGCGACATCGCGCTGCTGCAATATACCTCGGGTTCCACGGGCGATCCGAAGGGCGTGGTGCTGACGCATGCGAATCTGCTGGCCAACATGCGTGCGGTGGGCGAAGCGGTGAAACTTGGGCCCGGTGACGTGGGGGTGAGCTGGCTTCCACTCTACCATGACATGGGATTGATCGGCGCGTGGCTCACGCTGTTGCACTTCGGGATTCCGCTTGCCGTGATATCACCGCTGGCTTTTTTGACGAGGCCGGAACGCTGGCTGCAAGCATTTCACAAACATCGGGGGACGATTTCCGCGGCGCCAAATTTTGCTTATGAACTTTGCGTTCGAAAGATCGCAGACAAAGATATTCAGGGCGTGGATCTCAGTCCGTGGCGCGCGGCGCTGAACGGCGCGGAGCCGGTGAATCCGGAAACGCTGGAGCGGTTTGCGAACCGGTTTGCGAGCTATGGCTTTCGGCGTGAGGCGCAACTGCCGGTTTACGGGCTGGCGGAAGCGACGCTTGCGGTTACCGTGCCGCCGCTGGGCCGCGGGCCGCTGATTGACCGCGTGGAACGCGAGACCTTTGCTGCGCAGGGACGCGCAGTCCCCGCCGCACCAGAAGACGAAACTTCTATTGCCTTTGTTTCTTCGGGGCGACCGATACCACAGCATGAAGTGCGCATCGTGGATGAGAGCGGAAAAGAAATGATGGACCGGACGGAAGGATTTTTGTGGTTTCGCGGGGCGTCGGCGACCAGCGGTTACTACCACAATGCGCAAGCGACAGAGGCGTTGCTGCCGCTGGGTCCCGCGAGCACGGAGGGGGAATACGCCTGGGTAAATTCCGGCGACCGCGCGTATCGGGCCGATGGGGAGATCTACGTCACGGGGCGCGTGAAAGACATCATCATCAAGGGCGGGCGAAATTTGTATCCGCACGAAGTGGAGGAACTGGCAGCGCGAGCGGAGGGAATTCGAAAGGGGTGCATTGTCGCGTTCGGGTTGAAGGATGAAGGATCGGGCACGGAGAAACTGGTGGTGGTTGCGGAGACGCGAGAGCGCGACGCGGCACGGCGCGGTGGGATCGCATCTTCCATTACGGAATTGGTGACGCAGGGGTTGGGGCTTCCGCCGGATCGCGTGGAACTGATTCCACCGGGGAGTATTCCGAAGACTTCGAGCGGCAAACTGCGACGCGAGGAGACGAAGCAGCTTTATCTCGCGGGGACACTTTCCGCTTCGCGGGCGCCGGCGTGGCTGCAGATTGCGCGGCTGGAAACAAAAGGCGCACTGGGCAATGTTGCGCGTGAATTCGTTGCTGGGGTGAAGCGCGGGCTGGAGATTCTTTACGGAGTTTATTTCGGCGTGGTGTTTTTGCTGTGGATCGTGCCGGCCTGGGCGATCGTACATTTCATCAAGGATCATCGCGCGGCGGGAAGATTCACCTCTGCCGCGCTCAAGATTTTGTTCGGGCTCATCGGGTGCCGCGTGACCGTAGTCGGGAAAAAGTATCTGGACACGCCCGGCGCGAAGATCTTCGCGTCGAATCACACGAGTTATTTCGACGTATTGCCACTCATGCTTGGGCTGGGCGTGCCGTACCGCTTCGTCGCGAAGATGGAAGTTGGTCGAATGCCCTTCATCGGCACGTTCCTGAAGCAGATGGGACATCTCAAGTTTGAGAGGACCGATTCGGAGTCGCGCTTGCGACAGGCGCAGGAAATCGAAGAGTTTTTGCGCAACGGCGAGTCTGTTTTCGTTTTCCCGGAGGGGACGTTTACAAGAGAAGACGGCGTGCGGCCATTTCAGCTGGGCGCATTCAAAGCGGCCGTGGCGACCGGCGCGCCGATACTTCCGGTTTCGCTCGCGGGCACGCGGAGATTTCTACGCGATGGAACGTACTTGCCGCGGCCGAGCAACGTGACGATCACGCTTTCGCCGCCGATCTATCCGCGCACCGCGAATGGGGCAGACGAGTCCGCTGGTGCTTCCGGATGGCACGAACTGATTCGCCTGCGCGACGCCACGCGTGACGCGATTGTGCGCCACTCCGGTGAAGAACTGCTTTAGGTTGTCGTTGTGTAGCGGAGCGAAGGTGAAATTGTCTCCAATTTTCAATAGCACCATGTAACAAATCCACCCACGAAAAATTTCGAGAAACCTACAACTTCAGGGCAGCGGGAAGCATCTCTACGGGGAGACAAAAGCGAGATGCGGATTGCTGCCTACCTGCCTGAGGCACGCCGCGAAACGCGCGGCCGAGCGATGGTGCTGCCGGCTAGCGCCGAAAACTAAATTCATGGGAGGGTTTATGAACTGGAAGTTAGCGGTGTCTTTATTGGCAGTTCTTTCGCTTTTCGGCGTAAGCGCGCACGCGCAAGACACGCCGAAGTTCGATGTTTTCGCAGGCTATTCCTATGTGCGTCAAAATCCCAGCACCTCGGGCGTCAGCAGCTTCAGTCTCAACGGAGGCAGCGCGTCGGTAGCCTACAACGCGAATAGCTGGCTCAGCGGTGTTGCGGATTTCGGCGGCTATCACAGCGGCAATATCCTGAACACCGGCACAAGCGGAACGCTTTCCACGTATCTGTTCGGGCCTCGCGTTTCCGTTCGTCACTTCGGGCGCGTAACGCCGTTTGGCGAAGTTCTCTTCGGCGTGGCTCGTGCGGACGCGAGCGTGGCGGGGACCAGCGGTACGGACAACGCGTTTGCCATGACCGTAGGTGGTGGCGTGGATTACAAACTGACCGATCACTTCGCGGTTCGGCCGGTTAAGGTGGATTACCTGATGACCCGGTTCTCCGAAACGGGTACCGGAGCGAATACGCAGAACAATCTGCGCGTTTCGACCGGAATCGTTTTCCGGTTCTAGTCAGCGAACAAAAAATCGGTTGCAAAGTGCAGGCAGAGGGGCCGCGATAGGCAGTCGCGGCCCCTTGCACTTTTTGCCGGGATGATCCAACGCGTAGCCGTTAATTCTCAGTGTGGCATCGTGTAAATCACGGTGATGGATGTGTCGATTTCAACCGCTTGGCCGTTGAGAATCGTCGCTCTATAGTGCCACTGGCCCACAGCGTCGAGCGCCGATTGATAAAACATCGGATCACCTCCAACAACTTGCAATGATTGAATGCTGCCGTCGGTCGCGATTCTGGCGTGCAATTCCAGCCTGCCTTCGCGGTGAATTTGTCTTGCCAGTGGCGGGTAAACCGGCTCGACACGGTGGATCAGCATCGCGGGATCGAGATGCGTTACGTGAACAACTTGTGGCTTCACGGTAGCGTCAGGAGGTGGCTGTGGTCCCTTGTCTTTGCTACCGATGTCCACGCACCAACTGCAGCCGGGGGCATCGGTCGATTGATTCGATCCTCGTTCGAAATCCGGAGGGCCCACTGGATTCGAACTTTCACCGGTATGGGCAATGGGCCTGATGTTTGGAATGGGAAAGACCGCGTAATCGCCAGAATTCGGAGGCCGCGTAATAGGAGGCTTGGGATTGCCCCCTGGGTGGTGGGGTCGATGACCGAAAGGCGGAATGGGAGTTACGTTGGCGAGGGCGATGCTCTGCGGCTTGCCGAAGAGAGAGACAAGGATGAGCGCGGTGAGAATGGCGCTCTGCACTGCGATGGAAATTGCCAAGGAGCGGCGGCGAATGCTTCGCTGGCGCCTGCGTTGCTCGGCGTCGCCATCCATGAGGCAGCCGCGTAACAAACCGAGATCTTCCTCCGAAATTTCGTCAGAAACTCTTTGAGGATCGAGAGACATCACACACCTCCACAGGATTTTCTGCGAGGCTGGACCGCTCTGCGGCCGCACAGAGCGAAATGACAGAAATTATGCGGCGCCGATTTCCTGGGGGTTGCTCTAGAACTCCAGGAGACCGGCGCCGCGCTCGCAGGGATGTGAGGTTGCGCGCGTCCTCACAGCGTTGGACACCAGGGTTCGGCATAAGTTCCCTGAGCTCCTGCCGGGAGCTAACTTTGGAGGCAATGGGAAGCCCATGCAGGCTGGAAGTGTATAGCAAGTCTATTACTACCAATAAGTTACAGAACATCGTATCCGGTTTAAGCACTCATGCATCTTATGTCTTGTGGACGTGGATCTTAGGAGGTCAATTCCGATGGACCGGCGTAATGTTGTCACGGTAGGTGTGCGCCGCACGGGCTGGGCCGCACTGGACCGCGATCCGCAGCAGGACACGGTGGAATTCATCTGTCCGCACTGCGGCGCGCGGGACAAGAAAAATGCCCGGCGTGAGCGAACGCAGTATCATTTTACCGATGGCTTTTTGCAGGACTTGCAGGGCGAAATGACGCAGTGCCATTCCTGCAAACAGTGGCTACGAGTCGTGCCGATCGTGATGTTGCACGATCAGGATGAGACGCGGCGATTCGAAGCTGTCTTTTCCGAGGAAGAGCTGGTGAATTCGCACTAATTTTCTTCCCCATCGCAAAACGAAAACGGGGCGCCTCGGCTGATTTTGGGCGCCCCGTTTTCATTTTCCCCGACAAATGATTGCACCGCGTCAATCGCGGTCTCCGTCGCGGTCACGATAGTAGCGGCGGCCATCCTCATCGCGACGGTGTTCGCGACGCTCGTGCTCGCGCCATTCACGTTCCCGCCATTCCCGCTCGCGCCACTCGCGGCGACGATAGCGCTCTAGCTCCTCAAAGGCTTCATGGCGTTCATGGCGCCAATAGTTTGCCTGCGGGCTGTAGTAGCCAAAATACACGATCGATTCATGAAGACGAAATTCGACATACGCTAAGCGCCGATTGCAACTATCCCAATGGTCGGCCTTGGCGCTCGGCGCGCCTGCAAGAAGCAGGAATGCACTCAGCGCGGCCGTCGCCAATGCTGCCTTGCCGAACGACGATTTCCATAGATGCTTATGCAGTTGCATAACATCCTCCTGAGGACGGCACCCAGACTGGTGCAGGGTTGCGTCCTCCTCCCACTTAATCAAACACGGCGATACAAAGAATGTTTTGGACGCTGCTGGTACATGCAATGTGAGCCTTTGGACAAACAAGTCCAGATGAAAAGAAAAGAGCGCCCCGACCGAGACGGGGCACTCCGCAAAACACATTGTGATGAATTAGTGGCGATCGTGGTCGTGATCGTGGTCATCCCAATCACGATCGGAATGCCAGCGACGGCCATCCTCGTCCCACCAGCGATGTCGCTCTCTCCAGCAGCGTTCCCGCGCCTCGTGCAAATCGTGGCGCGCGCGGTCCGCTTGCCTGCTGTTCCAGCCGTGATGCTCCACGGCTTCGTGGAGTCTGTGGTCGGCTTTGGCGATGCGGCGCTGGCACTTATCGTAACTTTCGGCGGATGCCGTGGGTGCACCTGCGGATGCCATCATCCCCAACAGTGCGGCTGTAGCCAGTATCACTCTGGTGAGAAACTTCTTCCCTCCCGTTTGTATGGTCATGGTTTCTCCATCCTCCATGTTTCGCCCCTGCTGGATTGGGGATTGGGCCCCAAGCTATGAAACACTGTGCTGGCGAAAATGTAGCAAGAGTCAGACCACACTCCTAACATCATGAAAATAAAAATGTTGTTGTCAATCAGGAATCAGTAAGCCTGCAAAAAGGCGTCGACGCCCATATGGTATTTCTCGAGGCCGGCGCGGATGTGATCGAAGGCTTCATCCACGGTATCGGCAAATTGGAGCATCTTGTATTCGTCCTCGTTGATGGTGCCCCAGCGCACCATGGCCTTCCAATTCAGGACTTCATCCCAATACTTCTTGCCGTAAATGAGAATGATGTTGTGCTGCGGAAGTTTGTGGGTTTGCAGCAGCGTGAGCATTTCCCAGAGCTCGTCCATGGTGCCGAAGCCCCCGGGAAAAACGATGAGCGCTTTGGCGATTTGCGCGAACCAGAGTTTACGCATGAAGAAGTATTTGAAATTGAAGCTCAGCTCGGGACTGATGTAAGGATTTGCAAACTGTTCGTGCGGAAGCTCGATGGAAAGGCCGATGGACTTGCCACCAGCTTCGTAGGCCCCGCGATTCGCCGCTTCCATGATTCCCGGCCCGCCTCCGGAACAGACGACGAAGCGGCGCGGCCTGGGGCCCAGGGTGAGCGACCAGGACGTCAGCTTGTGAGATAGCTGGCGCGCTTCTTCATAGTAGCGGGACATTTCGAGCAGGTTCTTGGCGTGACGCAGGGCAGCGCGGTGTTTGGCCAGACTCGCCGCGGACATCTTCGAGACATTTTCCTTTTTCAGGCGCGTATGGCGGGCCTGCGCCGTTTCGCGCGACTCGATACGCGCGGAGCCGAACATTACGACGGTGTCGCCAATGCCCTCCCGCTTCAGTTGCACAAGCGGGTGAATATATTCGCCGAGGATGCGGATCGGGCGGGCGGGCGTGCTAGACAGGAACTCGGGGTCCTGATGAGGCGGTTTGGGCGCGTGTTGAGGCTTGGGTCTCTTGCCATTGGGCATGGATGTTCTCTCCCTAGGGACGAGCATTGATTGTAGGAATCGCGGAGTCCTGCGGCAACGCCTTCCGTGGAACATGCGTCGAATGAAGTACACTCCCGAAGCGTGGGCTGGCCCTGAGAGGAGTCGAAGGGGGTTGGCTGGTACTGCCAGGTGCTCGGAATGAAGCAAATCGCAGGGATATCCATGGGTCTTCTATTTGCGGTGACTCTGGTGGGGGCGCCCGCCCTTGCCCAGGCGCCCTCTGGGCCCATTCCGCCCAAGCCGGGCGCCGAAGTGCAACAAGCGCCCAAGGACATGCCAAAGGTCAAAGTGCAGGTCGCGCTCGTGAATACGCCGGTGACAGTGCGCGATGCCCGCGGAGAAATGGTTCACGACCTGGAGGCGCGGGATTTTCAGATTGCGGATAATGGCGTGACGCAGCAGATTTCTCATTTCGATATGGGGGGCGATCCGATTTCGCTGGTCATCCTGATGGAGACGAGTTCGCGGATCGAAGCCTTGCTTCCGCAAGTGCGCAAGACGGGAATTCTGTTTACGCAAACGGTGATGGGGCCGAGCGGAGAAGCGGCGGTAGTGGGCTTCAACGATTCCGTGGACAAGCTGCAAGACTTCACGACAAACGGCGACCTCATTGAGAACACGATTGCGCACCTTGGCGAGGGGACGTCGGGATCAAAACTCTACGATGCGATGGCCGTGGGCGTGGAGATGCTCAGTGGACGGCCAGAAGCAACAGCGGACAAGCCAGGGCGGCGGCGCGTGTTGATGATTCTCTCGGAAGCCACGGATGCCGGCAGCGACGCGAAATTAGGCGAAGTGCTGCGGAACGCGCAGCTCGCCAATGTGACGATTTATAGCGTCGGGCTTTCCACCACGCGCGCCGAGCTGCAGGCCAAGCCGAAAGACACGCGTCCGCAGCTTACGCCGCCGGGCACGTTTCCGCTTCCGCCGCAGCCGGGTACGCCGCAAACTCCCACCAGCGAAGCGAACCGCTACGGCAACATTGACATCCTGGCAGCGGCTGTCTGGGCAGTGCAACACGTTCACAATCAGATCAAGGACCACGCCCTCGAGGTGGCCGCAGCGGCAACCGGCGGCGCGCACCTTTCCACGTTCAAGGACCGCTCGATCGAAAAAGCCATCGACGAAATCGGCGGCGAGCTGCACTCGCAGTATACGATCAGCTACACGCCGACTGGAGCCGACTCCCCCGGGTATCACGAAATCAAGGTGAATGTCGTTCGAAACGACGCGAAAAATCTGAAGGTCCGCGCCCGACCGGGATACTACCTCGCAGTTCCCGAATCCTGAACAATTGCTTCGGTAAGGTTAGACGACCTGTCTCCAAAACGTAGCGTCACGTCCAGCTAAGAGCGCGTCCTTACGCGCGTTCCAGCGGAGGAAATGGGGGGAGTGGGTGTGCTCGGTGTGAGCTTCGCGAGTT
Source organism: Acidobacteriota bacterium (assembly GCA_003224055.1). GTDB lineage: Bacteria > Acidobacteriota > Terriglobia > Acidiferrales > UBA7541 > Acidiferrum. The sequence continues at coordinate 1,497 of QHYE01000015.1, read as the reverse complement.
TCCCAGACCTCTTGGAGCAGCAGTGCGCCGGACGTGTCCGCAGAGCGGTACAGATCGTAGCGGAGGCAGCCTTCTTCTTTTCGAGTGGGACCGACCAAGGCGCGTAACTCCGCTTCGAGAATCGTTTCCTGGCCTTCGCGCGCCCGCAGCAAGACAATCAGCGTGACAGCATCCTTGGGCAGCTTCGCGTTGGCGCGTGGGCGCGAGCGGGTTCTTCGCGAACTTTTCTTCTTGCCGGAACGCCTGGAGGCCGCTCTCTTCGCTTTGCGTTTGGCCATAATGGCCGGGATTGTACTCCAAACTTCCTCAATCGCAAGCAGAACTGCTCATGGTACTAGGTAGTTCCCGCGTTCGGCTATGCGGGTTCAAAGATATTTGAGATCCACCAGATGGGATTGGCCGGGCTTTTCGATTGGCTATCCTCAGCGCTTGACGAGGAACGCCACACAGACGGGCGAGGGCACCTGCAGAACTTCGCCGGTCGCGGTCAACTTGCCGGTAGCCGGATCGATGCGGAATTCCACGATGTTTCCGGAAAGCTGATTCTCCGCCAATAAGTACTGGCCGGTAGGATCCAGCGCAAAATGCCGCGGCTCCCGCCCGCCTGTCGGAAAACCACCGGCCGCCGTGAGTTTGCCACTGGCAGGATCGATGGAAAAAACTGCGATGGAGTCATGGCCACGATTTGAGGCAAAGAGCCATTTCCCACTCTGATGGATAGCGATTTCCGCCGCATCATTGCGGCCCTCGAAACCTGCGGGAAGCATGGGCACTCCGCCAAGGTATCCGAATACGCCGTGGTCCGGGGCGTAAGCAAACGCAGTGACCGTCGAATTGATTTCGCTGAGGACATAAAAATGGCCTCCACCGGGCGAAAAGGTTGCATGGCGTGGTCCTGCGCCAGCCGTCAGTGGCCTAAGAAAGAACGGCTTGTTCGGTGTCAGTGATCCTTTGGAAGCGTCGAAGCGGTAGCTGAGAATGGCGTCGAGGCCGAGGTCGGCGACGAATGCGAAGCGATTGTCGCTGGAAACCTCGATCCAGTGCGCGTGCGGGCCTTCCTGCCGCTCTTTGTTCGGGCCTGTCGCGCCCTGGTCTTTCAGCATCGCGGTGTGCTCTCCCAGCCGGCCGTCCGCCAAAATCGGGAACACTGCAATCGTTCCCGAACTGTAGTTCGCAACGAGTACGTACTTACCTGTCTTGTCGAACGACAAATAGCACGGGTCTTCGCCGAGCGACGGAAGCTGATTCAATATCGTAAGCTTCCCATTCTTCGCATCAATCGCAAACGCGCTCACGGTGCTGGCCTTGCCCGCTTCGTTCGCGGCGTACAAAACTTTTCCGCTGGGGTGCACCGCCACCCAGGACGGATCCGGCGTCTCCGCCGCAACGCCCTTTGGGGTCAGCTTCCCAGTGGCCGAGTCAAACTCGTACGCGTAAATTCCCTTGCTCTCGGTCTTCGTCGTGTACGTCCCAACGTAAACGAGGTATTGGCCCCTC
>QHYE01000079.1 GCA_003224055.1 Acidobacteriota bacterium | reverse complement strand
TTGCAGCGCGGGGCTATTCGCCAGTCGCCACGGGCCGTGAGGACTGCCCGCCGTTTGTGCGGCGAGATCCTTACCTACCCCGAGTTGCCGGAGCTTCGCATAGCGCTGCTTCCCGCGTTTCCACTGCTTCCAGATCATGGACCGCAGACGATGCCGTATCCATTTATCCAGTGTCTTCAGCAGCGAAGGGGTCTGACAGAAGCCGAAGTAGCTCTTCCAGCCCCGTAAGTAGGCCGCTAGTTCCTTCGTCATCTGCTCCAGACTGATTCCTCGCGTCCGTCGCGTCAGCTCCCGAATCTTCTGCTTACAGCGCAACAAAGCCTTCGGCGCGATGCGCCGCTTCGGTTCCTTGTTGCTGCTGAAGCTGAACCCCAAGAACTTTCGCTCGACTGGTCGAGCCACCGCGCTCTTGGCCTCATTTACCTTGAGCTTCAATCGGCGTGTGAGGAAGCCGGTGACGCTACTCATCACCCGCTGTCCCGCCCGTTGGCTGCGGACGTAGATATTGCAGTCGTCTGCATAACGCACGAAGCGATGCTTACGCCGTTCGAGCTCGCGATCGAGTTCGTCGAGTACGATGTTCGATAGAAGTGGAGAGAGTGGACCACCTTGCGGCGTTCCCTCCTCCGCCGGACTCACCAGCCCGTTCTCCAGCACACCCACTTTCAGGAATGCCCCGATTAACCGGAGCACTCTCTTGTCGGTCCCCCGCCGTGCGATCGCCGCTATCAGTTTGTCGTGGTTGACCCGATCAAAGAACTTCTCAAGATCGAGGTCTACCACCCAGCGATTTCCCGCGGCGATGTACTGCTGCGCCTTGGCTACCGCTTGATGCGCCGAGCGTTTCGGCCGGAATCCGTGGCTGTGTTCGGAGAATGTCGGGTCCCATCTGCGTTGCAGAACCTGCATCACCGCTTGCTGGATCAATCGATCCAGCACCGTCGGGATGCCCAGCTTTCGCACCCCGCCGTCCGGCTTCGGGATTTCCACCCGTCGCACCGGTTGTGGCTCGTAGGTTCCACGCAACAGCTGTTCCCGTATCGTGGGCCAGTGCTGCTTCAGGTAGCCCGAGAGCTCTCCGACTGTCATGCCGTCGATTCCCGGACTTCCTTTGTTCGCTTTGACTCGCTTGTATGCCTGCCAGCAGTTTTCCCGCTCGCAGACTTCTTCCATCAACTGCTCGTGACTAGCTGGACGTTCGGTTTCGCATTTCGCCGTGAGCGATTCGGTCCCTTCCTGAGAAGCCTTCGGAGCTTCACTCCTCCCCTCCTCAGTAAAGGCCAGCACTAGCTGGTTCTTCTGCCGCTTGTCGCTCATCGAGTCCTGCGTCCTACTTGTCGCTCCCTTACTGTTTGGGCCTTCATCGCTTGCGCGACTACTACGCCCGCTGCTGACTTCTGCCGCACGGTCCGAGTGAATTGCTCCACCCTCAGTCACGATTCCGTGACATGCAACAGATCTCCCGAGGTAAGTTCGCTCGCCTTCCACGCACAACCGCCGGATTTACCACCAGTGCCTTTGATGGATGTGGGCTTCGCGATCATTGGCTCGCTCGCCCGGCACCGTAGGCCTCCAATCCAGTTCTTGTCCATCGGCTCGCGTGTTTGCTCCACGCTTCTTTCAGACCTCGCCTCGCGACGACGTCCTTGCGCTTCACTAACCCTTCACCTCCATCAAGTTGGGTAGGGGACTTTCACCCCCAAGCGATCGAACATGCTCGGCACACCAAAAAGAAAGGGCGCCCGGGAAGGACGCCCTAAGGTAAATCGATTGATTAAAGGCTATTTGCGATGGCGCGTCAGGAGCCCGGCTGGACCTGCTCGGCGCGCTTCTGCTTGATCTCCTTAACCCTGTCGATCAAGTCGTCGGCTTCTTTTTGCAGCTTGGCGCGCTCTTCGGCGGACTCCACCATATCGGCCTTGCGGCGATAGAGGAGGTTCAGGTAGGCCATGGCGTCGTCGTAATCGGGCCGGAGCTGGATGGCTTTTTGCAAGGCGGCGATGCCTTCATCCACCAGCGAGCCGTATTTCGCGGCGTACTCCGCGCGAGGAGCGTTCGGCAGCGGATCAGTGTCCTTCAACTGCTTTTTGATGTTGTTCTTGTTGTATTCGGCGCGCAGTTCGCCGTTGGCACGGAAGGCGAGCGTCCAATCGATGACTCCGATCCAGTAATAGGGTTCCGGATCATTGGGCTTCAACTCGATGTGTTTCTTATGGTAGGACTTCGACTCCTCGAATTTCTTGGGATCGTAGGGCGTGCCCGCCATCTGGAAAATAATGGAGCCGATACCGTCAATGGCGCTCAAATTATTCGGATCGAGCTCCAGGACTTCCTTGAACTCGTTTACGGCTTGCGTGCCGAGGCGGATGTTCTGCTCGGAGGGCGCGCCGGGAATGTACTGGCTGGCGTAAGCGGTGGCCAGATAAAGGCGCGCGTTCATCAGGCCGGGATCAAGATCTTTGGACTGTTTGAAGTACTCAATGGCCTTGTCGTACTGTCCGCCCTTGAACTCAGCGACACCCTTATTGAGGAGGTCGCGGGCCTTCAGCTTGTTGCAGCCGGAGAGACCCGCGGCAAGAATAAAGAGCGCCGCGAAGGCGGAAGCCCGGCGAGCCATCCGGGAGAAACCCGACCGAGCTGAAGTGGCACCTGTCACCGACGATGCATAAGTCATCGAAGCATCCATCCCTGCTGAGCGTGACCCCGAGAATACCGGGGGAGCGCCAGGATATTCACGTCCACCCTGCGAAGGGCAATTCGAAACAGTTCAGAGGCCCCTATCCAAATCCGGCGTCAGCAGGCCGACTGACGCAATCCCCGAGGTGTGCATGACGTCGATCACTTTGGCCACCACACCAAATTCGACCGGGCCGTCGCCGCGGATAAAAGCGATACGCGACGCGCGCTGCTTGAAAACCTCCTCAAGCCGGCTGCCGAGAGCATCCCAAGCCACCGGTTCCTGGTTGATGCGCAGCGCCCCGTCCGCAAAAACCTGAATAACGACTACACCAGAATCGATCGGTGTCTGTTCGGGCGGCTCCGTCGACTGCTGCGGAATCACTGCATCCAGACCCTTGGAGTACACCGGGATGATCATAAAGATCACCAGGAGCACCAGCAGAATATCGATCAACGGAACCACGTTCATTTCCGAGACGATACCCCGTTTACCGCCAACCATCATTCCCATGAGTCACCTCGTTTTACGCGGCCGCAAAGCGGCCGGCGTCCAGGAGCAAATGCCCCGCGAGGAGGACTCTCACATCACCAGGCGTCACACCGGCCTGCGCCGGCATGAACGTGCGAAAATCTACTGACCGGCTTCGAGTTTTGCAGTGATCAAGCCGATTTTGTCAATGCCCGCGCCGCGCATGATGTCGATAGCGCGCGCGACTTCCATGAACATTACATCGTTGTCGCCTTTGACAAAAGCGATTTTCTCGGCGCGCTCCTTGAAGATTTGTTCTATGCGGGGGCCGAGACCTTCCCAGGTAGTGTCTTCATTGTTGATCTTGAGCTTGCCGTTTTTCTCCACCTGGACGACGACAGTCTTGTTCTCGAGCTCGACGTTTTGCTGCTGGTTCGGCGAGGGCTGAGGAACGAGGGTGTCCAAGCCCTTGGGCGTAAGCGGCGTAATGACCATGAAAATGATAATCAGCACGAGCAGAATATCAATGAGCGGCACCACATTGGGCGTTGCCATCGCACCGCCCTTTTCTCCTCCAACATCCATCCCCATAGCGAGTCTCCTAGTGGCCTGCGCTAGAGCGATTCAGCAGGCCGCGAAACCGCGCCGGGTGGGATCCGGCGCGGCCGTAAAAAATCAGCAAACGAACGGAACCAACAGAATAATACGGTCCTCAATCCGCCGAGGGCGGAGGAGGAGTTGATTTCTCCTTCTGGTTCTTCTCGGTGAGCAGACCGAGCTGATCGACACCGGCCGAGCGAATCTCGTCCACGACGGCAACGACGTCGCCATATTTAGCGCGCGCATCGCTCTTGACGTAAACGGTCTTGTCCAGACGAGCGGAGAGGCGATCCTTCACCTGGCTGGTGATGTCTTCCTTGGTCAACGGAGTATTGCCGAGGTAGATCTTACCATCGCGGGTGACGGCGACGACGATGGCATCATCCTTGTCGGCATCTTTCATGTCATGCGGGTTATTGACATTGGCCAAATCCACGGAAACGCCCTTCTGCAACATGGGCGTGACCACCATGAAGATGATCAGCAGCACGAGCATAATGTCGGCCATGGGAATGACGTTGGGAGACGCCATTTGCGCGCCGACTTGTGGCTTGTAGGCCATGGCCGGTTACTTCTTCGCGCCACGGCGCAGGATGAAGTAGTTGATGAGCTCCATCGAGGAGTTATCCATCTCGACGTCGAAGGCTTCCACTTTGTTGGTGAAATAGTTGTAAGCCCAGACGGCGGGGACGGCGACCAGCAAACCGAAGGCGGTGGTGACCAGCGCTTCGGAAATACCGCCGGCCACGGCGGAGAGACCAGTGGCTTTGTTGGCGGCGATGCCCTTAAACGCGTTCAAAATGCCGACGACCGTTCCGAAAAGGCCGACGAATGGGGCCGTCGAACCGATGGTGGCGAGGGCGGAGAGGCCGCGCTTCATTTCCGCATGTACGATGGCGACGGAGCGCTCGAGACCGCGCTTGGCCGCGTCAATGACGTCGGAATCTGAAACCTGCTGAGAGGCCGACTGGAACTCCGAGAGGCCGGTGGCGACGACTTTCGCGATGTGGCTCTTCTTGTTGCGCTCGGCAATGGCGATAGCTTCGTCGAGTTTGCCGTCCTTGAGGGCGCCGGCAACCTGCTGCACAAAGACACGCGACTGCTTGCGCGCCGCGCTGTACATCAGGGCGCGGTCAATCATCACGCCGAAGGAATAGATGGAAAGAACGAACAAGATGAGGACGACAAGTTTTACCAAGAGAGTCATCGAGGCCCACATGCTGCGGAGGTCAAAAGTAGGGGTCTCTTGCAGCAGAAATACTGCAAATACGTACAAGGTGGCTACCATTCGTTTGCTCCTTAATTTTCAAGTGGCGGCCCCCCGACCAGAGCTGGGGGATCACCAAGAGTGTTTGCCGATCTTGCTACCCGGACTGGCGCGCCTGTCCCACGACCGGCACGCCGGACCGTACTACTGGTTAAGAGAGAAAATCACGTCAATGGTGGTGTCCACTTCAACCGGCTCGCCATTGAGAAGAGTCGGTTGATAGCGCCACTGGCGCACGGCATCCAGCGCGTTCTGCTGCAGCAGCGGATGGCCCGACTGGACTTCGAGCTGCTGAATCGAGCCGTCCTTGGAAATGATGGCGTGCAAGCGCACCGTGCCGGAAATGCGGGTCTGGCGCGCGAGCGGCGGATAAACGGGCTGGACACGGTTCAAGATGCGCGCGGCCTGGACGTTGCCGCCGACCTTCAGCGGGCCGGTCAGCTTCGGTTTTGGCGGGGGCGGCGCTCCACCCATGCCGCCAATGACGCCGCCGAGCACGCCGCCCATGGAACCACCGGCGACTCCGCCGGGGACGCCACCTTGCATGCCGACCGAGCTCATGTCCGGCTCGGCCTCTTCCTTAATAATCTTGATATCCTTGGGAATGACTTTCGGGGCCACGAGTTTGCCGGCGTCCATCAAGTGCGCCTGCGGCTTGACGCGCACGATTTGAGCGGGAGCCGGAGGCGGGGGTGGCGGCGGGGGTGGCGGCGGAGCGGTGAGCATCGTAGCCATCATGGTCTTGGGAAGGGCCTCGGTGTAGATCAGCGGGATGAGAATCAGGATCGAAAGAAACGCGACCTGAAACAACATCGAGATGACGACCGTCCAAGGCTTGTTGGTCTTCTTCGGATTCGGACTAGAGACCACCATTTCTTCAAACATGGATCCTACCTCCTACCGGCGGGAGCCAGACGTCCGGAGACGTTTTCGCTTCCACTGGTTTTGTTGCCGGCTGCGGGTCCGGTGCCTGCTGCAAGACCACGGCCGCGCCAATGATTCCACGCAACGACGAGGGGCGCAGCGATACCAAAACTGGAGTACGTTCCTACCACAATCCCCACTACCAGAGCAAAGGAGAAAGCACGAAGGACCTGGCCACCCATCAGGAACAGGACGAGCACGGTGAGGAAAGTCAAACCGCTGGTGAGGATGGTTCGCGAGAGCGTTTGATTAATGGACTTATTCACGAGATCGGCGAACGGTTCCTTGCGCAGCAAACGGCTGTTCTCGCGGATGCGGTCGAAAATCACGATCGTATCGTTCATAGAGTATCCGACTAATGTGAGCAGGGCCGCGATGACCGTCAAAGAAATTTCGAAATGCAGCAGCGAGAAAAACCCCAGCGTGATCAAGACGTCGTGAAACACGGCTAAGACCGCCGCTGCCCCGTAGACCCACTCGAACCGGAAGGCAATATATACCAGCATACCGCCTAAAGCATAGAGGGTAACGAGAATCGCCTGGCTGCGGAGCTCGGCGCCAACCTTTGGACCGACGATTTCGACATTGCGAATGGCGAAGGGTCCGAGCGCGTAGTTGTTCTTGATGGCAGTGAGGACGGGAGGGGTGACGCTGCCGACTTTCGAAAGATCATCGAAATTGGTGAGAACGCCACTGGAAACCTTGTCGCGGTAGTCGAGAATTCTCTTAGCGAGCTGCTGGTAACGGTCGCCGGCGTTGACGGAGAGAAACAGCGGATCCTTTTCGGAGAGGAAGGCAGCGAGAGACGAAGGAGTGGCGGCATTGAAGTCCGGCTTATTCGAACTCGCGACGCCGTAGGTGGCATTCAGGGCATTCAACACTTTCACTCTGCTGGCATCCAGGTCGCTGTCATCCTGAGTCTTGCCTTCGACGAAGATGAGGACTTCGTTGGAACTGGGATTGGAGATGTCGCTGATGCTCTGAATTTCGGTATTGCCTAACCCTTGGGCGACAAGTCCGCTGCGGAGCTTGTCCACATTGGGGGGCTGGGCAAATCGTACATCCACGTTGGTGCCGCCTTTGAAATCAATCCCGTAGCGAAGACCGCCATTGACGATAATCGAAGTCCACCCGGCGAGGAGAAGAATGCCGCTCAAGGCATAGAAATACTTGGCCTTGCCCATCCAGTTGATGTTGGGCTGTTTGAAGAGCTCGATCATGCCTATTTGCTTCCCTTCCTTAGACTCCAGGGGGTTGCGGAATGTTCCCGACGCGAAACCGTCTACCTAAGGTAGAGAAAACCGGCCGGAGAACCTACTCCCCACTCGTTTTGAATGGAGTGGAACGCACGCTCCAAGAGTCCTAGTACACCCTAAATGCTCAATTCCGCCTGGCGATCCATTTTCGCCAGGTGGTACTGGAAAATCGTCTTAGAAACATAGATCGCGGTGAAAACGTTGGCGATCAAACCAATGGTTAATGTGATGGCAAAGCCGCGGATCGGGCCGGTTCCGAACAAGAACAAGAAGAACGCGGAGACGACCGTTGTCACGTGTGTGTCAATAATGGTCACGAAGGCTTTGTCAAAGCCAGCGTCCACAGCGGAGCCGGGAGACTTGCCATTGCGCAACTCTTCGCGGATACGTTCGAACACCAAGACGTTGGAGTCCACGCCCATGCCGATGGTGAGGATGACACCGGCGATGCCGGGCAGCGTCAATACGGCGCCGAAGAGCGCCAGCACGGCGAGCAGGATGATCAAGTTCAAGATCAACGCGAGCACGGCGTTTCCGCCGGAGAAACGGTAGTAGACAAGCATGAAGAGCATCACGACGACAAGGCTAAGGACGGACGCCTGCACGCCATGACGGATGGAGTCCGCCCCGAGCGATGGGCCGACGGTGCGCTCTTCGAGATACTTGATGGATGCGGGAAGCGCGCCGGCGCGCAGAACCAAGGCAAGATCGTGGGCGGATTCCTGGCTGAAATTGCCTTCGATCAGGCCGGAGTCGTCAATGCGGCCATTGATGACGGGAGCGGAATAAACGCGGTGTTCCAGGACGATGGCCATTTGACGGCCCTTGTTTGTTTCGGTGAAGGGGCCGAAACGCCGGGCAGCTTCCGGCGACAGGGTGAAGTTCACCTGAAATTGGCCGGGATTGTTGGTGTTGCGAGTTTCGATCGCACTGCGCAAGTCGCGTCCGGTAACGACCGGCGCGCGGCTCAGCACATACCAGGTCACGCCAGTGTCCTGGATACCTGACGCATTTCTCGTTTCGGAGCGGCCAGGGACGAGTTCGGTGCCGGGAGGCAAGATCCCGCCATGAGCGGCCAAGGCCTCGGATTCAGAAGAGTAAGTTCGCACATCTTCGACTAGTCTCAATTCCAACTGGCCACCGGCTTGAATAACGGCTTTGGCGCGGGTGGGATCGCCTTCGCCGGGTAACTGCACGAGGATTTCGTTGTCATTGCGGCCGCCACGACGCTGGATGGTCGGCTCGGTGAGGCCGAGGGCGTTGATGCGACGCTCGATCGTTTCGAGCGACTGGGTCATGGTCGAGTCTTTAATCTGCGCGATGGCTGCGGCGCGCAGAGTCAGCGTGTACCCGGAGGGGTCGCCGGCAGTGGGCGTGAGATCCCAGACGTTGGCGTATTGCGCGCTGACCAAATCGCGGAATTGCGAGAGTTGCGCGGGATCGATGTTGCGCACGAGGACGTGAGTATCGTCGGCGCGGCGTACCTCGTCGTAGTGAATATTCTTGGCGCGAAGCTCGGTGGTCAGACGGTCGACCATTTGGTCCGTTTCCTGGGCAATGGCTTCCTGTACCTGCACCTGAAGAATCAGATGCGTGCCCCCTTGCAGGTCGAGGCCGAGCTTAATCTGATGGCCGAAATTTTCCTTCACCTGCGCGAACGATTTGGGAAAATCCGGCAAGCCGACAAGGTAATAGACACAGAACAGAATGATTAAAAGGATGGACAGCGCTCTCCACTTCAGATTGGGGTTCATGGTCAGAAAGTAAGTCGCGCAGCGGGGCGAGAGATGGGCTTATTTTGCATCTTCCGATGCCTCCACCTGAGCAATCGCCGCACGCGCAATGCGGATTTTAACCTGCGGTTCGCTGGAGATTTTCAAAATGACGGAATCGCCGTCGATACCGTTGATCGTGCCGTAGATGCCGCCGCTGGTGATGATCTTGTCGCCGGCCTTAAGCTCGGCGAGCATCGCCTGCATTTTCTTGCGCTGGCGCTGCTGGGGCATGATCACCAGGAAATACATGATGGCGAACATGAGGCCCAGCGGAATCAGAAAACCGCCGAAACCGCCACCCGAAGCCTGAAAAATCATCGATACCATTATCATCTAGCCAGTTTCCTGTCGTTCGTTTTCGATGCCCAAATCATTCGACTTACTGCTTGGTTTCCCCGGCGCTTCAGGCCTAGAGAAGATTAGGAACAACTAAGCGCAGGCGAGTGGCCTGCTCGCCAACTTCAACTCATGCTCTTCTCTTGGTGCCTCGCGGACGGCCCGCGCTACGCCTCGAACCGGCTCTCAGGCCGGACCTACAGCATAGCGCGCGTGCATCTCAGATGAGAAATTCGCTAGGTTCCCAAACTCGATAGCCTCGCGGATTTGACGCATTATGTCAAGGTAAAAGTGGACATTGTGGTGGGTGGCGAGGATCGCGGCGGTGAGTTCTCCGGCAGCAAAAAGATGACGAAGATAGGCGCGCGTGTAGCGGCGGCAGGCGCTGCAGGTGCAATTCGGATCGATGGGCCGCTGGTCCTGCGCATAGCGCGCGTTCTTGATGAGCACGCGGCCTTCGCTGGTGTAGAGGCAGGCGTGGCGCGCGGCTCGCGTAGGGAGGACGCAGTCCATCATGTCGATGCCCCGCGCGACGTAGTCGGCGATTTGTTCGGGGCGGCCGACGCCCATGAGATAGCGGGGACGGTCTTTGGGGAGGAGTGCGGTGACTTCGGCGGCCATTTCGCAGGTCGTCTCGTGCGGCTCGCCGACGGCGAGTCCGCCGACCGCATAGCCGGGAAAATCGAGGTCGAGAAGTTGACGGGCGCTTTCCCGGCGCAAATCGGGAAAAGTTGCGCCTTGAACAATTCCGAATTGCCATTGCGGCAGGTCGCCGTTGCGTTGCGCGCATTCCTGAAAATAGTTGCGAGCGCGTCTAGCCCACGCGGTGGTTCGTGCGACGGCGGCTTCGGCATGGTCGCGAGGCGCGGGCGTTTCGATACATTCATCGAGGACCATGGCGATATCCGAGCCGAGCGCGAGCTGAATCTCTACGGCCTTCTCCGGGGTAAGGAGATGCTCCGAACCATCGAGATGCGAGCGGAAGCGCACGCCTTCGTCGGTCATTTTTCGAAGCGCGGAGAGACTGAAGACCTGGTAGCCGCCGGAATCGGTAAGGATGGTGCGCGGCCAGGACATGAATTGATGCAAGCCGCCGAGTTTGCGCACGAGTTCATGGCCGGGACGCAAATAAAGATGATAGGTATTGGCGAGGATGATTTCCGCGCCGAGGTCTTCGAGGGCTTCCTGGGTGAGCGCTTTGACAGAGGCCTGGGTGCCCACAGGAATGAAGAACGGAGTTTCGACGGTGCCGTGTGGCGTAGTTAAGCGGCCACGGCGGGCGCCGGTCGGGCCGGTCTTCGAGATTTCAAAAGAAAAATTCATCTTCGCCTGAACACCCGACAGAAGGACAGACAGGAATGCCTGTCCTAGTTCAGTGTATCAGGACGCGATTAGAGCGCTGCCCAGCCCACCTTGCAGAGCACCCAGATGGCCCACAACCCGAAGATGATGCCGTACGCCGAACCAGGCTTGATTTTTTTGGGATTCGCCGAAGCAAAACCAATCGCGATCAAGATAAGCGTCCAAATCCAAAATAATTCGATGGATTGTCCTAGCATATCAAGCCATTTCGGCGATGGATCGGGAAGATACGCCGAGAGACTGCTCGCCAAGAAATGTTCCGGATCGACGTCGCCCTTTTTCTTGATCAGCAGGATGATAATCGCCAGCACACTGCTGATCAGGGCCGGCACGAAGGCATAGACCGTGATTGCAAAGCCTTGGCCGAACCGCAGTCCCGCCCCTTTGAACAGATTAAAGGCACCCCAGTAGATTAGAGACATCACTAGAATACTCACGCCTACTATCACGGGTCCGAATATGAAGGATATCTTCGGCGCCCAGGTAACCTGGCTCTCCAGAATCCGGTCCTTCTGCTCCTGCGACATGTTGTCAAAGCGCGAATTCTGATTCATCTGACGTTCAAAAAAGCTGCGCCAGTCTGTCTTTTGCCCAATTAGAACGCTGATCCCAAGACTTAGAGCAATAAGCAAGAGAAAAGGGGCCACCCAACTTGGCCGCTGCGCAATGTCGGCAAACGTCTTTGACGGACTGAACAGCACGCCCGTGATCCGGGCCATCGCACTCACTGGCGGCGGAGCTTGGGGATCGGGCAGAGATGTAGTTGTTGTAGCCATCGAGGATTCCTCCACCACAAGGTTGCGTAGCACTGCTATCTAGATGGCACTACGCACGAGCATCGGGGAATATTTCAGTGGGGGGATTCTAGCGCGCCGGAAAAGAAGTTGACAGTCGAAAGTTGAAAGTTAAAAGGTCCGAAGCAAGAAAAGAAAAATACGGAATGGAGCCGTTCAGGCGCACGGGAGTTCCGGGACGGCGGCGAGCAGGTCGCGGGTGTAGTCGTGCCGGGGATGGTGGAGAACTACTTCGGCTGCGCCGATTTCCAGGAATCGGCCGGCGCGCATGACGGCGATGCGCGTGGCGATTTGCGCGACGACGGGCAGGCTGTGCGAAATGAAAATGTAGGTCAGCGAGAATTCGCGCTGCAGTTCTTGTAACAGAAGAAGAACCTGTGCACCCACGGAGACATCCAGAGCCGAGACGGGTTCGTCCGCCACGATCAATTTCGGCTGGAGAATCAGCGCTCGCGCGATACCAATCCTTTGCCGCTGCCCCCCGGAGAATTCATGCGGGTAACGATCGAGCGCGTCGGCGCCGAGACCGACCCGCGCCAGCATCAGAACGGCGGTGTTCTTGCGCTTCCGGGCGGTGAGGCCGGGCTCATGAATCGCAAGGGGCTCGGCGACGATCTCACCAACCCGCATACGCGGATTCAATGATGCGAAAGGGTCTTGGAAAATCATCTGCATTTGACGGCGCAATGCGCGCAATCCCTCGCTGCGGGCGGCCAAAAGGTTTTCTCCGGTAAAGTAAATTTGCCCGGAGTCGGGCTCGATGAGGCGAAGCAGCATCCGCGCGAGGGTGGTCTTGCCGCAACCGCTTTCGCCAACGATGGCGAATGTTTCGCCACGCGCGACCTCGAAGCTTACGCCATCGACGGCAGTGAAGCGCGCGCCATCTGATTCCTGAGAGAAGACACTGCCTCCTCGCCGGTAGGTCTTGCGGAGTTCACGCGCTGAGAGAATTGCTTCCATCAGACGAGCACGCAGCGCGCCTTATGATTTTCGCCAGCCGCGCGGAGAGCAGGCACTTCGGTGACACAGTCGGAGCGGCGAAGTTCGCAACGCGGTTCGAACGCGCAGCCCGGTGGCAGAGCCGTGAGCTGCGGAACAACCCCGGGGATCGGCGTGAGCGCGCCGCGTCTCAGTGTTGGCGAGGCTTTCAGCAGGCCTTGCGTGTAGGGATGTTTCGGTTTCGTGAGGACATCTCGAGCGGGGCCTTCTTCGATGATACGTCCGGCGTACATGACGGCCACACGCTCGGCGACCTGCGCAACCACACCGAGGTCGTGGGTGATGAAGAGGAGGCCCAGCTTCAGTTCACGGCGAAGGCGATCGAGTAAATGCAAAATTTGTTTTTGAACAGTGACGTCGAGCGCGGTGGTGGGCTCGTCAGCGATCAGGACACGCGGCCCGGCTGCCAGCGCCATGGCGATCATGGCGCGCTGCCGCAAGCCGCCGGAAAGCTGATGCGGAAATTGCTGCGCGCGGGATTCGGGTTCGGGGATTGCCGCGCGGCGCAAAGCATCGATCGCTTTGCGTTTCACTTCGCTGACTGCAAGCTTGGGCTGATGCGCGCGGATGGCTTCTTCAATCTGAGCGCCGATGCGCATCACTGGGTTCAGCGAGGTCATAGGCTCCTGGAAAATCATGGCAATCTCGCCGCCGCGAACATCGCGCCATTCGCGCTCACTCAGAGCCATTAATTTTCTGGGCGAGGCATCCGCCGCCAGGGTGGCTTCGCCGCTGACGCGTGCGCCGGGCGGCAGCAAACCCATCAGCGCCAGGGATAGCATCGTCTTGCCGCTTCCAGATTCGCCAACCAGCCCGAGGGATTCGCCCTCAGCGATGCGCAGCGACACATCGTTGACCGGCCGCACCCAGCCGCTGGGTGTCGGCAGTTCGACGGTGAGGCCGCGCGTTTCGAGCAAATCGCTCATGCGGCAATGATAAGCAGGAAATGGGAAAGTCGAAATACGAAACTGGATCGGAGTTTCAGTTTGAGGGGAACGGAGCCGACTAGCGGCTTGCAAGAGGAATCACGAACTTCAACGCGGTGTGAGTCGGGGAAAAGCCGACGACTTTCACGTCTTTCAAGCCGGCCTTGCGGCCGGCGGCGAGGACGTCGTTTTCCGTGATGTGTTTTTGCCCTTTGGGATAAATGATCCAGAGGGCAGCGCCGCCCTGCATGGATTTTGAGGTTTTGGAGAGACTGCCGAGGTCGCCTTTCGAATCCGCAGCGAAAAAGATGCACTCGGCGTCAGAATTAATCTTCCCTTTGCTCACGGACTTGGTGAGACTGCCTACTTCGCGAAGAAATTCCGCTTCGAATTCGCCGAGAAGAGCAACCTTCGCTCCGGGCTTCACGCCGAGCTTTTCGATGCGCGACTTGGGGTGAAGAATCTTGTCGCACCATTTTTCGGCAGGCACCCCAAGGCGGAAGATCGCAAGGCCATCCGCGGTCTGCAAACGGAGCTCGCCATCCACGGCTTTCGCGGATGTGATGGTGGAGAACGGAATCTTCAGCCGGAACTCGCCGCGAAACAGAATTTCGCTCGTTTCGAGCAGCGCTTTCCCTTCTGATTGCTGCTTCCCGAACCGCACCGAGCAGTTGAGCTCTTTCCCCATCTCATCCCCCGTTACGCGCTGTTTTTTGCCGCGAAACGCCTGCAGTGACTTCGTCGAAACGCCGCGGCCTACGATAGTAAGCTATCAGGTTCGATGGCGACCACAGTGACAAACCGCATGGATTGGCAGCTGATCTGGGCGCAGCGCGGGTTCCGCTATTTCTTTGTGGCGATGTTTGTGTCGCTCTTCGGCAGCGGAATGAACTTCGCGGGCGTGAGCTGGTACATCCTGGCGGCCACGCACTCGACCGTGAAGGTGAGCGGGCAAGTGATTGTGATGACCTTGCCGGGACTCTTTGTGCCGTTTCTCGGCGGCGTGCTGATCGATCGCATCGACCGGCGCTACCTCGGCGTCCTGCTCGATCTCACGCGCGGCGTTTTCGTCCTCGCCACCGCTTACATCGCGTGGCGAGGGCATTTGGAGCTTTGGCACCTTTATGCCATGACGCTGATCACCGGTACCGGTTCCGCAATGTACTGGGCGACGGTGAACGCGCTGGTGCAGGAAGTGATTCCGAAGAGCCAGTTTACCGGCGCGAATGCAGCGGTGCTCGTGGGAGTGCAGAGCGGCATGCTCATCGCGGGCGCTTTCGTAGGTTTCCTTTACAACACAGCAGGCATCGCGGGAATCCTGGCGATCGATGGCGCAACGTATTTCGTGTCGGCTTATTGCCTGTATCAAGTGCGCCGCGGGTACGTCTCACCGCGGGAAAGTCAAAGATATGCGCGGGAATACAATGAAGCGACGGAGGCAACCGCCGAGGCGCTGGAGACGGGAGAAAACCCGGAGGTCGCGGAAGCGGGGCTTTCGCTGGCCGTCTACGCGGACATGAAGGAGGGCTTCGCGTATCTGAGGCAACAGCCGCTGGTGCTCGTGCTGGGGATCACGCACTCCATCATGATGGCGGGTGTGGTGAGCGCGAACGTAGTTCTGGTTGCGTTGGCAAACGACATCCTGCACGCGGGGCCGCGCGGGCTTGGGTTTCTGGAAGCAGGCTGGGCCACCGGCGCGATTTGTGGCGGCTTAATTGCCAGCCAGCTTCCGCAGACGTTGCGGATGCCGCTTTATGTTGCGGCATGCGCCGGGCTTGCAGTGGGCCACATGGCGACGCCGTTCGTCGCGTTTCTGGTGGGCGCGGTGGTGATGCAGATTCTGTTTGGATTCTGCAGGGCGCTGGGCGGCGTTGTGGCGCAGTCTTCGCTGATGACCATCGTGCCCCGGCATTTCATGGGCCGGACACAATCCGCGATGGCGATTCTGACGACGGTGGTCCAACTTTTCATGAGTTTTGCGCTGGGGTGGGTGGCTCAAGGCGCGGGTCTGGTCGCAGGATATGCGATGCTGGCGCTGCTCTATACGGGAGCGACTGTCTCCGCGATTCGCGCACGCCAGCTCATGCAGTAAGCTGTTGCGGCTGACCCCGACGATGCATGGGCTTACCTCGGAACAGGTGCGCGCGAGGGGCAGTGCCCAGTGACGCACGGTTGCCGGTAGATTTGGACTAATCACAAGAGGGAGTGGGGGCCGGCGGCGCTGGCGGAGAAACCGCCTTCGGGCCGAGAAGATCCACAGCCGCCTGATAGAGCTTGGCGCGCAACTGGTAGCGTTCGTTCGCGCGCGTGATGTAGCGCACGGCAATCTCAACGCCGCCGATGACCGGCTTTACGTTGATGGCAGGCGCAGCCGATAGCGCACTCATCTGGCGCGAACTCGCCGCGTGTTGCCACTCCTGCTCAGCCTGTTTCGCGGTTTCGGTGGTTGCTTCGGCGACCTTTTTCCGAATCGCATCAATGACGGGATACGGGTCTTGCCCGGTGGGAAGCACTACCTGCAATTCGTCCCACATCCATTGCCCGGAGGTCGAGAAATTGAAGTAGTGACCTTCGATCGCGTAGCTGTTCGTAAATGTCACGCGCCGCCCCGTCGGGTGGCCCGAATCGGTCCAGTTGCCGGTTTCGAGCAAAACGGTATGGAACATCCCAAGCTCGACCACTTCGCCGGTCACTCCATTGATTTCCACCCAATCGCCGAGGCGGATGCCGTTCTTGCCCATGAGCACGAACCAGCCGAGGAAGCCCACGATGAAATCTTTCAGTGCCACCGTCAAACCCGCGCCGGCGAGGCCCAGAATCGTTCCGAGCTGATTCGGAGGCCCGAAAATCACCAGCAGAATGAAGAGCACCGCGCAGATCTGTACGGCCACGCGCGTGACCGTGCGCATCGTTTCGACCTGTCGGCGATCCAGGGAAGTTTTGCCGAGCAGCCGTTCAAGCCAGCTATCAAAAAAAATTCCGACGAGCAAAATCCCAAAAATAATGACCAGACCTATCAACATCCGGTGAATGACCGACCGCTGCTTGGCGGCAAGGACCCCCGCCCATTTGGCATACACGTCGGCCAGTTGTTTTTGATCGTCGATCCGTTTGCCAAAACCCGCCAACGTTTTTTGCTCGGAAGCGCGCAGCTTGGTGGCTTTCACCAGATTGGTCGACTCTTCACGGTTCAGATTCGGAGGTTTTCTGGAACCGCCAGCAGCCGCACTGGATGTCGCTTGCGCGTTCGTCTGTGCTGCGTCGGCCTTACCAGAGATGATCTGCGATTCCAGCGCATTGTGCCGGGCCGTCAGCGACATCGCCAGGGACTCTGCGTCTTGCTTGGCGTGCCAGAGGAGCAGCTGCTTCTGGCGAAGCGCAGACCATCGCTGCACCCGGTGAATCAATCCCTGCGCTTCGACAGAATTGTCGACCGACACGTGCATGGTGTCCGCCACATGCGAGGTGGCTTCATGCTCTTCGACCATCGACTGGATTCGGCCCTTCGGATCGCCACCGGCACGGATCAGGTCCTGCTTGGCGTCGTCGGCTTCGTCCTGATCCAGCTCCTGCTGCGCTTTGGCGACATCCAGCTGATCGTCCAAGGCATCCTTCTTGTCCGCGCCGGCTTTTTCGTAGGCGGCGGTGAGCCGCGCGATCTCGGCTCTGTCCGCTTCGACGGCTCTCTCCGACTGCTGCAGCCGTGCTTCTATCTCCTTGGCCTCGGCGCTTAATACCGGTGGATGCTCCTGGGCGTCACGCACGGCCGCTGCAAAGGCGAGGTCCATATCGTGGTCCCCGAGCCTCAGCGCTTCCTGGGCAAAGGGCAGTTCCTCTGCGGTGGTCGGCATCTGGGCCAACCGCTGTGCGGTCAAGAGGGGCGTTTGATCGACAATTGGCCCCTGTGCTGCACCTCCATACGCGGCCTCGGTATTTATCGTGGGCGCGCTTGCCGGCTGCCCCGTGCGGAACAATCCATAGGCAACTGCGCCCAGCAGCGCAAGCAGCACGATCGCGGCAATTTTTCGCTTCGTCTTCATAGTTTGCTACAGCCCACGCTCTATTCTAGTACGCACGGAGACAATCCGGGCGCGCCTAGTTCGTTCGCTTTCGCAATCTGCACCGAGTTGTTCCCGGGGAGTCGGCAAGGGCTGTGACTACCGGGGCACGGACGAGCGCAGAAACCTTGTGCAGCTCTACGCACTGACTTACGCTCCAATGAAGAACTCCCATGCAAGATGCCAGGCTGCCTAAATTGGTTTTCGCGGTCCTCGCCGTAGGCGCGGCGATTTATTTTTCCACTTACTACGCACAGATGCCGGATGTAGTGGCTTCGCATTTCAACGGGCGAGGTGTGCCGAACGGCTGGCAAAATCAGCCTTCTTCGGACTTTTCACTGGCATGAGTGTACTTGCAGCCGTGCTGGGATTTGGGATTCCGCGGATCATTGCTTCCGTGCCTCCGCAATTGATCAACCGGCCGAATAAACAGTATTGGCTTGCGCCGGAACACCTGGCGGAGACCATGGCCTTTTTGAACTCCTATTTTGCCTGGTTCGGCTGCGCGGTCTTCTTGATCATCACGTTCGATTATGCGATTCAGTCCAATCTGCATCCGGATCACCGGCCCGATGTTTCCCGGATGTGGTACATCCTCGCTGGCTTCTTGGTGTTCATGGTTGTCTGGCTCGCTCGGATGTTCGCGCGATTCGGCCGGCTGCCGGAGGAAGATTCCACCGAAGCCACGTAAGAGATGCATGTCCAGGAATGACGGAGCTAATCTGAGGGAGAATGAGAGAGAGGGACGGGAAGTAAATAATGAAAAAATACTTGATCGTCATCGAGCCAACGCAAACTGGCTCTTCCTCCTATTCCCCGGATCTCAACGGATGTGTTTCTACTGGCCGCACAAGGGAAGAAGTCGAGCGAAATATGCGCGAGGCGATGGCATTTCATCGTGACGGACTGCGAGAGCAGGGTCAAGCCGTGCCAGAGCCGCTGACATGTTCCACTTGGGTTGAACCCCCCAGCTAGCTGCCCTTCCTTCGAAATGATTGGTTTACTAGCAGCGAAGAGCTAAGATAACAACATGCTTGTCAAGGTTGAGGTCTACAACGACGGCGAAGCCTGGTGTGCCCGCGGCATTGGCCAGGATATTTTCACGCAAGGCCAAACGGTGGACGAGCTGTATGAAAATATCCGGGAAGCCGTCGCACTCCACTTTGACGGCGATTTCCCACCCTCTGAAATCGATGTTCTCGTCGTCTCCGAATTAAAACTAACACATGCCCCGGCTGCCACAAGTTAGCGGTCGTGCACTCATTCGTTTGCTTTCTTCCCTGGGATACGAAGTGATTCGACAGCGTGGCAGTCATATTCGGGTACGCAAGATTAGCGCGTTGGGAGAACATAACTTGACTGTGCCGGATCACGCGGTACTGGCAAAGGGAACCCTGAACGACATTCTCACCCGTGTAAGCCTTTGGAACAACATCCCCAAGGAAAAACTAGTTGAAGAGTTGAGGTAAGGAATCCTCCCGACCTGTGGGAAGAATTCACTCTAACGGCCGTGTCGCGGGAGTCGTGCTGGTTCAGAAGGATTGGTGACACTCGTCCGCAATACCTCAAATTTCTCTAGAGGTAGTCGCGCGACGGGCCTTCCAGGAAGGCGCGCAGCTTGCGCGAACGCGACGGGTGCCGCAGCTTGCGCAGCGCCTTGGCTTCGATCTGGCGGATGCGCTCGCGCGTGACGGCAAACGACTGGCCGACTTCTTCGAGCGTATGCTCGCTGCCATCGTCCAGGCCAAAACGCATCTTGATGACCTTTTCCTCGCGCGGCGTCAGCGTCTTCAACACCGAGGAGGTTTGTTCCTTCAGGTTCAAGTTGATGACCGCGTCGGACGGCGAAACCACGGCCTTGTCTTCTATGAAATCGCCGAGATGCGAATCTTCTTCCTCGCCGATGGGAGTTTCCAGCGAAATCGGCTCCTGCGCGATCTTCAGAATCTTGCGCACCTTGGACACCGGAATGTCCATGCGCTTGGCGATCTCTTCGCTGGTCGGTTCGCGGCCGAGCTCCTGCACAAGCTGGCGGCTGGTGCGCACCAGTTTGTTGATCGTTTCGATCATGTGCACCGGAATACGAATCGTGCGCGCCTGGTCGGCGATGGCGCGCGTGATGGCCTGCCGGATCCACCATGTCGCATACGTCGAAAACTTGTAACCGCGGCGCCATTCGAACTTGTCCACCGCCTTCATCAGGCCGATGTTGCCTTCCTGAATCAGGTCGAGGAACTGCAATCCGCGGTTGGTATATTTCTTGGCGATGGAAACAACCAATCGAAGGTTGGCTTCGATCAATTCCTTCTTGGCCTGCTCGGCTTCCGCTTCACCGCGGTGAATGAAGGTCAGCGTGCGCTTCAGCTCGGTGAGTCCGACTTCGCTGGCCTCTTCGATGTCCTTCAGCTCGGTGCGGCGCGTGCGCAATTCCTTGCGCGCTTCGGCGGCGACGTCGCCCTTGGCTACGTCGGCGCGGCGCTCCAGGCGCCCCGCTTCGCGTTCGAGCGACTGCAGCCGCTCGACCGTGCCGCGCATCTTGTCGATAAGGCGCTTTTTTTCGAACGGATTGAAATCGATCGCGCGAATAGCGACGGAAATCTCCACGCGTGTCCGCGCCACGTCCCACTTCGCGCGAATGTACGGCTTCTTCTTCGATTTCGCCGTCTTATCGAGCTTCGCGGCTTGCTTCAACGCGGTTTCGTACAATTTCGCAATCTTGTCGATGTACTTCAGAGTCTGCTTGGTCTTATTGGCGATTTTTTCTTCGGTCAGCTCTTCGTCGTCAAACTGCACGATTTCTTTGATCGAGCGCACGCCCTTGCGCAGATCGTCGCCCACCGCGATCAATTCCTTGATGACGATTGGCGAGCGGGTGATGGACTTCATCACCACGAGTTGTCCGCGCTCGATGCGCTTGGCGATGGTGACTTCGCCCTCGCGCGTCAGCAGCGGCACGGTGCCCATCTCGCGCAGGTACATACGGACGGGGTCGTTAGTCTTTTCGAGGGAACCCGGGGTCAGATCGAGGTCGCTGCTGCCCTCGTCGGAATGCGCGTCGTCCTTGACGATGGCGTCGCGATCGCCCGGCTCCGCGGACACTTCCACGGCGCGCGCGGCCTTCGCCGACGCCTGGTCCTCGTAGATCTCAATGCCGTTGCGCTCAAATGTAGTGAGGAGATCGTCGATCTCTTCCGAAGAATGCACCTCCGCCGGAAGCGAATCGTTCACTTCGTCGTAGAGCAGGTAACCGCGCTCTTTGCCTACGGCAATGAGCTGTCGAACTGCATCATATTTCTCTTCAAGACCTACTGCTGCCACAAATTCCTCCCGCAATCGGACCGATATCCCAAGCGCCGCCGGACGTGATTGGAGCCATGTTCACTCGCAAAGATACAGGCAGGCTGGCGCGCAGGCGCTAACCACGGGGAATCTCCCCAAGAAAATCGTTCGCTTTTTGATTTGAAACCCTCTGCGCCGCGCCGTTCGCCCGCCGTTGGCCTCCGTGCGTTGCCCGCTCTCCGCACCTGTGAGGCTCGGCCACTGCCGCTAAGTACATGTATATAGATGCGCTTAACGGCAAAACCGTTACTCGCGAAACCCTATTACGCTACACGCCTAAGTCCCATTCTGTCAATGATTTAATTCGTGGAAGCCTGTGGAAATTCCAGACGAGCGGAGGTCGCCTGCCTGGATATCGGATTGGAGCTATTTTAACGGGCGGCGGCCAGCCGGCGCATGAGTTCCTGCTTCTTCTCGAGCAATCCGCGCATCTCCGGTGCGGATGGACTCGCCTCAATGCTTCGTTGGACTTCGGCGAGTTCCCTTTCGGCCTGCCTGTTCTGGAGCGCTTCGATACAGCTCAGAGCCTCTTCCCAGGTCGGCTCGTTGGTTTCTTCGAAGAGGATTTCGAAGAGCAGCCGGCGGTCGCGCTCTTCCAGCACCGCGGCCACTTCCGTCGCCTGCAAGGGTTGGCCTGCGAGGCTGGCGATCACCAGCGCCGCGAAAATCTTCTCCGTTTCCAGGCCGTGGTAGAGACGCGCATTTTGCAAACGCTGCGCCAGTTCGTGCCGGAATCCTTCGGCCTCCGCCAGCATTCGAATCAGCCGGCGCTCCACGGGCTTTGCCGCGCGTCCGACCAATTCCGGCTGCGTCTTTATTTCGCTGCGGCGTTCCGAGGCCGCCTTGCTCAACGCCGCGCGCAGCACCGGCTCATCCAACCGAAGCTGCTGCGCGATTCGCGTCGCCCATTCCGATCGCAGGATGCGGTTGGGAATTTTCTGCACGTAAGGCAAAAGGAAATTTACCGCGCGCAGTTTTCCTTCGCCGGTCGTCAGATCCATCTGCCGCGCACGCGCGATCAGATAATCCACATAGGGCGGCGCTTCCTTGAGCAACTTGAGATACTCCTCCGCCCCTTTTTCGTGGATAAACAAATCCGGATCGGCTTTCTTATTGCCCACCGGCGGTAGCGCCAGCACGCGCACTTCAAAATCTTGCTCCAGTAGCAACACGAGCGATCTCTCCGTCGCCGTCTGTCCCGCGGCGTCCGGGTCGTAATTCACCACGACGCGCCGTGTGAATCGGCCCAGCAATTTGATTTGCGGCTCTGCAAGACTGGTGCCGCAACTCGCCACTACATTGCTGATTCCCGCGCGCGCCACGGCAATCGCATCCATGTAACCTTCGACCAGAATCGCAAAGTCCTGCCGGCGAATTCCTTCTTTCGCGCGATCCATGTGATACAGCACGTTGCTCTTCGAATAGATTGGCGTTTCCGGCGAATTCAGATACTTCGGCTGGTCGTCGCCGAGCGCGCGGCACCCAAACGCGACGATTTTTCCGGACTCATTCGAAATTGGAAACGTGATGCGCCGCCGGAACCGGTCAAACAGCCGCCCGCTCTGGTCGCGCGAGATCAGGCCGGACTCGGCTAGAAGTTTCTCCGCGTACTTCGATTTGAAGTGCCGGAGGAGGAGGTCGCCG
The DNA here is from genome assembly GCA_003224055.1 of Acidobacteriota bacterium. Taxonomy (GTDB): domain Bacteria; phylum Acidobacteriota; class Terriglobia; order Acidiferrales; family UBA7541; genus Acidiferrum. The sequence goes on along the minus strand of QHYE01000079.1, from coordinate 43,098 downwards.
CCGCTCGGCGCATACCCAATTCCAAACCGTGCGAGCACATCCTTATCCAGGCCGCGATCCTCCAAATATGCCCGCGCAGCCTTGCCCTCCAGCGTTCCTTCCAGCTGCTTCACAAAAAATGTCTGCGCTTCGCGGTGCATCTCCACCAGCACCATGCGTTGCTGATTCTCTTTCTGCTCTTCCGGCGTACGCTCCTTGGGGCGCGGAATCGAAATCCCGCACTTCTCCGCGACGATTCGAATCGCCTCAGGGAACGCGCACTTCTCCATCTCCATCACAAATTTGAATACGTCACCGCCCACGCCGCAGCCGAAGCAGTGGTAAATCTGCTTCGTCGGATGCACCGCAAACGACGGCGACTTTTCCGCGTGAAACGGGCACAGACCTGTGAAATTCTGCCCGCTCTTTTTCAAGCGGACGTATTCCCCCACCACGCGGACAATGTCCGCCTGCTGCTTCACCTTCTCCGCAAATGATCCCGCTTCTGCCATTCGGTGACCCTTACCGCTTCACGTAATCGTTCTTATAGACTGTGCCGCCCTTCATTACAAACTTCACGTGCTCTAGAGTCGTGACGTCTTTCGTGGGATCGCCGTCTACAGCGATCAAGTCCGCCCACTTACCCACCTCAACGGTGCCAACGGATTTTGTCCAGCCGAGCAAGTCCGCTGCGTTGATCGTGGCCGTCTGAATCGCCGCCAGCGGGGTCATGCCCAGCTTCACGTAAACGTGAAACTCGCCCGCGTTCAGTCCGTGCGGATACACCGCCGCGTCCGTGCCGAACGCCACTTTTACGCCCGCAGAAATCGCTCTCTTTGCGTTGATTTGCGCGGCAGCGGCAACGTCGCGCATCTTTTGTTTTGAAAATTCCGGCACGTTGCTGCGGTCCAGGTTTGCCTGCATGTATTCGGTCAGAAAAAGTGTCGGCACAAGATATGTTCCATTTTTTTTCAGAGTGGCGATCGACGCATCATCCATCAGGTGACCGTGTTCGACGGAATCCACGCCCGCTTCCGAGGCCCAGCGCACGCCCTCCGCGCCGTGTGCATGCGCGGCCACGCGGCGGCCCAGCCGGTGGGCATCCGCCACAATCGCCTTCATCTCTTCGAGCGTGTACTGCGAAGCGTTGGGATCATCCCCTTTCGAAAGCACGCCGCCCGTAGCGCAGATCTTGATGACGTCCGCGCCATACTTGATGACCTCGCGAACTTTGTGTTGCACGGCCTCGACGCCGTCAGCCACTCCCTCTGCCTCGCGGTGAAACGCGAATGGCAGAAGGTTTTCATCGCAATGGCCGCCGGTGATGCCGAGCGCCGGCCCGGAAGCAAGGATGCGGGGCCCGATGGCATCGCCCTCGTTAATGGCATCGCGCAGCGCGATGTCGGCGTAATCCTTCGCGCCCAGGTTTCGCACCGTTGTAAAACCCGCCTCGAGGGTGATGCGAGCATTTCTCGCGCCGTGCAGCGCTTCGCGCGCCGTCGAGATCGCCAATCCCTGATATCCAAGCGAACTCAATTCAAATGTCAGGTGCGTGTGTGCGTCGATCAAGCCGGGAAGCAGCGTGGCGTCCGGAAGATCAATCGTAGTGTCCCCGGCAGCCGCTTTCACTTCGCTGGCTGCAACGATCTGCGCGATCTTCTCGCCTTCGATCACGATCGCCTGTTTCGCGCGCATTTGCCCTGTGCGTACATCGAGCACGCGCCCTGCACGAACAATGGTCCGCTTTGGCGCCTGCGCGTGAGTAGTTCTCGACATTCCCAGAAGCATCGCCACCGCGGCGGCGGCAAAGAACGCGAGCTGGGTCGTGCGACTCGCTGCTTTTGCAAGCGGCATGGACATCTGCAAACCTCTCATCGAGACACCTCGTAATAAGTTGGCCATCGAAACGCGGCGAGTATATCAAACCAGAATGACGCGCACCTGCTTGAAGCGACGACCACGCAAGCTTCAATTCCCAATTCGCCATTTTTCAATTCCGATTTCCAGTTTCCACTCCCTCATTTCTGCAATTCCACAATCGTAATCGCTTTTCCCCCGCGCTCTTCCGTCTCAAACGAATGCCGCTCCACCAGCGGATGCGAAGCGAGGAACGTCCCGATCCCCTTGCGAAGGGCGCCGGTCCCGTGTCCATGAATGATTCGCACCTGAGACCTGTTTGCCAGCGCCGCGTCATCCAGGAATTTATCCAGTCGTCCGGTAGCTTCTTCCACGGTCATGCCGATCACGTTGATCTCGTCGGTGGAAGTGCCTTCGTCGCGCCGGGCAGTTACCGTCACGCTTTGTAGCGTGCTCACAAGCGCACCGGATTTGGATACAGCCGCATCCCCCTCCACGCCCGTGATTTCATCCAGCGCCACTTTCATCCGCAGCGGCCCCGCTTCGATCTCCGCGGACGACCCATCGAGCCGGCGAAACACAACCGGCTTGCTGAATCCGCGAACGCGAACTCGCGCGCCCGGCTGCAACCGCTCCGCTGTCACGGCCTGCAAGGAAGAGGACGTCACGCCGAGGTCCGCTTGCGAATCGGAAATGGTCTGCACGACCGCGGCGTTCAGCTCATCGCGCGCTTCGCTACGCACATCCTGCATTTTCCGCCGAGCCGTTTTCTCCATCTGCCCGCGCAACTCGCGTTCTTTCACCGCCTCAACGACGCGCGCGACGTTTTCGTCGAAGCGTTTCTGCATTTCCGCGAATTGTGCTTCCAGTTCCTTGATGCGTTTCTGCTGCCGCTCGACCCACTCCGTTCGCAGCTTCTTGCGTTCTTCTTCCAGCGCGTGCCGCTCGGCGGCCATCTGCTTCTGCATACGATCCAGCTCGTCGCGGCTGCGGTGCAAGTAGGCGATCAGGTCGGCGGCTTCCCGCGATTCCGGCGTGAGCAGCGATCTCGCCCGCTCGATAATTCCATTCGCAATCCCGAGCCGATGCGCAATGGCAATTCCGCTCGATCCCCCGGGCACACCGACCATCAACCGGTACGTCGGCCGCAAATTCACGTCGTCGAATTCCACCGCCGCGTTCACCACGCCCGCCGTCGTCGACGCGTAGGTCTTGAGCCGGTCGTGATGCGTGGTCGCCAGCACAATGCAATTCTTCGCGCGAAATTCATCGAGCAGCGCTACCGCCAAGGCGGCGCCTTCCTCCGGCGCCGTTCCCGTGCCCATTTCGTCCACCAGCACGAGCGATTGCGGCGTCGCTGCCTCGAGCATGCTTTTCAAGTTCAGCATGTGCGCGGAAAACGTGGACAAATCCGCTGCGATTGATTGCTCGTCGCCAATGTCCACAAGCACGCGATCAAACAGCGGCAACACTGCGCGCTGCGCCGCCACCGGAATGCCGGACTGCGCGGCCAGCGCCGCCATTCCCATTGTTTTCAGCGCCACCGTTTTTCCCCCGGTGTTCGGTCCGCTGATCACCAGCAGGCGCTCTTCGCCACCAAGCGACAGCGTTATGGGAACGATGGTGCGATTCTCTTTGCGCAGTTTGTCTTCAAGCACCGGATGCCGCGCGTCCACCAGCCGCAGTTCGCTGCTCTCCGAGAACTCCGGGATCGCCGCGTCGAATTCTTGCGCGAACCGCGCTCGCGCAAAAGCGCTGTCGAGCTCCGCTATCGTTTCCACTGCCGCAAGCAGCGGCCCGCGAATCATTTGCAGTTTCTCCGTCAGCTCGCGCAGGATTCGCACAATTTCCGCGGCCTCGTCCTCGCCTAGCTGAACGAGCTGGTTGTTCGGTTCGACCGTTTCGAACGGCTCCATGAAAACAGTTTGCCCCGTGCCGCTTGCTCCGTGGACCACGCCCTGCACGCTGCGTCGCTGTTCGGCGCGCACGGGAATCACGAAACGTTCGTTCCGCAGCGTGACGTAGTCTTCGCCAGATTCGGCATTTCGCGCGCGCAGAATCTGCTTCAATGTTTTCTGAATCGAGTCGCGCGTCTGCGTGATGCTTGCGCGAATTCGCCGCAGCGCTGCCGACGCATCGTCGCTGAGTTCGCCGTTCGGCAGCACACACCGCCGGATCGCCGTGTGCACGTCTCGAAAATCACCAAGAGAAGCGGTACGCTCCGCCAGCAACGGAAACTTCGTCGCTTCCTCTCGAAACTGCTGTCGCAGCCATCCCGCTGTCTCCAGCAGCGACGCCGCATCCCGAAATTCCGCCGGCTCCAGCACCGCTCCGGCTCCTTCGATGCCTTCGAGCCAGCCCTGCGGATCGGCCAGCGCCCCGAATCCGAGCTCGCGCCCTGTTCGCAGCCACTCTCGCGCTTCCCCGATCAACGCAAACGCCGACTCCAGCGCAGCGCGATCCATCCTTGGCTCAAGCGCGCTCACCGCGCGCCGCCCCGGCGCACACGTCGTCCGCAGCCGCAGCAATTCCCGCAGCTTGTCGAATTCGAGAACGTCTTGTGCCGTTCGTGACATCGCTAGGATTACTTCAAACGAGTTTGCAGGTAGCTCGCGGCATCCCCCGGACCGGCCGCCACGTGCACCAGGCGTCCATTTGCTTCGCCCCACGGCGCAGGATGCCCCAGCTCCACTTCCCGGACGCGATCCAGCACCGGCTGCCAAAAATCTCCGAGCACCGCGACCGGCTTCCCGGTTATCACCGACTTGTTGAGCATTTCCCAGACCACCGCAAGTTCCACCAGCGTTCCCGTCCCGCCCTTGCAGGCCACAAATCCATCCGCGAGACGGATCAATTCAAATAGTCTCTCATCCCAGGTTTTCATGCGCACTTCGGTATCAATCCACGAATTGAGCTTCGCAGCCGTGAAAAATTCCGCTGTCACGCCGTACGTTTTTCTTCCGGCCTCTTTCGCTCCGCGGGAAACTGCTTCCATCACGCCGCCGTATCCTCCGCTGCAAACAGCGAAACCGTGTTTCGCCAGGGCTCGCCCCAGCACGCGCGCCTCTTCATAATCGGGTTCTCCTTCGCGCGGTCGCGAACTCCCGAACACCGTCACGATTTTTTCCTGGTTCATACCGCGTTCCCGGATTCAGCGGGGCTGCTTTTGTTTTGAATCGCGCTTCTTCGGTGTCACGTTAAATTCTTCGATCATCGCCACGCACAGCCCCGTCAGCGCGTCCGCGGCCTCGTGGCCTTTCCCGCCCTGATTATTGCTCAAGAAAGAAAATATCAAACGCCGTCCGCTGAGCGTCTCGGCAAACCCCGAAAGCGTCCGCACGTGCTCCACCGATCCCGTCTTTGCGTGAACTCGTCCCGCCGCCGGCGTGTTCTTCATGCGGTCTTCCAGCGTGCCGTCCACTCCAGCCACCGGCAGCGACTCGTAGTACGGCACGAACCAGGCCTGCTTTTGCGCAAAGCCCAGCAGCACCACGACGGCGCGCGGCGTTATAAGATCATGCCGCGACAATCCCGATGCGTCCGTCTGAATCACGTCCCCTGGCGCAATTCCCGCCGCTGTGTAGAATTCCGCCGGTACCTTCATCAACTCGTCCGGTGTGCTCCAAACTCCATTCTGACGAGCCACCGTCCGAAGCAGCATCTCGGTGTGCAGGTTCTGGCTGATCTTGTTCACCAGCTTCACCGAATCTCCTAGCGGCACCGAAACGTGTTCCGCCAAAACGGTCGGATCCCCGGGAACTTCCGCCTGCTCGTGCCACGCCCTCGCAGCCCCTCCTACTTTTACTCCCCGCTCCTCCAGCAATCGCTTCAGCGTCGCCGCTGCATGCTGCGCCGGTTCTTCAATCGCCAAAACCAGCTTCCGCGGTGTGCTCTTCGCCGGCAAAGTGCCTTTCACAACCACCAGATTCGCCCCCGGCTCGCGTTTCAGCGTCAAATCCGATTTCACTTCCGCAGCGGAAGTGACTACATCATTTTTGACGGCAAAATCCGGCGTCGCCGGGCTAACCACCGCGTGCACCGGACTCCCTGCCAGCTCTCCCGGCGTCAACGTCAGCGTGACGGTGTTGTCATGCACGACGATCGAAGAGATCGCCGCCCCGTACTCCCACACCATGTCATCGATTTCCCAGCCGTTCGGATAGCGCTCGCGCGGAAAATAACCGTCGTCTCCGATCACATCTCCGGAGATTTCTTTCACGCCCTTCGCCACCAGTGCGTCGGCCAGCTCCGCCAGCACCTTCTCTGGCGGCCCGTCAAACTCTTCCTTCGACTGATACGGAAATCTTCGGTTCGAAAGATTCGGATCGCCCCGGCCCACCAGCGCGACATCTCCGCTCAGTACTCCTTCGCTCGAAATCGCTCCCTGTGTCTCCAGCGTCGTATGAAACCGGAAATCCGGCCCGAGTTTCGCCAGTGCCAGCGCGGTGCTGAAGAGCTTCATATTCGACGCCGGCACAAAATATTTGTCCGCATTCTGTTCGTACAGTATCTCCCCGCTCTCCGCATCCGCGATCAACAGCCCCCACTCGCCTTTGCTCGCCGGCGCCGGGCCAAGTAGAGCATCCGCCCGCGCTCCAAATTTCGCCATGGCCTTCTTCGACGCGGCGCTCTTCTTCTTTGCTCCACGCGGCGCGGTATCCGCTTTCGTTTTTGATTGCGCGCCCAGCTGCGCTATACCGCTGGTGAACGCAACCATCGCGCTTACCAGGATGACCGCCGCCCATCGCCGTCTCATTTTTTCTATCTTCATCGTTTTCTCGCGCGTAAATCGCCCACGAAAAGTATAGTCGAAAGGCAACGTATTCCATCCTCCGCGCGTCTTACTTTGCGAAGCGCACCCGCGCATCAAACCAGTTCCAAGCCCAAGCCCAAGGTTGCACCCAGCCCGCGGGCACTCTATGATGTTCACGCTCAGAAAACTACGTCGAGGTGAATTGTGATCAAGCAAATGCTGTCTTGTCTTATGGCCCTGGCCCTTGTCGCCCTGCCGCTTTCCGCCGCGAAAGACAAGAAGGAAACCGAGCGGCTGGAAAATTGCGGGACGGTCATCAAGGAAGTGATGGACATCCCCGACGATATTCCGCCGGACCTGGTTGACAAAGCAGAATGCATCATTGTCTTTCCCTCTGTCCTCAAGGCCGCTTTTGTGATCGGCGGTAGCTATGGCCGCGGCGCCATGACCTGCCGCAGCGGGGAGCACTTCACCGGACCGTGGAGCGCCCCCACGATGATGGCTTTGGAAGGCGGCAGCATTGGCTTTCAGCTCGGCGGTCAGGCCACGGATTTCGTCCTGCCGGTCATGAATCCCCGTGGTGCTCGCGCCATCCTAAGTAACAAGGTCAAGCTGGGCGCGGATGCGTCGGCAGCGGCAGGCCCGAAGGGGCGCACCGCCAATGCATCTACCGATGTCTCCTTGCGGGCCGAAGTATTGAGCTACTCCCGCGCCCGAGGCCTCTTTGCAGGCCTCTCGCTGGAAGGCTCAACGGTTCGCCCGGACAACGACGCCAATGAGCGCATTTATGGCAAGAAGATCGAGGCGGAATCCATTGTTTTCAAGGGTGCTGTCGCCGTTCCTCCCGCCGCTCAAAAAATGATTGCCTACTTGAACCAGAAGTCTCCGAAGAATCTCTCGGACCCCGAATCCCTGAAGTAAAGTAATCACCACACGCACCTCGCCCTTCTCCAGACACCCCGGCAGTTCCCGGGGTGTCTCAGTTTTTGACCCCACACTTTTCAAGATCTTCGGAATGTATGGAAGTTATTAATTTATAAGGCCTTACTGGCATTAGGGATTCGGGCCCAAAACTTCCTTTTGCTCTTGACATCTGACATCCTAATGATATCATATCGATATTGGATGTGCTTTTCTGCCGAAAGGAAGTTTCCATGAACACCAACCAAGCTACAACGAGCCATGAGCGTGCAGTCACCGCTGCGAGTGGCTGGGTGATGCTCCCCACCCTTATCGTGCTTTTCATCGGCGACGTCGCTCTCATCCTCTTGGCCATCAAGGACGGAGTTGAAACCACCGGGCAGCCTCATTTCGGACTGCTTATCCCCTCCCTCTTGCTTCTGCCGATCCTCAGCGTAATGCTATCCGGTTTCTTCACCCTGCAACCGAACGAAGCTCGCGTTCTCGTTCTCTTTGGAGACTACAAGGGTACTGTTCGCACCAGCGGATTCCACTGGGGCAATCCTTTCTATACCAACGGTCCTCGGCCGATGGGGCTCATGGCGCAAGCTGCAGAAATGCAAGGCAAACTCGCCGGCATGAAAGCGGGCACGGCATCCTCTTCACGAAAGTCTCTGGGCCGCAACAAAATCTCTCTCCGGGCACGCACCCTCAACGGCGACAAATTGAAGGTCAACGATAAGCGCGGCAACCCCATCGAAATCGCTGCCGTTGTCGTTTGGCGTGTGGGGGACACCGCGCAAGCCACCTTTGACGTGGAGAACTACGAAAACTACGTCTCGACGCAGAGCGAATCCGCGCTGCGACACCTGGCAAGCCTCTATTCGTACGACTATGGCGAAGAGCACGAAATCACGCTTCGCAGCAATGTCGGCGAAGTCTCGCAGGCGCTGCGCGCCGAACTGCAGGAGCGTTTGGCCAAGGCCGGCGTAGTAGTGGACGAGGCACGCTTGACCCATCTGGCTTATGCGCCGGAAATTGCCCAGGCCATGCTCCGCCGGCAACAAGCCGAAGCCGTCATCGCCGCGCGCCAGAAAATTGTTCAGGGCGCCGTCAGCATGGTGGACATGGCGCTCAAGGAACTCGCCGAAAAGCACGTTGTCGTTCTCGACGACGAGCGCAAAGCCTCCATGGTCAGCAATCTCATGGTTGTCCTTTGCGGCGAAGCCGAAGTGCGCCCCGTAATCAACACCGGCACGCTGTATAACTGATTGGCAGGGATGATGGAACGAAAGTCCTTTCTTCTGCGCATCGATCCTGCGCTCTGGGCCGAGCTCGAAGCCTGGGCGCAGGACGAGCTGCGCAGCGTCAACGGTCAGATCGAATACCTTCTCCGCCAGGCCGTGCAAAAGCGCAGAGGCGGCCAGCCGAGACAAGTTGTCTCCAAGCCGGATGCACCCCCTGCTGAATCTTGACGACTCCCCTTCCCGGTTGTAGGCATTTTTGTGATTTTCGCTGTCGCGGCGTATTCTGCTGAACGACCGCATGGAACCATAGGAGATTCAGTGTCTTGTCCGATCTGTGAAAAACGCAAAGCCGCGCGATTTTGTACCGCAAAAGGCGAAAAAATCTGCGCGGTCTGCTGCGGCACCGAGCGCGAAGTCACTATCGATTGCCCGTCGGACTGCCCTTATCTGATCGCCGCCCATCGCTACGAAAACGAGCACCGGCGCCAGATTCCTGCGGACACTCCATTGTTGGACGAGAAGATTCCGCAGGACATCGTCTACACGCATCAGCAGTTGATGACCGCCATGGCTTTCTCCATCGCCAAATTCTGCTCCGTCCAGCCCGCCGCAGCGGATACCGATGTACTCACGGCCATCCAGGCTCTCGCCGAAACTTACAAGACGCTCAGCTCCGGCATCATTTATGAAAAACCACCGGTCGCTCCGCTCCCGCGCGAACTCTACGCTGCTCTGATTGCCCTTCTCAATGAAATCAAAAAACAGCAGGCCGAGCGCGCCGCGTCGGCGAACTTCAAAGATTCGGACATTTTCTATCTGCTCGTTTTTCTCTACCGCATGGGATTGTTGCGCACCAACGGCCGCCCGCGTTCGCGCCGCTTCATCGAATTCCTCCGCGGCCAATTCCCCGTCGCTCCCGATCTCAAGCGCGAAGAATCCCGTATCATCGTTCCCTAGCGGGCTTTCGTGGCACAGCCAAGCTATTCTCCATCGCGCGATCTTTGCGCGATGAATCCTGACTGTGCTCCCTCTCTCGCTTTATCCTGTCGCGCACGAGCGCAGCCCGGCCATCGTGGGCGCTCCGGATGGCGGCGCCGCCGCCGCATCCCAGCTCAACGCCATCTGCGAACACGAAAGTTTCTGATTGACCGGGACCCGCGGTCGCGACTCAAAGCCATACCTCCGGCGTATCCGCCCCACGCGCTCGGAAGCCTTGCGCCGGTAGTCTTCCGGCGCGTAGCCGTTTTTCGAGTACCACTGCTCGTACTGCCTCGCCAGCCGCGGAAACTTCTCCCGCACAAACGGCAAGAACTGCTTCGCCGAAGACGGCATCAGAAACAGCACTCCCGAGAAAAACCACTGCGCGCCCGCTTCTTTCGCAGCGGCCGCCACTGCTTCGAGTTCCCCTTCGCCATCCGTAATCCCCGGCAATAGAGGCGAAGCCGACACTCCCACCTGCAATCCCGCCTCGCGCAACTCCTTCACCGCCGCCAACCGCAGGCGCGGCTGCGGTGCGCGCGGCTCCAGCAATCGCGCCAGCCTCGAACGCAGTGTGGTCACCGTGATATCGATTTGTAGCGACGACCGCACCGCAATCTTCTTCAGCACGTCAATGTCTCGCACAATCTGATTCGACTTCGTGATGATCGAAATACTCATCCCTTCGCGTTTCGCCAGTTCCTCCAGGCACGCCCGCGTCACTCCATACTCCCGTTCCGCGGGCTGGTACGGATCTGTCGCCGTCCCGATCGCAATATGGTCCGGCCTCTCGCCATCCGATTTTTCCGACGAATAGGAATATTTGCGCGACACGTCCTGCGCCAGCAGCGCCGCCGCATCCTTCTTCACGTAAATCTTCTTCTCGAACGCCCCTCCATCCAGCTCCATGTATTCGTGCGTATACCGCGCGTAGCAGTACTTGCACGCAAATTCGCATCCCCTGTAAGGATTGATCGTCCATTCGAATGGCACGCGATTCGAATCGCACTTGTTCAGGACCGACCGCACCGGCAAAACAAAATACTCCGGCCTCTCCGGCGATTTTCTTCGCGTCTCCGCCGGCGGAGAACATGCTGCGAGGCGGGCAATGCCCACCAGTCGCGCGTGAGCGCGCTCGTGTGGCACCAGGGGTGCGTTTCGGACCGGGTCCTGGCTGGAGCTTTGAGCTCCGCTCGTGACCTCTGACTCTGGAGGGCAATCCGTCGTCATGCGATCCGCCATGCTCCCATGTTGGTCCGCAACCGGGGCAAGGTCGCCGACCACTTTCATTGGGCTTACATCACTTGGGCACTCAGGAAAGAGTCTTACTGAGGTTGGTGATACGCGGCGCCGATGGATACGAATACCCACCGTCGATGAGGAATGAACTGGAGACATCGCCCACCTCGAAGCACGCCGCAGTATTTCGCTTTTTGTTCGCTATGTCAAGTTTTATTTTTCGCTTTTTGTTCGGCACGTCCATCCTCCGCGGGATCTGGCTTTGCCGCCCCTCCCTGGTGGCAACCTGTCTCCGCGCCCACACACGAGCGATTGCCTCGTACTCCTTTCCGGGGTTATCCTCCTAATCCCGGAGGACCGCAGTGCGCATCGCCAAGAAAGCAAAGTTTACCCTGCCCGCAGCGCTGTTCTTGGTCTTCGCCGTCCCCAGCGTTACTCATGGACAAGCAAAGCCCGCCCAGCCAGCAAAGAAGCAGCCTGCGGGACCTTCCGCTCCACAATCCACCCACTACCCCATCCTGCTCCTCGCTTTTGGCAACAATCCCGATTGGAGCCTCCGCATCGGCCTGAAAGGCCCAGAGCGTCTGGACCGGCCGAACTATCCGCCCATCCCTTTGGAGCCCGCCGTAGTAGCTCAGGAACCCGCAGCCGATTCTTGGACCTACCAGGCCAAAGACTCCGCCATCGGCGCGGCCGTCTCCGTCCATCTTGCGCGCGAAGTCTGCACCGACGTGGTTTCTGATCCCACCGCCCCTCCGGGTCCATCCACAGGAAAATACACGTTTCGCGTTTCCGTCGATCACACCCAACTGGGCTCGATGAAAGGCTGCGCCCGCATCGCCGCCGAGCTTTTCCCAAAGATCAACAATCAACTCGACCCCGAAGAGGACACCGACAAGAAGAAACCTCCGCCGCCAACCATCACCAAATTTAAGCCTCCGTCCGCCATCGCGTATCTGAATCCGGCTGGCGGTGTCGTGCTGAGTCGTGGCGGAGTCAAGAAAATCGTAGCCCCCGCCGGCTCCGAGCTGTGTTTATCCCATGACGGCAAGAAACTCCTCTATACCCGCTCCGATTCGAAAGCTGTTCCGGACCGCACCATCGTTCTCTACGATGCGGACTCCGGAAAATCGCTGGATTTGGTGCATGGTCTGGTTCGGCAAGCTTTCTGGTCTTCTGACGACTCGCGAATCGCCTTTCTCAAGGCGCAAAATCAGTCTTGGCAGGTTTGGTCCTCCCCGGCTGCTATGCCTGAAGCGGCCACCGTGTTTTCTCCGCAGACTGTGAATTCTTTGCATGGATGGCTGGATACCCATACGGTCCTCGCCAGCGACATGCAAAACGCCTATTGGCTCAGCGAAGACAAACCCCAGCAAACCGTGCCGCTGCTGGAGATTTATGGCAGCACGTTCCAGATCCTGAGCTCAGACACCATCCGTGTCCATCCGCTAAATCCCGATTTGCTCCTGGTTTCCGCTGATTACGTGTCTGCTCCGGCTGGCTCCCCAAAAGACGCTATGGGACTGGCCGCAGGTTTCTTCCTCTTCGAACTGCATTCGAAGCGTCGCACGGTTCTTTGTCCCGCGGATCAGTGGGGTCGCTCTGCGGAATGGTCTCGCGATGGACTCCAGGTCTTCTATACCCGCATGCTCTCCGCCACCGCCGCAGCCACATTCCGTGTTTTCTGGGATGGCACGAGCGTGCTGCGCTATCTCAGCGGCACAACTCTTACCGTTGGCCAGTAATTCCGTCGCACGAGGGAACCATTGGCACCCGCCACCCGGTCGGCCAGTTACCCAATACGTCGCAGCCTCTTGATTCCTAGCCAAAACAACAGCCTTGACGATATAATTAGGTATTGTGAGTACTAGTCCCACGCTCGTCGAGCCCCGCCAGGTAGGACTGCTCGTTCTTGACAGTGACGCCCCGGGCGCCAGCGCGGTCAAACAGATTCTGGACTCCGAAGGCTGGCGCGTCCGCGTTGTCCCCGATACCAAGATGCTCCTTGCGGAGCTTAAGACCGGGGAATGGTCTCTCGTGATCGCCAATGTCGCTCTGACGGGCGTCGACGGTCCAGCTTTCATCACTCTGCGCGAACTCGCCACCGTCTCCCCTGAGGAGGGCGGACGGATCCGCGCTCTTTTTCTGGTTCCTGAAGCGAGCGGAGGCCAGTACATCGTCCAGCTCGAAGCCGCGCGCCTACCTTATGTGATTCGGCCCTATCACCTGCACGATTTCCTCGAAAAAGTCAGCGACCTCCTCGTCGAGGTGAAAGCGATTGACGCTCCTCTCCGCCAGGTCCGCCACGAATTCGGCGCGCTGCGCAAGAAAAAGAAACAAGCGGCTCGCTCCAATTCCATGTTCGCCTCTCGCGAGTCCTTTTCCTATAGCGAGGAAGAGATCGCCGAATACGAACGCCAGGAAGGCGAGGCATCGAAGTCGCGGCGCAACAAACCTCGCACCAACCTCGGCGACCCCAACCGCTAAGCTCTCGGCTTTTACAGTCTTTCATTACTTCGTTACTTCCTTACTTCACTGCCTCTGCTTGCCTGCAAGAAACTCCCGCCTCCCCGTTCTACCTCCAAGTCGTGTCCTCATCGGCACGCGCACAGGAGGATTTCATGGAACGCTCGATTTTTGCCGCGCTCGTCGGCGGTCTCTTGGGAATCAGCACACTCGGCGGTTTGGCCTTTATCTGGGGACCATTCGAACCACATCAACCGCCTCCGCCCCCGGGTCGCTCCGAAGGAGAGTGGCGTCTTCTCGACCCTGTCACGTACCAAAACATCTCCGTCTTCCCCGTCGTCAGTTCAACCAGCCAGGACACCAGCCCGTTCCTCACCCTCGAAGAAGCCCTCGCCACCGGCGAAGTCCTTGTCCGCGAGCAGGGCTCCGAAGGCCTGGTTCGGGGACGCGATGGCCGTACCGTTTATGTTCCGCAAAACAACACCGGCGCCTCCGTCAACCAGCTCGTCCTCATCAACCGCAGTAGGCGCCCCCTGTTGCTTCTCGCTGGCGAACTCGTCAGCGGCGGCAAGCAGGATCGCGTCATCGGCAAGGACCGCATCATTCCTGCTGGTGCACCGCCGCTGCCTCTCAGCGTTTTTTGCGTCGAGCATGGCCGCTGGACGGGCGTCTCGCAATTCGCTGCCGCGAAAACCATCGTCCACCCGAGCGTCCGCGAACGAGCCGCCGTCGATCAGAAGCAGGAAGAGGTCTGGGACGCCGTCCGCAGCGGCACCACCGCCAAAGCGGCTCCCGCCGCCCCTGCTGCTCGCATGAGCATGCAAGACGTCCAGGGCGCGATCGATACCAACGGCCGCACGGAAGCCTACGAAAAGATCTATCAGTCACGCGCCGTCGGCGTTTCCATTGATGACTTCGTCGAAGAAGTGCGTGCGCGCTTTGCCCGCGCAACTTCCGGCCTAAAGGACGAGCGCGTCGTCGGCGTTGTCGTGGCCTACGGAGGTGAAGTCGCCTGGAGCGACATCTTCGCCTCCGGCGATCTCTTCGATCATTATTGGAACAAACTGTTGCGCAGTTACGCCGTCGAAGCCCTCGCCCGTCCCACCTACCGCGCCGTCGCTTCGCGCGACAACGCCAATACTTTTCTCCGCCGCCTCAACGGCCGCGAAACCGAGGAAACCGAACCCGGCGTCTATCGCTGGCGCGAAATCAACGAAGGCCGGCTCGCCCAGATCGAGCTCGACGCCCTCCAACCCAAACACATGACGCTCCACCGGCTACTGCTCCACCGCACTTCGTGAGCAAATTACAAATCGAAAGGAGTTTCGCATGGCCGCGGAACTCCTTTTCGATTTATGAGGTTTATCGATTTGCTTCAGGGCTTCCCTGAGGGTGTCAGTGCGGACTGCGCTTTCCGGTAGGCTTCAAAATCGGTCCACACCCGATCCACGGTGGCCGCGTCAATCGGTTTGCTGATGGGCGTGTTTGGATCTTTTTCGGAATAAATCTCCAGTACCACGCCTCCACAGGCTGGGGAGACGGCATCCGGCAAGTAGATGTAGCGGCCCTGAAATGTCGTGTCGACCGTTTTGCCGCGCATGTTGAGAAGCTCATACTCGCCACGCCCCGGCTCGACGGGCGTCACTTCCTTACCGCCACAAACAAGCCGCATGCGCACGAATCCATTCTTGAAACGGACCTTGAGGAGCGTGCCAAACTTCGGGCGAACTCGCACCACGAGCACTGGGCGGTAGTCTTGCGCGTCTTCCAGCGCGCCCGCTGGGGGCTTCGCCTGCGATGAATCGGCACCGGAGCGCTTCGCTGCTTTGCGGGCCGCCGCCATCTCATCCTCGTGGCGCAAGAAAAAATTGACAGGCGGAGTGTATATTGCCACCTGAAATTCTCCGGCATCAAAGAAATACGGCTTGGTATCGAGCTTCTCCTGCTGCAACATCGCACGTAGCGCGTCGGCGGGAAACATCTCCACTGGTTCGACGGGAAGCATTGTCGGCTGCGGAGGCTTGGCCCCCACGATCTCCTTGCGGGCCTGTTCGACCAACAGCCGCACATTTTCGATCGGCACAATCGAGGCCAGACTCCGCAATCGTGCCGTCGTGATTCCTGCGACCTGGCCGTCTAATGTAAAAAGCGGACCGCCGGAATTGCCGGGGTTGATGCTGATGTCGCTGGTGATGGCGTCCTTTTCCACTTTGCTGATCACTCCGGTGGTCAGCACTTTTTCGCGGCCCAGGGGATTGCCGATAGTGAAAACACGCTGGCCCACAACGACTTTTGAGGCGGCTTCGTTCGGGAGAAGTGGCGCCACGACCGCTTCGCGGAACGCCGCTGGATCGACCCACAGCACGGCGACGTCTTTATCGGCGTTGAAGGTGATCAGCCGGGCCGGAACCTTGCGCTTCTGGTCAAATTGCACAGCCAGGTAGTTCGAGGATTGCACGACATGATTGTTGGTCACGAACAGACCTGCGGGATCCACCAGAAAGCCCGAGCCGCCGCCCGCTTCAGAGCGTACCGTGACCACAGAATTCTTCAGTCTGTCGAAGAGCGCGGACAAATCTCCTCCCGCTGCAGTAGTCGAAGACTTGCCCTCACCTGAGGATGCAGGGATTGGTGCGTTGTCTTCTATTCCGGCGTTATCGTTCGTGAGATCGATGCGCTGCTCTGCACCATTGATTTGCACTTCCAGACTCCACGAATATCGCTTCCCGCCTAGCTCCACTGGCTTGGGCGTGGCAATTGAATAGCGACCGGGCGCCAATTGCTTCTCCGCCTTGCCATCGAGATCCGTCTTCAGTTCCGCCGAGCTCGCGTCTTTTAACTGATTGCGGAAGGCCACAACGTAGAACGGCACAGGCTTCTGATTGAGGTCTTTGTCCACCAGCAGAACCCGAAGTTTTACGTTGACGAGGTCTGCTTGTGGCGCCGTGTCTCTCAGCGGAACAAGTACCAAAAGGGCTGTGAGTAAATATCGATTCATGGCATGCCTCATCGGGAGGAGAGTGCCTGCATCGTCCCACTTCTTCTCCTCCGGGTAAAGCGACAAAGCCGGACATCGCCAGGACAAGAAGCGACATCCCGCTCATCTTCGACTTGCCCGCTTCCGGAATCTCCGAGAAACGGGCCGCCCAAGCCCGGCCAAGTCTTGTATCAAAGTTTTCGCACGTCGCTCCGGTCGGTCGTGCCTGCTGCCAGCTCGGAAGCTGTTTTCACCCACGATGGGTGCTGGAGCGAAGGCGCGATTTCCGCCAGCGGCACGAGCACAAACCGTCGCAAGAGCATTCGCGGATGCGGCACCTGTAATTCCGGCGTGTCAATCGTCTCCGCGCCGTAGAGCAGGATGTCCATATCGATCAGCCGCGGCCCCTTGGACACTAATTTCCTGCTGCCCATCTTCTTTTCGATCTCGCGCAAAGCCCGCAACAACATGGCCGCATCAAAATGCGTTTCCGCTTCCACAACACAATTCAAAAACCACGGCTGCTCCCGCAAATCCACTGGCTCGGTCTCATAGAACGACGACACTCTTGTCACCGCAACACCTGCATGCGGCAATTCATCGATCGCCGCGCGCAAATTTTTCTCCCGGTCGCCGACGTTGGATCCGAGCGACATGTACACCTTTTTTCCAACCATGCACTCTCTTTTGCGGAGTTTATTTCACGGTTTCCGCGCCCGCCTTCGCGCATTGTCCATCTTGCGTGGGCATACCACCACTAACGCCGATCGCTCCCACAATTTTTCCGTCCATGACCAGCGGAATCCCGCCCTCCACGGGCGTCACTCCCCTAATCCCAAGAACCCGCAGTCCATCCCCGCCTGCCGCCAGCGCGTCTTGTAACGCCTTCGTCGGCCGCTTGAAAAGCGCCGCGGTCCGCGCCTTATCAATGCACACCTCGGCGCTGCCGAGCTGTGTGCTGTCCATTTTCTCGTAGTAAATGAGGTTGCCCGCCGGGCCCACAATGGCCACCGCCATGTTCCAATTGTTTTTCGCGGCTTCGGCCAATGCCGGTGCCGCTGCCTTTTTGGCATTTTCCAGGCTGATGGGCAATCCATAGGGATTGGGCATTTGCGCGACAGAGCTGCCAAGCGCGCCTATTAGTGCGAGCAATAGAACGAACATCTTCGCCAAACTTTTCTGTGACATGTTCTCTCCTTCTCTGATTTAACTTCTAATGCTAATCGCGTCCCGATGCATCTTCGTTCGCATCGAAACTCCCAAGCAATTCCTTTCGCTCACTTACTTTCCGTCGAGCACACAAAATTGCTCGCATCGTTCGAATCCCCGCTGCCCTTGTACTTCGCAACTTGCGGGTACGGGCACAAAGGCCGGGTCATCTTCACGCTCTTGCCGGAATCGCCCGCCGCCTTCTTCGTCGCGATGATTGCGGAAGGTGCAATTCCTTTTTCCACCCACTGTTCCAGCGCCAGCCCCATATTGTGTTGCGCATCGCTTCCATCCGCCGTGCCATTCTCCCCGAAGGAGTCCGGTCCCGGCCCGCCGCCGCAATGCAGCATTCCCGGCGCCATGTAAAGCCGCGCGAACGCGTCCATCTCCGCCCCGCCCATCTTGCTCACTACACTTTCGAAATAGTTGATCGTATTCAGCGCCGAAATCGCCGGATCGTTCCAGCCGTGATAAAGAATCAGCTTCCCGCCCCGGGCCTTGAACGCCGCCAGGTTCGGGTCCGTAGCGTTCAGCATTTTCGTCGTCTTCTCATCGGCGGCCTTCACGGCCTCCTCGATTTTCGCATCCTTATAATTCCAGTCCGCCTTCTCATACACCATGTTGGAAAAATATCCCGTGCCGAAGGCAAACAGCAGGCTCTTGCCCGGCGCCGAACCCGTGATCCACGGTTCCCAAGCGCCTTGCGCCTCCTCCGCGCCCGGCAAGTAGCCCGGAAAAATCTCGTGGCCCTTCGCATCGATTGGCCCGGCATACAGCTTCTTCAACGCCGTAATCTGCGGCGCCGTAAGGCACCTGTCCGAATCCCCGTCCTTGCACAGCAGAATTTCCGGGTCGAAGTGACATTTGTTGGGCTCATTCAGGATGCCGTCCGCCACTCCATCCTGTGCGTCGCAGGCCACATTCACCGCGCGCGCAAGCGCCGGCAGCTTGCTAGAAGGGATGTAGCTGGCCGAGTCGAGAGTCGTCGCCTGCGCATCCGCAAGCGCCTTGGTCAGCAGGTGCGTAAAGAAATTTGCCGGCGCTCCCGCGAGGATGCCGTCGTAGTCTTCCGGGAATCGCTGCGCCTCCATCAACGCTTGCCGCCCGCCGTTCGAACAGCCGCCAAAATAAGAATGTTGCGGACTTTTTCCGTAGAACGCCTGGATCACCGCTTTCGCAATCCGGGTCATCTCATGGATTCCGCGGTACCCATAGTCCGTCACCTTCTCCGGATGTCCCAGCGCCCAGCTCGCGTCCGTCCCGCCTGCCGAATGGCCCGTGTCCGTGCCCACCGTTGCATATCCCTTCTGCAGCATGAGCCCCAATCCAAAATACCCAATCTCTCCGGCAAATCCTCCATTGCCCTGGCCCTGCAACTTTTCGTTCCATCCTTCGACGGGCATCCAGACTTCGATCTTGATGGACGAGTCGGCTCTGGGCTTCGCTTCCGCCACCACCCTGCAAAATGCCGCGAGTGTTTTGTAAAAATCTGCGCTCCCCGCCATCCAGGGAGTCGCGTTCGGCGGCGGCGGAAATGCTCCGGCTGCAATCGTCTGCGCCGAGCCGATCTTTGCTCCAGGCAACTCAAGTTGCGCCAGCCGCTCGCAGTTCTGTGCCGTCGGCACCGTCTTTTGCCCATAAGTCCCGCAGGCCAGCAACATCGCAGTGACCATAGCAACGACTACGTTCCGCATGGCAGGGTCCTCCGATTGATTCTAAGAGCCCGAATTTCTCGAGACGCACCTTAGCCTAAATCAAAACCCGCGCGCAATCGTCCGTTTATTTCGAGGAAATGGGCGTGGTCTGGCTCCTCCATACGTTTTCCGCTCCCGAAGTTTCGGCCGTTGCACTTCAGAGTGCCGCCGCAATTCCGCTGACCCTGTCGCCTTTCCGCCAAAGCTTGTTTACAATGCCTCGCATGCGCAACGTCGTCCTGGGCCTCGGCATCAGCCTCGACGGTTACATCGCCCGCGCCGATGGATCAGTCGATTTTCTCTTCATGCCCAAGGACTATTCGATGGGTCCATTTTTCGCCACCATTGATACCGCGCTCATGGGTCGCAAGACGTACGATGTCGCTCTCAAAATGGGCGGAGGTTCCTACAACGACTCGGGTTTGAGGTCCTACGTTTTCTCCCATTCCCAGCCGCCCGGCGAGCGCGGGGGCCTAACTTTCGTCAACGAATCTCCGAAAACTTTCGTCGAGAAGCTGCGCAAGAGCCCCGGAAAAAACATCTGGCTGATGGGCGGCGGCGAGCTCGTGCGCGACTTCCTCAAAGAGGACCTCGTCGATGAGCTCTATATCGGCGTCGTTCCAGTCCTCATCGGCGAAGGCCTTCCGCTTTTCCCGCCCGGTTTTCCGCAGCGTGAGTTTTCTTTGCTCGAGAACAAGACCTTCTCGAAAGGCATGATCGCCCTCAAGTACACTCGCATCCGGCCCAAAACTAGGAAGAAATAACAGGCCGCACTGCACCGCGTCTGTCTCTGCCACCCCCGCATAGACCGTGCGGCCAAAGGAACCACCTGTCCGTTTTCTGGACTTCCAACCAGTTTCCCCCCCTCGAGCCGAGTTGTAGGTTGGAGTTGCCCCAGTCCAAGGTGCGTCCATGAACGAATACACTTGGATTCAAAGCAACTGGTATGCACTGGGCAATCTCCTCGCCCAGTTTGCCTTCTTAGCTGCCGGCATCTGGTTTGCCCGCAAAATCCTGCGAACCATGCGCGCTTCCCAGGAGCAGTTCGGGGCCCTGCTCAAACTCTCGATGAGTGGCCCGGTCGCGGAGCGCCCGTCGACCAGCGTCATCGCCGAGCGAACTCTGAATGGTGCGAGCCCCTACTGGCTTACACCGTCGGAAATTCCTCCTGTCAGCGCGCCGGAACCCCAAGTAAACGGTCCGGGCCGCTTGGTTGTCGCCCGGCACAAACTGGTCGTGTGGTTGCAAACGCCCATGAGCACCGGCGAAGTTGCTCCCTGGCGCAGAGTTGTCAGGTGGCTGCAGGCCCCCGTCCGAAGCTGACCCAAGCTCGGCGTTCACAGTCCATGATCACTGGCAGGTTTGGTTTGCGGTGCAAACTAGTCTGCGGCGCATTCTAGTTTGCGACTACCAGCTTGCTCCCTCTATTATATTTAGACTAATACTTAGTATATATATGACTGCGTACAAATGATTGACGGGACAGGGGGATAGGTTCGAGACGTGGTTCGGTCCCAAGACGAGGGGCGGGCATCTTTCACGAAGCGGCGGGTTGCCCTTGATTGCGAACGGCGTCAGAACAAGCGGGGCTGGCGCCTGGGCAGGTCGCGGCCGAAGTATTCGTAGGCGCGGGGGGTGGCGACGCGGCCGCGGGGGGTGCGGTCGATCAGCCCGAGCTGCATCAGATACGGCTCGTACATCTCTTCGATGGCGTCTTCTTCCTCGCTGAGCGCCGCGGCCAGGGTTCCCAGGCCCACCGGCCCGCCCGCGTATTTGTCCAGCAGCGCGATCATCAGGTTGCGGTCCACTTCGTCCAGGCCGCTTTCGTCCACACCCAGCATCGCGAGCGCTTCCTGCGCCACCGCGCGGGTGATGCGTCCCGCGGCGCGCACTTCCGCAAAATCCCGCGCGCGCCGCAGCAGCCGGTTGGCGATGCGCGGCGTCCCGCGGCACCGGCGCGAAATTTCTTCCGCGCCGCCTTCGTCCATCTGGATGTTCAGTATCTTGGCCGAACGATGCGTGATAATCAGCAAGTCTTCCGGCTCGTAAAAATCCAGCCGGTGCACGATTCCGAAGCGCGAGCGCAGCGGCGCCGTAATCAATCCCGCGCGCGTGGTCGCTCCGATGAGCGTGAAATGCCCCAACTGGAAGGGATGAATCCGCGCCCCCGGCCCCTGCCCGATAATCAGGTCCACGCGAAAATCTTCCATCGCCGGATACAGCACTTCTTCCACCGCGGGCTGCAAGCGGTGAATTTCATCCATGAAAAAAACTTCCTTGCTTTCGAGCGAGGTCAATATCGCGGTCAAGTCGCCTTTGCGCTCCAACAGCGGTCCCGCACTAGTCTTGATCGGCACGTTCAATTCGTTGGCGATAATCTGCGCCAGCGTCGTTTTTCCCAGCCCGGGAGGCCCGTACAGCAGCACGTGGTCCAGCGCTTCGCCGCGGCTCCGTGCCGCATCGATGGCAATCTGGATATTCTCTTTGACGCGTTTTTGGCCGATGTACTCCTCCAGCCGTTTCGGCCGCACGCTCACGTCGATGCGCGCGTCTTCGTCATACGCCTGCCCGGACACAATCCGTTCCGGCTGTCTCTGCTGCATCATCCGTCTTGCTGTTCCATCCGCCATTGGTCTCCGTCGCACGCCAGATGGGCACGATGGATCGTGCCCCTACAAAGCCTCGACGTTGCCTACGATCCTGATCTTGCGCTTCGTCCCTTCGGCGCAGTCAATGACTGCAGCGCCGCGCGCAGCAGTTTTTCAAAATTCGCGGTGCCTGCGGTGCGCTTCGCTTCTCCCACCGTGTCTTCCGCCGCACGCACGTCGTATCCCAGATTCACCAGCGCGGAAATCACATCCGCCTCGATGCCCGCAGGCGATGCGGCCGCCGGTCTCTCGGCCTCTATCGCCACAACTTCCAGCCTGTCCTTCAATTCCACCACCATGCGCTCAGCGGTTTTTCTTCCGACGCCGGGAATTTTCGTCAGCCGCACCAGATCGCTCCCGCGAATCGCCGGCACCAGTTCTTCCACGCTCATCCCGCTCAAAATCTTCAGCGCCAGCGTCGGCCCCACGCCGGAGGCGGAAAGGAGCATCTCAAAGAAATGTTTTTCCCGCGCCGACACAAAACCATACAGTGCCAGCGCATCTTCGCGTACATGGGTATGGATCAAGAGAGTGACTTCGGTGTGCAGCTCGCCGAGCGCGGCGTACGTCGAAAGCGGGACCTGCACGAGGTACCCGACGCCGCCCACGTCCACGAGCACTTGGTTCGGTCTTTTTTCGGCGAGCCGTCCGCGAAGCTGGCCAATCATCGCTCGCCAGTATTGCCGCTTTTCCTTCGCCCGTCAACGCGAAGCAGGGAATCGCGCACCCACCTAGCCAACGGCGGCGCTCAAGATGCAGCGGTCGAGGATTTCGCAGGCTGATACTGCCCGGGAACGGAGCGCATCGAGATGGCCAAGCGGTTCCACATATTAATGGTGGCCGCGAGAATGGTAAGGTCCACGACCTCTTTTTCGCTGAAGTGTTGCTTCACCTCTTCGTAGACGGCATCAGGGACGTGCGTTTCGGAAACGAGGGTCACGGATTCGACCCACGCCAGCGCGGCGCGTTCCCGGTCGGTGTAAAAAGGGGTTTCGCGCCAGGCATCCAGCTCATAGAGGCGTTGTTCGGGCTCCCCGAGCGCGCGGGCGTCTTTCGAATGCATGTCAATGCAATAAGCGCAGCCGTTGATTTGCGAAGCGCGCAACTTCAACAAGTGGAGCAGCTTGTGTTCGAGGCCGCACGCGGCAAGATATTTTTCCAGCCCATACATAGCTCGTTGGGCTTCGGGAGCGAATTTCAGGTAGTCAATCCGGGGTTGCATCTGGGATCTCCATTCTGTGTGAAGAATTCAGCGAGGGCTGATTTTCCTTGCAATTAGATGAAACGGGTGCGGCAAAGTTATTCCGAGCAAGAAAAAAGGAACGGCGGACACAAATTAGGCCGGCTTAGCGTCTCGCACGATCTTTGCGAATGGCCTCATCAATCAAAGCGTCAAGTTCGCTCCGCGTTAGCGTAACATCGCTGTCCGCGGTCTCGCCATTGTCGCAGGTGACGGGCAGTTCGGCGCCGCCGCCCGGCGGGGGCGCGACGAAATAGCGCGGGCGCGCGGCCATGAGCTTGGCGACTTCGCGGCTGGAAAGCAGCATGGGTTCGCCGGCCATCTCCGCGGCGAGCGTGATTTTCGCGCTGTGCTCGATGGTCTCCATTCGAAAAAAAGCGGTGAGAAGATCCGGACCGCAAGTGACGGCCCCGTGGTTCGCCAGCAGCAGGGCGTCATAGTGCGGGATGAAGGGTTCGAGCGCCGCGCTCAATTCCGGTGTTCCCGGCGTGGCGTATTGCACCAGCGGAATCTGCCCGAGACCGACGATGACCTCGGGAAGCAGCGCCTGGTTCAGAGCGCGTCCGGCCACGGCAAATCCTGTCGCGGTGGGCGGGTGCGCATGGCAAATAGCATTCACATCGGGCCGCATGCGGTAGAACAAGAGATGCATGGCCATTTCCGAAGAACATTTGCGATACCCGTAGAGTTGCCGCCCGTCCAGATCGGTAACCACGAGATCTTCGGGAGAAAGCGCGCCCTTGTTCATACATGTGGGAGTCGTGAGAATGCGGTCTCCGTCGAGCCGCACGGAGAGGTTTCCCTCACAGGCGACGATATGCCCGCGTTCGTACATCCAGCGGCCCGCGATACAAATCTCGCGGCGATGCTGCTTTTCGTTCTTCGCGTGGCCTGGCAGAACCGATTCCGGAGTCATAAGCGGACTCCCTCCTGGCGCGTCATATTTTACCGAGCCCTCAAATTCGGCTTGATTCCTGCGCATCCCGCAGCGGAGTTGCGGAATGACTCAGGCCGGTTCCCAGTGAACCAGCATGAACGGAAGAGAAACTAATACAACTTAGCTCTGGAAGCTAGTGCAATTTGGAACATTTCCGGCTTTCCCGGTCCGCGAGCCAAAACTGGATTGGAGCGGTCCTAAGCATAGATGCCACGCAATTTCAGAGCCTTGGCGACGCGGTCAATCGCCAGCATGTACGCGGCAATGCGATTGTTCACTTTGTGCATCTCGGCAAAGCGCACGACTTCATCGAAAGCGTTTTCCATGTAATCGAGGAGGCGCTCGTTCACTTCGCTCTCGCGCCAGAAAAAGCCCTGGCGGTCCTGCACCCATTCGAAATAGCTGACGGTCACGCCCCCGGCGTTGCAGAGAATGTCCGGAACGGTAAAAATGCCTTTTGCGTCGATGATGGCGTCCGCCTGCCAGGTGGTGGGGCCGTTGGCGCCTTCGCAGAGAATTCTTGCCTGCACCTGATGCGCATTTTTCTCGGTGATTTGATTTTCGATAGCCGCCGGGATGGCGACCTCACAAGGTTGGAACAAAACATCCCGCGCGGACATTTTTGTTCCGCCACCCGGAAAATCCTGCAGCGGTTTTTTCTGTGTGTAAACCCAATCGATAACCTTCGGGACGTCGAAACCGTTTTCGTTGTAAAGCCCACCGCCGATGTCCGCGAGCCCGACAATTTTGTAGCCCGCTTTCTGCATCAGCTCCGCCGCAAGGGAACCGACGTTGCCGAATCCTTGAACTACCACACGGCAGCCTTGCTTGTTCATGCCCAATTTCGCCAGCGCTTTGTCGCAGCAGATCATCACGCCGCGCCCGGTAGCCTCGCGCCGGCCTGCCGAGCCGCCCAACTCGATAGGCTTCCCCGTTACGACAGCGGTGGTGGCTTCACCCACGTGCATGGAATACGTGTCCATGACCCACGCCATGGTTTGTTCATTGGTACCGACGTCCGGAGCGGGCACGTCTCGCTCCGGCCCCAGCCAATTCGCCAGCTCCGCGGTATAGCGCCGCGTGAGACGCTCCAGCTCTCCGCGCGACATTTTGCGCGGGTCGCAAATCACTCCGCCTTTGGCGCCGCCGAAGGGAATATTCACCACCGCGCACTTCCACGTCATCCACGTGGCCAGCGCACGCACTTCGTCGAGCGAAACGTCGGGAGCAAAGCGGATGCCGCCCTTTCCGGGCCCGCGCACGGTGGAGTGCAGAACGCGATATCCGGTGAATACTTCCAGCGTTCCGTTGTCCATTCCGATGGGGATGTAGAGGGTGATTTCCTTGCTCGGATATTTCAGGTACCGGTAGAGGCCCTGCTCGAGTCCCAGCTTGTTAGCGGCGACTTCAAAACGCGCTTCCGCGTTCTGATAGACATTCATCTCTTCCGGTACGGGCGCTTGCGGCATGCGAAATTCTCCTTAGAAACTTGCAACCAGGCTCCGCTCACGGAAACAGAGCAGGAAGCAGCTCTTCCTCGCTCACGCTCAAGGCCGGTAACGAGAACCGCGCTCCGCCCTGACCTCAAAGCACCTGATTGCGAACGAATGAGAGGAATCGCTCCTGAGTTCTCCGGCTAAATCAGCCTATGCTCGTGTCACGCCAAGAAAGGTGAAAGAAAGCGGTCTACCCAACCGCCAGACCTGCCAATTGGCCGGGGCGCCAGTATACGAACCTCTTCAGCCTCCTGCAAGAGAAGGTGCCTCTTCGAATTGCGCACACACCCCTTGTGCGGGTGTGTGCGCTCTCAGCATGAAAGGGATTACTGTAAGCGAAACTGGATTGTGACCGTGAGATGCATGGGCACGGCATTGCCATTCAAAGTTGCCGGCTGGTATTTCCACTGGCGCAGCGCATCCATGGCTGCTTGATGGAGCAGCGTGGGCCCGGAAACGACCTTCATGGTGGTGACGCGGCCGGAGGCATCAATGAGGGCGTCGACGCGCACGTCACCCGCAACGTGCTGATTCTTGGCCAGAACCGGATAAGACGGAGGCACCGAAGAAATCAATCTGGCCTGCTTTACATCGCCGCCGACGGGAAGCGCAGCCGCAGGCGCAACAGGTTGAGAGGTGTTGGCCGCCAGTCCGGCGCCGAGCGCTCCTGCGTTCGAATCCGATTCGTCGCCGCTGAAAGCGAGACCCGCATCGGATTCACCGTCATTCGCGGTGCTTCTGCGCTTGGTCACTTTCGGAGTCGCGAGGCGAACCTGGCCGAGGGAAGGCTTCTTGGGCTGAGCAGCAACCGGCTCCGAGGCAGCCAAAGTCATTACGTTCCCGCTACCGGCTGAATTCGAATTAACTTGTTTGCCGCTGACGCGTGAGAGGGATGCGCGAGTAGATTCGACCTTCGAGGCATTCGAATTCGAATTAGTTTGCAGCGGCGCATTGTTCTGCGCGGACGAAGTGGATTGCACACCTTGGGCCGGAGGATTGGCCGGAATGACGGAGCTGTTTTGAGTTGGCAGAGTCTCCGCAGGAGCAGAAACTGCAGGCGATGGCGTGCTTGGGGCCGTGACACCCGCTTGAACATCGCCGGACTGCTGGCGGAAATACCACACGCCGCCACCCGTCAGGAGTAAAGCCCCAGCGGCAATGGCTGCGAACTTGAGGCCTTTGCCGGACTTGCGAGGGCTGCTTTCAACGGAGGGCTCGGTCAATTCGAAATTGAGTTCACTGCCGAAATTGGGGGCCTGCAATTCCGGGGTGCGGCGGTCTTCCAAGTCGGCCGTAGTCTCGGGGGCAATTTCTTCGAAAGCAGATTGTTCCGCCGCCTGCTTGGCCGTTTCTCTTTCGATCGGTTCCTGGGTCGAAGAAGGAACAGCGGCATTGCGGGCCAGCGGCTCGAGCCACGAGGGGATTTTCAATTCTTCGTCGTCGAGCATCGAAGAGACCGGAGGCGAAACGATTTTCGCAGGCTCCGCCCGCTTCACAGGGGCGGGAGAGGGCTCCGTCTTGGCCGCAAATTGCGAAAACTCCGCGAAGGGATCGTACGGCTTTCTGTCGGCAGCGACGGGTGCGGGCGGCGGAGTCGGCGCGGACGCGTGCTTTTCCGCGGTCTTCTCGGCAAACAGCAAACTCGAAAGCTGTTCCTGCAAGCGCGCCGTTTGTTGTTTGAGCTCTGCCGTCTGCGGGCCGGCCGCGGCGAGGGGCGCCAGTGGGTCCGGAGGAGGAGGCTCGACAAAACTGGGCTCAGGCTCGTCGGACAAACTCTTGACATCCACTACCGGCGGAGCTGCGGAGGCTTGCGCGGACGGCGCAAAGATGGAAGCGTGCGCTTCGGGTGTGCGTGGCAAATCGAATGTCGAAGAAATGGGGCCGGCCGGCTTGAGGGGGACGGCATCCACCTGGAGCTCGGGCATGAGCGAAGCAGGCGTGGCCGGTACGAGCGAAGCGGGCGCTTCCGGCTTCGGGGCCGCAGGGATTTCGATCACGGACGCCGGCGGTGCGACAATTTTGGATTCGGAGAGCCTCGGCTCTACGTCTCTTGCGACGACCGCAGGGACTGCGGGCACGGATTCAACGATTTTGCGTGCACCATTTGCGGGTGGGGGCACAAGAACAGGCGCAACCGGGCGGGGCGCTACTGGGACGCCGCCGGCAATCGGTGAACCGACCGCGGGAGAAGGTGTCAGAGAGGATTGTGAGGGCGCGCCGATGCGATCGCCCGGGAAACGCATGCCCCAGAAACCGACGACGGACTCGGTGAATTCCAGCTCGACGTAGCCGCTGATGTTGCGGTAGTTCTTGGACTTGACGACCTGGCAGACGACTTCCTTCTTGGTTTTTTCGTTGGTGAGAAAAAGCAACTGGCCCGGAGCGACGGAAGAGGCCAGGCGAATGACAGCGCCGCTGCCGAAAATCAGGACGGTTTTTGTGGCTTCGGAGAAAGGCTCGCGCTTGGCGCTGCCTTCGACGGTGCGAGCACCGTTCACGGAAACGGGGACTTCGAGCGCAACGGGCTGCTGCTTAACGGCGTTGTCAGAGGGGACTGGGGCGCTCGCCGAGGGACGCGCAGCAGATTCCGGAGTGGCGGTCAGAAGATCGTTTTCTTTGGCGATGGGTGCCATGAAGTTCTCACTTGCGAAGGAAGATTTTGCCGTTCGCAGCGTCCAGACAGGATCCTGCGCGAACATCTATATATTCGACTTGGGCGGAGAGGCCAACCATAGTACCCGCGTACTACCATGGAAACACTGGCCCTTAGGACAGGGGTACATTGCGTTCGATGGACTAGCGGGGCAAGGGCGGCGTGAAGCGCTCGTCGATTTCGACCTGATAGCCGGTGACGAGCTTGTTGGTTTCGTTGGCCATGCCGATGACGGCCTGAAGTTCCTTGAACATGGCGTCGGTCATGCCCTTGCCAAAGGCGGAAGCTGTGTGCGACGCGATGCAGTAGTGGCAGTTGTTGGTGACGCTGACGGCGATGTAGAGGAGTTCTTTGGTGAGCGGATCGAGCGCGCCGGGCGCCATGATTTGCTTGATGCTTTCCCAAGTGCGCTTGAGAAGCACAGGATCGTGAGCGATGGCCTTCCAAAAATTGTTGATCCAGTCGGTTTTACGCGTGGCCATGATGTCGTCGTAGACGGCGCGGACTTCGGGGCTTGCGTCTTTGTATTCGATGAGGCCGAAGGTGGACATGAATTCTCCCGAATTGCGGCGGATGAAGCCGGTGAAAACGTTAGCAGGAAGTGGAAACGCGTGCCAGAAGGAATCCGACAACGGACCTAAAACAACGGTGCATCTCGGGATTGACGCCGAAGATAATCGCAAAGAGCGACGGTGTGTTCACGCTTCGAAAGCGTCGGTGACGGTGCTGGGAGGAAGAACGACGGCTGACTAGCGAAGGCGCGAAGTCAGGCTCGAACAGAGAACTGGAGGAATTCTTCGAGGAGGAGGCGGGAGAGGCGGCGGGTGTTGTGGCGGAGGACGCCGTGTTCTTCGAGGAGGTTATCGAGGATGACGCGGAAGCCGAGCTTCTGGAGGTCCGGGAGATCGATGACCACCGGCTCGGCGCCTTGCGCACGATAACGGCGAGCGACATCGGGGGAAACAAGCTGCCGGTTGGCGACGACCCAATCGATCACGCGATACGCAACGTGTTTTTGGATCGCGCGCAGATGATCCGCGAGGGCGTAGCCGGAGGTTTCGCCGGGCTGGGTCATGAGATTGGCGATATAGACGCGCGGTGCTTTGGATTTGGCGATGGCATTGGCGATTTCCGGGATCAAGAGATTGGGCAAGATGCTGGTGTACAGCGAGCCGGGGCCAAGGAGGATTAGGTCGGCGTGCTTGATGGCATCGATCACCAGCGGAAGCGGCTGCACGCGGCGCGGAGAGAGTCTGATTCTCTTTATCGGCGCGCGGCTGGCGGTGATGCGCGTTTCGCCATGGACGGTGCGGCCGTTCTCCAGCGTGCCGACCAGATGGACGTTCGAAAGCGTTGAAGGAAAAATGCGGCCACGGATGGCCAGGACTTTGCTGCTCACGCGGATGGCCTCGGTAAAGTCGCCGGTGACATGCGTAAGCGCGGCGAGGAAAAGGTTGCCGAAGTTGTGGCCCACAAGACCGCGGCCAGCGTTGAAGCGGTATTGAAAGAGCCGGCCTAGAAGGGCTTCGTCTTTCGAAAGGGCGACCATGCAATTTCGAATGTCGCCGGGAGGGAGAATACGATTCTCGCGGCGCAAGCGGCCGGAGCTGCCGCCGTCATCGGTGACGGTGACGATCGCAGCAAGGTCGGCGATGGGATGCTCGGGTGTGGCATGCTCATCGGTGCGGCGGATTACGTGTTCCTTGAGGCCGCGGAGAAGTGTTGAAAGCCCAGTGCCGCCGCCGAGAGCGACGATGCGGAAACCGCGGTGAGGAGCTTTCGGTTTGGGCGAGGATTTTTTCACGTTCGGATGGCCAGCATCGACAACACATCATTGTACAGAAAAGATTTGCGCTCAGAGAACGCAGAGGGATAAGCGGAGAGGACAGACTGAAGTCTGTCCTACTGGCCGGCCATGCCGTCTTTCTCTGGATAGAGAAGTTCGGTGAAGCGCGGGTCTTCCTGGAGGAAAGCAAAATCCTCGTCGTTGCGCGCATGGTAGCGATTCTCTGCTCGCAACTGAATGGCGACCTTGAGATTGGCCATGGCGGAATCGGCTTCGCCGGTGAGGCAATCCAGCGCCGCCAGAGCGTAATGAATATGATCCGCCTTGGGCGCAGCTTTGCGGGCTTTCAAGAGACTTTCGCGCGCGTCGTCCCAGCGGCCAATGTTCATCATGCCGACGCCGCGCTGGTAATGCTCCTCGGCAGTCCTGGGGTTTTGTTCCGCGGAAGGCTTCATGCGCTGCTCGGCGATCTTAAGGTGCATGCGGGCGCGATCGGCGAGCTCTTTGCTGGGGCCTTTCAAGACTTCTTCGAGTTCCTGCTTGGCCTTGGCGAATTTTTGCTGATGAAAGAGGCCCAAGGCTTCATCGTAGACTTTGAGCTGGGCCTGGACGCGCGGGTCCACCAATTCGACTCCACCGCGTTGGGCGGGGGGCGGTGGCGGTAAACTCTTCTTTTTACGGGACTTAGCTGAGCCGCGGGTAGAGCCTTTGGAATGATCGGAGGAGCGTGAAGTCGGCTTATGAGCCTTTGCCATGAAGCGCATGCTAGCAGAGGAGTTAACGCGCGTCAACGAGGGGCATCGGCCAGGCGGAAAGTGAGGAAACGTTACCTCCCGGTGGCAAGGCACGAAATAGGGCGTGGAGTTTTGGAGAATATCGCGGAAACTGTGTGAGAGAGTATCGAGCGGGAGACAGACGGGGGAGAGATTGGCCTGCCTGCACCGCGTGTGCTATAAGTTTGTGGCCTAGTTCGGGTCGACGACAACGTGCCTTTCATCAATTTTCCTGCGCGCGAAATAAACTGCAAGCTCGTGTATTACGGTCCAGGTCTGGGCGGAAAGACCGCCAACCTGCAGTGGATTTATGACCATACGGGGCAAAACCAGAAGGGGAAAATGGTGTCGCTGGCGACGGAGACCGACCGGACGCTGTTCTTCGACTTCCTGCCCCTGGATTTGGGAACCGTGCGCGGGTTTAAGACGCGCTTTCATCTATACACGGTGCCCGGGCAGGTGTTCTATGAAGCCAGCCGCAAGCTGATTTTGAAGGGCGCGGATGGCGTGGCATTCGTGGCGGATTCGCAGGAAGAGCGGCTGGACGCGAATTTCGAAACGATGGAAAACCTGCAGGAACATTTGAAAGAACACAACCTGAATTTTGCGACGATTCCGTACGTGCTGCAGTTGAACAAGCGGGATTTGCCCAACGCCATGTCGGTGCCGGAGCTGACGAAGCAGCTCCAGAAAAAAGGCGAGCCGGTCTTGGAGGGCGTGGCGATTCAGGGAATCGGCGTGTTCGAAACGCTGAAGGAATTGGCGAAGCTGGTGCTGGCAGAATTGAAAAAGGGCGGCTAGCTCTTCCGAGTAAGATTCCCTCCGAAGTTTAATCCCGACGACTAATAGAAAAACGTGATGCGGCGAGTGGGTGTGTCTACGCGAAGTTCGCGAGGGCGGCGGATTCGGATTCGAACGTGGGGATGGCTTCGACGAGGCGGGTGACGGTGAGGGCGTCGCGGACGCGGCCGGGGCCGCAGACCAGGCGCAGCACGCCGCCTTCTCGGGCGAGCTGAATCGAGATGCGCACCAGCGTCGAGATGCCGGAGCTGTCAATCTGGGGAATGCCATTCAGGATGACGACGACTTTCTTCGCGCCCTTCTGGACGACGGATTGAAGAGCCGCGTGGAGCTGGTCGCTGGGCTCCCCGATGGTGAGGCGGCCATGGACTTCAAGAACGGACACTCCGGCGGACTCGCGGACGTTAATTTCCATGGGGGGACGTTCCGTCATGTCTGAATTTCCGTTCTGAACCTACTACTGGTGAGGCCAAACGTGTGGCCGCACGGCATTATACGCTGGCCGGGGAGATGCACAAAGTCCACACTCCCGTCCCCCGGAAACTCAAAAATACCAGGAGCCAGGAAGAACAGTCACATCAGAAAAACGAATAGAGGGGATGAATATTTCAAACTGTGAGGCATGGCTGCCACGCGTATAATCCTGGGCGGCGAAGTGGCGGGTCCCCGGCAGTTGAATCCAGAGCCAGCGGAGCGGACACACCTATGAAGTGCATGGGGCGAAAGTGCTGTTTCCATTTTGTTCTGGTACTCGCGGCCCTCCTGCTCGCTGCGCTTCCGCTATCCTCGCAACAAACCCCCGCCCGGACGCTCTGCACGACAACTCTTCCAGCGGCTCTTGCAATGCCCGAAGTTTCGAAGGCCGTGAATGAAAAGCTGGCGCAGCTTGACCAGCGCGTGACGGCGGCGCAGTCCTCCGCGGACAACGCCTGGATGCTGGTAAGCGCGGCACTGGTGCTGATGATGACGGGGCCGGGGCTGGCGCTCTTTTATGGCGGACTGGTGCGGCGGAAGAATACGCTGGCGATCATGATGCAAAGTTTTGCGCTGACGGCTCTGATTACGGTGATGTGGGCGCTGGTGGGGTATAGCTTGTGTTTCGGCGGAAATGGGCCGGTGATTGGAGGATTCGAACACGCGTTTCTGCGCGGCGTGGGCGCGGAGCCGAACCCTGATTACGCCGGGACGATCCCGCAGATGACCTTCATGGTGTACCAGTTGATGTTCGCGATTATTACACCGGCGCTGATCACCGGCGCGACGGCGGAACGCATGAAGTTCAGCGGAACGGTGTTGTTCCTGACGCTGTGGTTCCTAGTCGTCTACGCGCCGCTGGCGCACATGGTGTGGGGCAAGGGCGGGCTGCTGAACGCGGCGCTCGGCGGAAAATTTCCCACCCTGGATTTCGCGGGGGGCACGGTGGTGCACATTTCCTCCGGAGTCTCAGCGCTGGTGTGCGCGATTTATCTGGGAAAACGGACGGGGTACCCGAAACAGCCCATGCCGCCGCACAGCCTGGTGCTCAGTTTCATAGGCGCGTGCCTGTTGTGGGTCGGATGGTTTGGGTTTAACGCGGGGAGCGCGCTGGCTTCGAATGCTCTGGCGACGAGCGCGTTTGTCGCAACACACTTCGCTGCGGCCGCGGCGGCACTGAGTTGGAGCGCCGCGGAATGGATCAAGAACGGGCGCGCGAGCGCGCTGGGCGCAATCTCCGGGGCGGTGGCGGGACTCGTGGCGATTACGCCAGCGGCTGGATTCGTTGCGCCGATGCCGGCGCTGATGATTGGATTTGCTGCGGGGGCGTTCTGCTATTGGATGGTGACGAAAGCGAAGGCCATCTTCGGGTATGATGACGCGCTCGACGCCTTCGGCGTGCACGGCGCGGGCGGAACGATTGGAGCGCTGCTTACGGGAGTTTTCGCGCAGCAGGCGATCAATCCGATTTTTGGCGCGGGCAAAGCGGTGGGCGGGCTCGATGGTCACTGGGGACAGATTGGCAATCAACTCGTGGGCGTGCTGATTGCCTGGGGATTTGCGCTGGTCGGAACGATAGTGCTGCTGAAGATCGTGGATTTGCTGACCGGCGTGCGGGTACCGGAAGAACACGAAATTCAAGGACTGGACGTCACGCAACACGGCGAAGAGGCCTACAACCTTGAGGCCTAGAGGAATCCGGCAAGAGAGTTTTAGGCACGGGGCGGAGCGGAAACATCCATGATGAAACTTGAGGCAATCATTCAGCCCTCGCGGTTCGAATCCGTGAAAGATGCCCTGCGCGAAATCGGCATCGAGGGAATGACAGTGACGGAAGTGCGCGGGCACGGCCGGCAAAAGGGACACACCGAAGTTTATCGCGGACGCGAGTACACTGTAGACCTGCTGCCAAAGATGAAACTGGAGATGGTGCTTCCGGACGCGCTGGTGAGCCGCGTGGTGGACACTATTTTGAAGACAGCCAAGACAGGAAAGATTGGTGACGGTAAGATATTCCTATCCAGGGTAGAGGAAGCCATTCGGATTCGTAATGAGGAGCGCGGTGAAAACGCGCTCTAACTCTTCACTTTGGGCCGCTGAGCGGTCTGCTTGCTCGTGACTGCGGGGCGATCCAAATGACGACCGCCGCGCCCCGGTTTCAATCCGGGCATCCCACCCATTAAAAACATGCAAGGACCCCCGACCCCTTTGTCCGTGCTCAGCCCGCAAGCCGAAGCGGAACGGCAACGCATACGGCAACAATTTGAAGCCGGTGCAAGTGCGCGAGAAACGCTGCGCGCGCTGTGCGAGCTCGCGGACCGGAACGTTCAGCGGGTTTTCGGAGAATTGCTGCACGTCCATGAGAGCGCGCCGCAGGGGCTGGCCCTGCTCGCGCTTGGCGGGTACGGGCGGCAGATGCTGTTCCCCTATTCGGATCTCGACATCCTTTTCCTTTTTGGCAGCGAAAAAGCGGAACAGGAATCGCGCCGGCTGATTGCGGAGTTTTCACGGACGCTGTGGGACCTGGGATTCCGCGTGAGCTCGGCGGGGCGGACCCTGGAAGAGTGCAAGCGCATTGAAGAAGACAATGCGGAGTTTCACTTGGCGCTGCTGGATCGGCGATTCCTGGCGGGCGATGCCGCGCTCTACGACAAACTGGACACCAAGCTGCTGCCGGCCTCGGAAAAACAGGCGCGGGGGTTTTTGCTGGCAGAGCTTCACCGTCTGACCAAGGAACGATTGACGCGATACGGCAACACGATTTTTCATCTTGAGCCAAATGTAAAAGAGTCGCCGGGCGGGATGCGTGATTATCAGGCGACGGTATGGCTGCGGCAGATTGTGGAGGAGAAAAAAGAGAGCCGCAAAATCACGGCGGCGGAGGAGGAGCTCTCCGCGGCGGCAGTCGATTTTCTAAGCGCGATCCGCTGTTTCCTGCATTACAAAAACGCGCGGAACGACAACACACTTACCTATGAACTGCAGGCAGCCGCGGCGGAGCGCGCACTGGGCAGAGGAGACAGTGTCACAAGAACGCCGTCGGAGTGGATGAGGTTGTACTTCCGTCACGCCCGAACGCTAAACCGGCAACTGCTGCGGTACCTGGAGCAGAAAGCCCCCGTTCCCCTGACACTGCGGCAGCGGCTCTTTCATGCGGCGCGCGCCGCCAAGCTGGAGGCGGATCACGGCAAGTACTGCATGGAGCGTGAGGGTTTGCTGGAAGTGCTGGACCCGCCTGCGCTTGCCGACCGGGCCATCACGTTTTCCTTGTTCGGCGAGGCCGCGCGTACGGGCACTCCGCTGAGCCGCGAGGCGGAACGCAGCATCGGATACATCCTGACGCATCCGGAACTGCGGGCGCGCAACACGGAGATGTCCTGGGCAACGCTGCGCGAAATTCTCGGCTCGGACTTTCCCGGAGTGGCGTTGCGCCCGATGCAGCGGCTTGGACTCCTGACGGAGACCCTTCCGGAATTCGGGATGATCGATTCGCTGGTCGTGCGCGATTTTTATCACCGCTATACGGTGGACGAACACACTCTCCGAACCATCGAGCACTTACAGGAACTTGCCGATCCGCCCGATGCGCGCGGGGCGCATTTCGCACCGCTCTGGAAAACCGTCGATCGGCGCGACCTGCTTATTCTGTCGCTTTTGCTGCATGACGTGGGCAAAGGGATGCCGGTGGAGAATCACATCACCGGCAGCCTCGCGGCTCTGGATAGCGCGGCGCGGCGTCTGAAACTTTCTCCCGAGGAAGGGGCGGAGGTGCATTTTCTCATCGAGCACCACCTGGACATGTCCGCCACAATGCAGCGACGGGACATTTTTGACCCGGCGACCGTTTCCGTTTTTGCGGAGTCCGTGGGGACGCAGGAGCGATTGGAACGATTGTGCCTGCTGACCTACGCGGACATTCATTCCGTGAATCCGGAAGCGCTGACGCCGTGGAAAGCGGAAATGCTGTGGCAGCTTTTTGTGGCGACTTCGAACCACTTCAGCCGGACGCTGGATCGCGACCGGCTGCACGCACCCGATGAAATTCCAATGTTGGAGCGGGTGAAGGCGCTTGCTGGCGAGGCAACCCTCGAAGAGATCGAGCGGTTCCTGGAAGGATTCCCGCGAAGGTATCTGGCCATGCATTCGGCGGCGGAGATCGCCGCGCACTTCGCGCTGTACCAGAAGCTGGGCGCGGAGCCAGTGCAGACCGAATTGATCGCGACGCGCCACGCGTTCTCGCTCACGCTGCTTACGGCGGATCGACCCGCGCTCTTCGCCACGATTTCCGGCGTGCTTGCCGGCTGGGGCATGAACATCATCAAGGCGGATGCGTTTGCCAACGCGGCTGGCGTGGTCCTGGACACGTTTCACTTCGCCGATTTGCACCGCACGCTGGAATTGAATCCCGGCGAAATCGAGAGATTCCGCAAGAGTCTCGCGGACGTCGTGAACGGCAAAGCGGCGCTCGAGCCGCTCCTGAAGGGCCGGGAAAAGGCAAGCCGCGCGCGGACGCCCAAGGTGGCCGTCGAAACGCGCATTACTTTTGACGATTCGTCATCCGCGCACAGCACCCTAATGGAAATCGTCACGCAGGATCATCCAGGCTTGCTGTACGAGATCGGCTCGGCGCTCGCACGGCTGGGTTGCAATATTGAGGTCGCGCTGATTGACACCGAAGGCCAGAAAGCCATCGACGTTTTTTATCTCACGGCGCAAGAAAAAAAACTCTCCCCGCAAAAACAGGAACTGCTTCGCGAAGTGCTGCAAGCAACGCTAAGCTAACTTAATTCCATCACAAAACTTCATTTAGAACGAGACACGGGCGCTGAGTTGAATTTCGCGGCCGGGCGTCGCGGCTTCCGTGATGGTGCCGAACTGCGGCGTGTTCACAAAGCGGTCAGGCATGCCGAGATTCACTTTGTTCAATGCGTTGAAGAACTCGGCGCGGAACTGGAATTTCATGCGCTCCGTGAGACCGAAATCGCGCGCCAACGCCAGATCCAGCGTCTGCATTCCCGGTCCGACCACCGTGTTGCGGCCGACGTTGCCAAACGTGAACGCAGTTGGCGCGGCAAAAGCAGCCGGATTGAACCAGTGCTCCGCCGTGTGCGTGCCGGCGCCGAAAATGGGCTGCCCGGTGATGTTGGCGCGAATCGGATTCTCGCCGAGGACGGTACCAGCGTTCGCCGTGTCGCCGAAGACGGAGATGGTCAGTGGAAAGCCGGTCTGGATTTGATAGACGGAAGAGAGGATCCAGTTGTGCGAAAGCGCGCGCACGAAACCCGAATCGCCGTAACCGGGGATGCTGTAGACCAGACTGGCGGCGAAACGATGCTTGATGTTGCAGGCCAGACCTTTTTCGGCCGCAAGATCACTGTTATTCTGCGGGATCGAAGATTCAAACATCGGCGAACGAAAGTCCGGCGCGTTGCTCAGGCTCTTGGCAAAAGTGTAGTTGGCCAGCAAGCTGAGGCCGTGCGCGTAGCGGCGCCGGACGTTCACGTAACCCCCGTCGTACCAGCTTTGCGCGGAGTTTGCGAGCAGGTTGATAGTGCTGACCGGTGTGCAGATCGCGCCCGCGTGGCAGCCCGCAGGCATCGTGGGAGAAACAGTGACGCCCGAGGGCAACACCGAATTGTCAACGAAGGCGAGGAATTTGTACGGACGGCGAGGCCCGATGGCGCCGGGCCCCGGAGGCGCGTTGTTAATCAGGTCCGCGCGCTGGAGGTGGATGCCGCGCGAACCGAGGTAGCCGACTTCGAAAGTCGTCTCGCGACCGAGGCTCTTCTCAATCGAAGTGCTCCACTGTTGCACGTACTGCGCGGGAGCGTGCGGATCAAACGTCGTAAAGCTGACGGTAGTGGTGCCGAGAGCCGCGGGGTTGAAGTTGAGCGAGGTTTGCGCCGCTGCGGCGTTGAGCAAAGAGGCGGGCGGGTTGAAATTGTCAAACTGCTGCGTTTCGGGAAAGACAAAGGGAACGTTGTGGCGCTGGTTGCACCAAGTGTTGAGGTCCACGGGTGTAAAGAAAATGCCGTACGCGGCATGAAGAACGAGGCCTACGTTGGTGAAGTGGTGCGAGATCCCGAAGCGTGGAGCAAAATTGTGTTTGTTGGAATACATCAGGCCGCTGGGGAAGCCGTTCTGCCCGCCGATAAAAATCCGGGGAATGCCGTTCTCAAAGATGATATTGGTGTTGGTATAGGCGATGTCGTGCAACGGACCCGCGTATTCATACCGCAAGCCCATTTCGATCGTGGTGTTGCGCGTAATCTGAAAACTGTCTTGCACAAAAGCGTCGGTTGACCAGGCGCGAAGCTGCATTTGTGGGATGCCCGCCTGGCGCTGCTTCACCGCAGGAAGCCCAAGCAGAAAACTGGCCAGCGCTGAGCCGGTGCCGTCGTTGGTTCCCGTCTGCGAAGTGTAGCCGTTCGTGAACTGGTAGTAGCCGCGATTCTGGAAAAATCCCCACATTGGCCAGATATAACGGCGGAAACTTCCGCCAAACTTGAGACTGTGGCGGCCGTGCTGCCAATTCAGCGAATCGCGTGCTTCAACAGTCGTGTCCCAAGCTCGCATAGGAGTGGCAGCGTACGTGTCGCCCATGCCGGAAAAACCCTGAACGTTGAACCACGGCGCGCCCCAGGCGCCTGGCCCGCCGAAGCCGACGCCCAGGATTCCAAGCCGCGAAACGATGTCATTGCTGAACGCGCTTTGTGTGAAATGGCTCATGGCCAGGCGGGAAAATGTGAGTGCCGCGATGTTTACCATGTTCGGCGTGATGATGCGGTTCCGCGCCAGGCTTCCCTGCTGCGAGAAATCGTCGTGGCTGGTGCCAAATCCGGGCAAGTTGATCGGCATGAAGCCGTGCTCGGAGCTGAGGGAGTAGCGCGAGGAAAGCGTGTCGCTATTGGAAAAAATGTGGTCGATGCGGACCGTGCCCTGATCGATGACGTGACGTTCATTGCGGACATCCAGATAGTTGTTGCAGTCCACGCCCGCGCCGACGACTCCCGGCTGCCCCATCATCGAGCCGCCGCAGGCCATCATGCCCATGTCCATGTTGGGTTGCGGAACATAGGTTTGCAGGAAGAGCTGCGCGGCCAGGTTGATGTTTTGCGAAGGAATGGTGTTGTTCGGGAAAGCAGCGCGAGGATTCGTCGGGCTGGCGGGCTGGCCCGGCGTAGCAACGCTGTACGGATTATAGATGGTGACGCCGCTCATCTGAAAATTGCCGGCGATTTCATCGGGCGTGGGAACAGTTTCCGTCATCGAATCGGCCTGCGAATGGCGGAAGCCCTCGTAATTGAGGAAGAAGAAAGTTTTGTTGCGGAAGATGGGGCCGCCGAAGGAACCGCCAAAATTGTTCTGCACCAGAAATTTTGAAGAACCCATCGCGCCAAACGTGTACGCATCCATGGCGCCATTGCGAAGAAAGTCGTACGCCGTGCCGTGAAACGCGTTGGAGCCCGAACGTGTAACGATATTGATTTGGCCGCCGCCCGCGCCCCCCATTTCCGCGGAGTAGCTGCCGGTTTGCACTTTGAATTCCTGCACGGCATCGGGAGAAGGGCTCAGGTTGAGCGTGTTGAAGGTAGGATCGGTATTCGTGGTGCCGTCGAGGAGAAAATAGTTTGCGTTCGGACGGTTGCCGCCGATGCTGACCGCGGAATGCTGCCCCGGCCGCCAGTAGAGAGGATTCATGTCGCCGGTTTGTGCGCCGTGGCTCAAATGCGCGCCCGGAACCGTGAGCACGAGGTCGATGAGCATGCGCCCGTTCAGAGGAAGATTGCTGACCGCGGCTGGTTCGATCACTTCTCCGACGCTGGCATCCACGATGTGAAGAACGTCCGCGGCAGAGGCATCCACTTGCACGCTGCTCGTGGAAGTCGCGAGCCTCAAAGTGAAATCAATGACGAACTGCTGGCCGACTTCAAGCCGGAGCGAGCGCGTAATCTCCGCGAATCCCTGGGCCTGGACGACGAGTTCGTAGTCGCCGGGCAAGAGACCCGTGATCTGGAAAATCCCTTGCGTGTTGCTGGTGACGCGGCGCTCGGCCCGCGTTCCCTTCGCAGTAAGCAGTACGGACGAGCCCGCGACTGGACTTTGCTGCGGATCCGTAAGCGTGCCCGTTACCACGGCATAATTGCTCTGGCCAAACGCAGCCGGCGCGGCACACAACAGGAAAGCAAGAATAGCTCTTCGCACGACTTTACCTCCACCTTGTAGGACACACGGGACGCGCCCGAGATGCGCGTCATTACTGCAACATTTAGCACCGGCACGGCTGTACTGCTCCCTCCGGGGTGGAGGAGCGAGTTTTGAGGATTAGAGCGGTAGTGGCGAATGGGCGCAATAATAGAAAAACACTAGCCCTCCAAATGCTTGGAAGCGACGACGTGCGCCAACTCTAACCCGTCTACTTGGATCCTCACCAGGCAGAGAAGTTCGATTCGCAAGCAGAGGATCGAAGAACAAGAGGGACATTTGCGGCCGCAGATTACAGGCCGAAATTTCGGGCATTTGCGGGCTGCCTTCTGTACAATCCCGCTACGCTAGCCATCCAAGCAGGTGCCATGAAACTGAACTCCACTCTATTGAAAAGTACGGTGGTCGCGGCGTTGGGCGGTTTGTTATTCGGATTCGATACCGCCGTCATTGCCGGCGCGACACAAGCATTGAAAGTCCTCTATCATCTCTCCCCGCTCGGGGAAGGATTCACGGTAGCCAGCGCGCTGGTGGGGACTGTGATTGGCTCCATGCTCGCGGGGATACCAGGGGATCGGTATGGCCGGCGCGACAGCCTGCGCGGGATGGCTGTTTTATACGTAGTCTCCGCACTGGGTTGTGCGTTCGCTTGGAACTGGACTGCGCTCGTGATTTTCCGCTTCATCGGCGGGCTGGCCATCGGTGGATCTTCGGTCCTCGGCCCGATGTACATCGCGGAAATCTCTCCGGCCAAGTGGCGCGGAAGGTTGGTGGGATTGTTTCAGTTCAATGTCGTGTTTGGGATTCTCCTCGCCTACTTCTCCAACTACGTCCTCGGGACCGTGGGTTTTGGCGCGGCGGAATGGCGCTGGAAGCTCGGAGTAACTGCCGTGCCGGCCGCCTTTTTCTTTTTGATGCTTTTTGGAATTCCGCGGAGCCCCCGGTGGCTGGTGAAGAAAGGCAGAATCGACGAAGCCCGCGAGGTGCTGCGCCTGATCGGTGAAGAGAATTACGAACAAGAGCTGAAGGACATCGTCGAATCCATTGACGCCGAGCACGTCACAAGCGATGCTCTCTTCACTGCCAAATACCGAGTCCCGATTTTTCTGGCGATCTCCATCGGCATGTTCAATCAACTGTCCGGGATCAATGCGATTCTCTACTATTTGAACGCCATCTTCGAGCACGCCGGCTTCAGCAAAGTCTCGGGTGATCTCCAGGCCGTGGCCATTGGGGCGACAAACTTGCTCTTCACGATGCTCGCGATGTCCGTGATCGACAAGGTGGGGCGCAAGAAACTCTTGCTCATCGGATCCGTGGGCACGGCTCTTTGCCTTGCGGGCGTGGCGGCCATCTTCTTAACGGGGCGCCACGAAAACCTGTTGGTATGGATGCTGGTCGGTTACATCGCCTTTTTTGCGTTTTCACAGGGCGCGGTAATTTGGGTCTACATCAGCGAAGTTTTTCCGAATCGTGTCAGGGCCAAGGGCCAGAGTCTGGGGAGTTTCTCCCACTGGATCATGAATGCGCTGATCTCCTGGACTTTTCCTCTGATGGCGGCTTCCTCCGGCGGTTATCCGTTTGTGTTTTTCTCCGCGATGATGGTGCTGCAATTCTTCGTTGTCCTTTTCTTCTATCCGGAAACCAAGGGCATTTCACTGGAAGAAATGCAGAAGAAACTTCACATCGCTTGAGGTTTCCGCAAAAGCCGAAGCGCGGGACTTCACTCGTTTTCGCGAGGAGCTTCGCGCTTCACCTGCTCGAGGTTTTCACGCGCCAGAGTATTGTTGGGGTCGATCGCCAGGGCTCGTTCTAAATGTGTTCGCGCTTCCTTCCAATGCCCGGTTTCCGCCAGCGCGCCTCCGAGGTTTGCTTCCGCGTTGGCGTCCTCTGGATTGATCCGGACGGCGGCGCGAAAATGTTCTACGGCTCCCTCGAAGTCCTCCCGCATCGCCAGCGCCGTCCCCAGGTTGTAGTGCGCGTCAAAATAGTCTGGCCGCGACCGCAGCGCAGCCTCCAGATACTTGATAGCTGCCTCCGGATGCCCTGCGGCCATGTTCGCGGCTGCAAAAGCATTGTTGGCCGTGGCATCTTCCGGCCGCAGCCGCAAAGCCAGACCGTAATGCTTCATGGCCTCCGCCAATTCGCCGCGTGCCTGCAGCATCGCGGCAAGATTGTAGTGCGCTTCAAAGTTCGCTGGATTTTTCTCCACGTTGTGACGCGCCAGCGCCTCCTGCAAAACTCTGCGCGGATCATTGCCCTCGCTGGACGCCGCGCGCGGCAGCACCTGCAGCCACAGGTGCGCCATTTCATCGCGCGAACTGTTGCCGGCGGTCACCCGCTTGGGCGGATCATTCGGGTTGAGCGGATTCTGGTCGGTGTTGTCATAGGAATACCGCATCGAAACTACTGTCCTCGCCGGCAGTTCCACCGGCGTGGCGTACCGGTAGACCGCCTGCCAGTTCAGATTCCACTCTGGGATGTGGATCAAGGATTTCTTTGTTCCATCCGGATAGGTTGCAAAAGCCTGCAGATTTCTCCCGAGATAGTGCGCATGCGGGTAAATCGCCAGGAGTTCCACGTCCGCGGGCACCGTGAATTCATCCGTCACGATAAAATCTTTGGCGCCGGCTGGAATGTCAATCTTCCGGTCCATTTCCAGTTGCACCAGCATCGGGTACAGCGTCGCGGGATGATCCGTGAAATACAGCCCCAGGCTGGGTTGAATCCACTGCGGCTTGCCGGACGGCTGCAAGTGGATGTTGAGCACCAGGTCCGTACCTGCA
>QHYE01000078.1 GCA_003224055.1 Acidobacteriota bacterium | reverse complement strand
AAAACCACCAGCATCGCCACTGCCTCGATTCAGCTTCATTGTCAGCATCGTTTCCCAGCCAGCGATTCTGCCGTCTGCCCATCGCCGACCCCGAGTCTGGCCTCTGCTCCAAACACGCCGCCGAGCACCAGAAAGACCTCGACCAAGCCGACCTTGCTGCCTCCCTCATCGGAGACGCCGAGGAATTCCGCTCTGCTGTCGTTATCAACCGCTCCCTCGGCGAACTCTATAAACTCCAAGCCAGGAACAAAATCAACCCCCGCCGCGCCGCCGTCATGGCCTACACCTGCAACCTGCTCCTCCGCACCCTCCCCGCCATCGAGCACGAACTCCATTCCGAACTCGAAGACCAATCCCAGATCATCATCGACCTCCCTCGCCCCAAGCGCGACTGACAGGATAAAACCATGCCCTCACTCCCAACTTTCGCCTTTTCTATAGCTTGTGTAGGGGCGCACTTCAGTGCGCCCTCGCTGTTCTTTTTCTTAAGATTTTCCTTGATTTTATATACTGTGCACCGCATAGTGTGTGTGGCACAAGATACGCCACACGGTAGGTGGCTCTAGATGGTTGACCTTGCCAAACTCACGGACTCCGACCTT
The DNA here is from genome assembly GCA_003224055.1 of Acidobacteriota bacterium. GTDB lineage: Bacteria > Acidobacteriota > Terriglobia > Acidiferrales > UBA7541 > Acidiferrum. The sequence continues at coordinate 15,968 of QHYE01000078.1, read as the reverse complement.
TTCGAAAACCTGCGGTTGGAACTCCGCCGCGGGTCGCTGATTATTGCCGTGCTGGCGCAGCTTCGCGAAGAGCATTACGGCTATGCGCTGCGCAAGGCGCTGGCGGACCAGGGGATGGAGATCGAAGAGAGCACGCTATACCCGCTGCTGCGGCGGCTGGAAACCCAGGGGCTGCTCGAGAGCGAATGGCGCGAGGAAGACAAGCGCAATAAAAGGTTTTACCGCCTCTCGAAGGACGGGGCGCGCATCCTCAAGCAGCTGCTCGAGGAATGGAACGGCTTGAATTCGTCGTTGAAGCGGATTGTTTAGGTGAGTGGTGCGAATATGAAAAACCTCCTGGCCGTTTTGGTTTTTGGCTCGACCGTCGCCGCGCTGACCATGCTTGCCAAAAGCAATCTCGTCCTCCCGCTGAGCGCGGCTCTTCTGTTTGCTGCTACGGTGCTCCCCTTCTTCGCCGGGGTCACCATGAAGTTTGTTGTTTAGGAGCATGGTATGAAACTTCTCGAGCGTTACTTGCAAGCGGTTCGGACCTACCTGCCGATGTCGCAGCAGGAGGACATCCTCAAAGAGCTTCGAGAAAACTTGCGCGGGCAGATCGAGGACCGGGAGTCCGCGCTCGGCCGCGCGTTGAATGAGGACGAGCTGGCGGAAATCCTGAAAAAGCACGGTCATCCGCTGCTGGTCGCCACGCGTTACCGCCAGTCGCGCCACTTGATCGGTTCCACGCTCTTTCCCTTCTATTGGCTGGTGATGAAAATTATTCTGGCCATCATGGGATTTGGCTATGCGGTCTCTGTCCTGGTGCTGATCGCGCAGGGAAAACCGTTTTTTGAAGTTCTGGGCGCGCTGCTGAGCTACGTCGGTGCGGTGCTGCCCACGTTCGCCATCGTGACCATCGTTTTCGCCGTTCTGGACATCGGCAACTCGAAATTCCGGCTTCTCGAAAGAGCGACCAAGGCAACGAACGAGAACTTCAACCCGCGCACACTGCCGATGCTGCGGCCGGCCTCGGATTTTCCTGATGGCAAACCGATTTCGCGTTTCAAGACCGCCTTTGAACTCTTCTTCAGTGCGGCGTTCCTGCTCTGGTGGATGCGCGTGAGTATGATTCGCAAATTGGCGCTATTCGTGGTGCTCGGGCCGGTGGGACTTTCTGACAAGATTCCGTTCCAACTGGGGCCGGTGTGGAACATCATCTATTGGCCCGTGATTTTTCTTTCGCTCGTGGCGGTCGTGCAGCAGATCGTTACGTTCATCTATCCGGATCGCCTCAAGTTTTATTCCGAAATGAAACTGATTACGAACGGCGGCAGCGTGGTCATCCTTTACCTGGTAACGCGCGTAAATGACATCCTCGCGATCGCGCCCGGAGTTTCCGATCCCTGGGAATTCGCGGAAACGCTGCGCATCATCAACATGAGTTTGCACTACACCATGATTTTCGCGGCCCTCATGACGCTGGTGGAATGCTTTAAGCAATTCCGCTGGCTGGCGCGCGTCCGCAGCAGTGCCGCGACGTCGGCCAGCACGGTGATTTGAGTGTCTACGATGGCGGCGCGGAGGATTACTTCGCGGCGGCTTTTTTGTGCAGCGTGGTGCACATAGTCAAGGCGGTGTTGGGATCGACGGCGCTGTCGCCTTCGTCAATCAACTGGATGACCCCCTGCTTGTCGATGACGATGTTGGCGCGCAGGGCCCACTCATACGTTTCATCCTGGACGTTGTAGCCCTTGAGGATGCCGTAGGTCTTGAGCATTTTGCGATTCATGTCGCTGAGGAGCGGGAAGGTGACACCGATTTGTTTGGCGAACGCGGCGTTGGCAGCGGGGCTATCCAAACTGACTCCGAAAACTTCCGTATCCGAGGTGTCGATTTTACCGGAGGCGATTCCAGCCTGGACCGCCTGAAGTTGTTTCGTTCAACCGCCGGTGAAGGCCAGCACGTACACGGCGAGAAAGACATTTTTCTTGCCGCGATAGTCACTGAGCTTCACGGTTTTCCACCCGTCGCTGAGGAGGGTGAATTCCGGAGCGGTGTCACCGACCTTGAGGGACATTTTTGCGACTTGGGACTTTTCGGCCTGGGGCAGAACCGGAGCTGCCGCCAGTGCGGCGGCAACCAGAAGCCCGAGAGCCATGGTGTGCTTCATGAACATCTCCTTTGCCTTTTTGAATGCAGGAACAGCACGAGCTTACACTCGCCCTGCATACAAGACCAGCGGGGTAACGGAAATATTCCATGACCGATCCTCGTGGAATGGGAATAAGAGGAACTTAAACGCCGTATACCGCGTATCTCTAAGCACGAGGGAGGTCTTGTGAACAAGCAAAATGTGTGGAACCAGAAGACGCATCGAACGCGCTGCGGAGTAAATGTCTTCGCCAGGTTTATGCACTTTGGAAATGTTTGCGGTGTCCTAGGTGGGCTGGCCTTGCTGGTGGCGAGTGCGGCAAGCGCGGGCGCCATCCGGGGAGCACAGGACAAGGACGGAGCGGGGTTGACGTTCAGCAACCTCCAAAGAAGTGGGACTGCCTGTCTACACTGGAGCGAAGCCGCACAAGGACGAAAAGAACGATTCCCCGTCGGTTCAGATGGGGATTTGGGGCAGCACATTTGGGTTCAAGCTGGCGGTGATGAAATTGGAATCGAATGACGCGCCGGAGAAGATCGCGGAATTCTACAAGAAGGCGCTGGCGAAATACGGCGCGGTATTGAATTGCTCGGAGCCATCGCAAAAGCCGAGCGCGAAAGATTCGAACAAGCTCGATTGCGGAGATGACAAGCCGGAAAAGGGTGGGCTGCTGTTTAAGGCGGGGACGAAAGAGAAGCAGCACCTCGTGGCAATCCAAGCAAATGGGCAAGGGAGTCTCTTCCAGCTGGTGTATGTAGAAGCGCGGGGCGACGAGAAAGACAAAAAGGCGCTTTGAGACGCACTTTTTAAGCCCAAGTGGGAGAGCGAAGGCAACCTTTCGTGGAGTGAGGTGGCATCACAGAGAGGGCGGTCGGCCGGAGACCTGGCGGGAGGGACAAAGTTGTTGTTCGGGCTGGCCTTTCGTTCAGGGTATACTTGGATGTTCCAAGCGGCGGGGAGTCAGGAAGCGTCCCGAGCTTCGGCAGACCGCGGCGAGGAACCCCAGATTTGAGAGAGAGGTGAAGTTTGCGCCGTACTCTGCTTGTGTTATTGACCGGAGCATTCCTGGTGAGCGCGCTGCAGTGCGACGCTCAAATTTTCCGTAAAAAGAAAAAGGTCAACAAGTCCACCAGCGCAGAAAATACCGCGGAGCCGGACAAGATTCTTTACGATAAAGCGATTGAGGACGTCCGGCGCGGACGGCATGAAGTCGGGCGGCTGAACCTACAGACGCTGATCAACACGTATCCGGACAGCGAATACCTGGCCAAGGCGAAACTTTCGATTGCCGACTCGTTCTTCAAAGAGAGCGGCAAGGCGAACATGACGCAGGCGATCCAGGCGTACAAGGATTTCGTGATTTTCTTTCCGTTCATGAAGGAAGCAGCGTATGCGCAGCTGCAGGTGGCGATGGCGCATTACAGACAGATGGAAAAGCCGGACCGCGACCGGACCGAAGCGCGCGCAGCCGAAGACGAGTTCCAGACCTATTTGCAGAAATATCCCAATGATCCGCTGGAAGGAAAAGCGGAACAGCATTTGCGCGAAGTACAGGAAGTGCTGGCGGAAGGAGACTTCCGCGTGGGCTACTACTACTACCTAAAGGGCGACAAGAAAGCTGCGGAGTTCAGGTTGAAAGGCGTGGCGCGGCGGTACCCGCTCTACAGCAAGGCCGACCGGGCGCTGTGGATGCTGGGCCAGATTTGGGAAGGCACGGAGAGGAAGGAGTTTGCGTCGAACTATTACGCGCAGATTGTGCGCAACTACCCGCTGTCCCCTCTCGTGCCGGATGCGAAGGGACGGTTGAAGGCGCTGGGAGCGCCTGTGCCGCAGCCGGATCCGAAAGCGGTGGCGTGGATGACCGCGGAACAGAACGCGCCGCGCCCGCGCACCAGCCTGGTCAGAAAACCTCTGGGATTCTTCAAGACCAGGCCTGGGCAGGAACTGCAAGTTGCTTCACGTGTTGGAAAACCGACGTTGGAGCCAGAATCCGACACCTCAGCGGGAGTGGACATTTTAGCGGGCGGGGACCAGACCAGGAAAACGGGAACGGGAACCGGGATCGTCGCAACGGTAACGCCGGGAGGAAGCAGCGGAACGGCAGGCGCGGCGGAAAACGTGGCAGCAACGACAGATGGGAGCGCGCCAGGTTCCGAGGCGCCAGCGGACCCCAATGCTCCGCCAGCAGCAGCCGATTCTGCGAATGGCGGAGGGACGGAGGCCGCGGCAACGGTGGAAGGAACTCCCAAGACGGACGCGGCGGCAGGTACTGCGCATCCTGGCGACGCGGCCAAAGCGGATGCAGCGCCCGCTCAAGACAGTGCGCAGAATGGAATAAAAGACGATAAGAAGAAGGAATCCACCAGCAAGAAAAAGAAAGGGCTGCGGAAAATCGTTCCCTGGTAGGAACCGGCCAAGAAGAATATCGGGAAGTGAAATGGGGGTGCGAGGACGATGCGCACCCCTTTTGTATTGGGGAAAGAGGGCGGCTCCGGGGGCTGAGGGACCGTGTTCATTTCCGACACACGCGTAACCCGTTGGCGTTGACGCCTGCCTGGGAGGATGCTCCAATACATTGGAGAAGGCGATTCGGTGTGGCCGCGCAGCGGTCGGCGTGGCGTGCATGGGTGTGGAATCGTCGGAGGATGTTTGGTGGCCAGGATTCTGGTTGCGGACGACAACAGCAACATCCAGAGAATGGTGGGGCTGGCCCTGAAGGATCAGGGCATTGACGTCGTTGCCGTAGGCAACGGCGAGGCCGCTGTACGAAAAATTTCCGATATTATCCCCGATTTGGTGCTGGCCGACGTTTTCATGCCGGTTCGAAACGGATATGAAGTTTGCCAGTACGTGAAGACGGATCCTAAGCTGGCGCACATTCCCGTGATCTTGCTGGTTGGCGCGTTTGACCCCCTAGATGAACAGGAAGCGCAGCGAGTTGGGGCTGACGGCGTTTTGAAAAAGCCGTTTGTTCCACCCGATCCGCTGATTTCGATGGTGAAGTCGGCATTAGCGCGAGCAGGAATTGCTCATGCGGAGAGCAGCGTCGCCAAAGCTCCGGAACCGCCGCCCCTGAGGGGAACGGATTTGTTGTCTGCACCTGTCCCACACGTACCAGTTCCCGCGGTTCAGCCCGAAGAGCCAATTGCGGCAGTAACGAATGAAAGTTTTGTGGAGGAAGTTGCAGCCCTTCCCGAGCCTGTAAGGATTGATGCCGGGTCGCAACCCGTGGCATTCGGAAGCCTGCTGGAGACCCCGACGGAAAAGGAAGCAGACCTTGACTATCTGCCACCGGTGAATCCGGCTCTGGCGTTGGAGCGGGATTGGCGCGATGCGGCCGGGGGCGAGGAATCCGAAGAAGAGGAAGAAGAGAAGCCGGCGTCTTCCTGGCGGCACGAGGAAACGGAGACGCACGCCGATGCGGATGCGGGCTCTTCGAACTGGCGCTCGGGGGGATTCGAAGCAATTCAGTCGCGAAAAACGGCGGTAGATGCATGGGAACCGGCCGAAGAAAAACCTGAGCCGCAGGGAGTGAACGCTCACGCACAGGACGCGCCTGCGGGCAGCACGGCTCTGCCGGAAGTGAAGCGCGAGATTCCTGTTGCGCCCTTTGCTTCGGAGGCCTGGGCTGCGGTGACGGCGTCCGTGCAGCAGCCGTCCGCAGAAGAAACGGTTACGGCGCTGGAAGAAGTGGTGAACACGGGACAACCCGCCACGGAAAGTGCGGCAGTGAGCTCGCACGAGCCGGCGCAAAACGAGCCGGAAAAGAAATCCTCCGATAGCCCATGGTTTTCTTCCTCGTCAAGCCCGTGGGATTCGGAAATTCAGAAGGCGAACCGGCTGGCGTCGACATGGGATTCCGGAGTAAAGGCACCTAGCGCTGTGGAAGCGACGAACGGAGCGGGGAAAACCGCCGAATTGTCCGCCGCCGGCGAACCAGTCCAAGCGGCTATCGAAGAAGCGGCCTTACCTGCGGCCGCGGTCGAAGCCATTCGAGAAGAAGCAGCGCAGGTTGCCGAAGATGTTGTGCAAGCAGCAGAGCCGCCGGCCTCTGACGGGCCGACCGTCTATGTGCACGAGGAGCTTGTTCCGGCACCTACGCCGAGCATGGATGACTTAGTGGCAAGAGTCCTGGCGAATATGAGTCCGGAGGTCTTGCAGGCGGTCACGCGGGAGATATTGAGGCCTGTGGTTGAAGCGATGGTCAAGGAAGAGCTCAAGTCGAAGAAGTCGTAATTCCCTGCCCTGTTGTCATTCCACAATAAGAGGATTTACCGGCAGCGTCTAATCCGAATAGCCGACCATCCGCACTGAATCTCGCCCGGATTTACCGGGCGGAACGACTCAATGCGAAGTCACGCCACTGACCAAGCTCAGAAAGAAGGTTAAATTGCCGAAACTGTGGCCGACAATGCCCGGCCATGTGCTTCTTGTGCGTTGTGCAACAAAGGAAAGCGCCACACCTGTGATTGCCATGCGAATGGTGTCCCAGAGAGTCGGTTGCATGAACAAATGGAAGACTGACCAACAGATGCCATGAATAACCCATGCGCTCCTTCCGAACGCCAGCTCTTGGCGTGGCAGGATATAGCCGCGCCACCAAAGCTCTTCCCCGCCGATATTGCACACGAGCATTAGAACTGCATAGTAGATGAGAATCCACCAGGCTCCCTGCAAAGGAATACCCATGAAATCCCTAGGGCCGAAGTGGTTGAAGAACTCGTGGTGGAACGCGGAAGGATCGAAGAATCTGATGGACTCCAGAGCAGGTTGAAAGAGGCCGGCGTAGCGCTTGACGAGCATGGCTATCAAAATCGCGCCGAACATCCATTTTTGACTCGTCTTTTCTTTCCAAAGTGCGAGCCACGATGCCGTGACAGCGAGGAGGTCCGCCCCATTGCCTCCATACATAAAGCCAGAGAGGGCCGCTGCCCAGAGCCAAGCCGTTGCACTTGGAGCAGAAAGCCGCAACCGTTCCTTAATACCTTTCCAAGAGATAGACCGCCGATCAACGGCCGCGCCGATAAGGGCGGCCGCGAACATGCACGTCAGCGGCAGGATTAGCAACAAGTGGAAAATGCGCCACCAGGAAGTTCCCCCTTGCCGGAGATTCGGGCCCAGCCAATGAAACAAGAACGCGAAGGCCAAGGCGGGTACACCGAATAGAAGCGTCGTAGCAATCCAGCCCGCAGGTCTAATTGCAGGTGCTCTTTGCACATGGTGAGTGTATCTGACCTTTTCAGGACATAAGGAATGAAAAAGGGCGTACTCGGAAGTAACCGCTTGTCTGTATAGCGCACAAGGTGGGAGTTGGCCCTTACCGGTGACACAGGCGAATTGACGCGGCTGCTTTGCGCCTCGTATAGTCGAGGATTACTCTGAACGTTCGAAACGCATTGGGAAGAGGCGGGCCAAGGCCCGCCGCTCCACTGGAGAACTGCACGGGATGGCTCGCGAGATCGCAAAGGCGTACGAACCGCAGCGGATCGAGCCGCGCTGGGCCGAGTACTGGGTGAAGGAGGAACTCTTCAAGGCGGATCCCGGCGCTCCGGGACCGGTGTTCTCCATCGTCATTCCACCGCCGAACGTGACCGGGTCGCTGCACATCGGCCACATGCTGGACCACACGGAGATTGACATCCTGACGCGCTGGCACCGGATGCGCGGGTACAACACGCTGTACCTACCGGGAATGGACCATGCGGGAATTTCGACGCAGCGCGTGGTCGTGCGCAAACTGGCGGAGGAAGGAATCGATTACCGGAAGCTGGGGCGCGAGGAGTTCGAACGGCGCGTATGGAAGTGGAAGGAAGAGAGCGGGGGAAAAATCACGGAGCAGATGCGGCAGATTGGGGAGAGCTGCGACTGGTCGCGGGAGAAATTCACGCTTTCGCCGGAAATGTCGCGGGTCGTGCGCGACGTGTTTGTACGGCTGTACGAAGAGAAATTGATCTACCGCGAGACGCGGCTGGTGAATTGGTGCCCGGTCTGTTTGACGGTGCTGAGCGATTTGGAAGTGGTGCACGAAGAGCGGCAAGGACATTTGTGGCACATCAAATATCCGGTTGCGGGGACGGATCAATTCGTGGTGGTGGCGACAACGCGGCCAGAGACGATGCTCGGGGATACCGCGGTGGCGGTTCATCCGGAAGATGAGCGGTACAAAGCTCTAATCGGCAAGAAGGTGTTGCTCCCGCTGATGAAGCGCGAAATTCCAATCATCTCGGATGAGATGGTGGACCGGGAGTTTGGCACCGGTGCGGTGAAAATAACGCCAGCGCATGATCCGAACGATTTCGAGGTGGGGCGGCGGCATAAACTGCCTGAGATCGACGTGATGACCGATGACGGGCACATGAATTCGAACGCTGGGGTGTACGCAGGACTGGATCGATTTGAGGCGCGCAAAAAGATAGTTGAGGATTTGAAAGCGCAGGGCCTGCTCGAAAAGATCACGGAACACGCCACGGCGATCGGAATTTGCGAGCGGAGCAGGACGATCGTGGAGCCGCGCATATCTACGCAGTGGTTTTGCAAAATGAAGCCACTGGCGGAGCCGGCGATTGCGGCGGTGGAACGCGGGGAAATCCGCATGGTGCCGGAAAACCGGCGGGAAGAATACTTCAACTGGATGAGGAACATCCGCGACTGGACGTTGTCGCGGCAACTGTGGTGGGGACACCGCATTCCGGCGTGGTATTGCGGGGAGCACCAACACATCACGGTGGCGCGCGAGGCGCCGGCGAAGTGTGCGACGTGCGGCTCGACAAAGTTGGCGCAAGATCCAGATGTTTTGGATACGTGGTTCAGCTCGGGGCTTTGGCCGTTTTCAACGCTCGGGTGGCCGGAAGAGACGCCGGATTTCAAGGCGTACTACCCGACGAGTTTGCTGATCACCGGCTACGAGATTCTGTTTTTCTGGGTGGCGCGGATGATCATGCTGGGCTTGCACTTTACGGGGAAGGTTCCCTTCCGCGCCGTTTACCTGCATTCCATCGTTCGCACTCCCAACGGGGAGAAGATGTCAAAGTCCAAAGGCACGGGAATCGATCCGATCGACGTCAACCGCCGGTTCGGAACGGATGCGATGCGGTTCACGCTGGCGGTTACCGCGTCAGTAAGCGACGTGATCTGGACCGAGGACCGCATTCAAAGCTCGAGGAACTTTGCAAACAAAATCTGGAATGCAGCGCGGTTTTTGTTTGTCAACCTGAACAAGTTTGAGGAAGGGGGAACGAAGCTGGAAGAGTTGGCGGCGCCGGAAGTGCGGGCGAAGGCGCCGTATGCAATTGGCGGAAAAGTTCCGCTGGTGGATGCATGGCTCTTTGCGCGGCTCGCGGAAACGATTGAGTTAGTAAATGTTGCGTTGAGCGACTACCGGTTCCATGAAGCGGCCCAGGGTGTGTACCAATTCTTTTGGGGCGACTTCTGCGACTGGTACATCGAGTGGGTGAAGCCGGAACTGCAGAATGCGGACCGCGAGCGTGCGATCGTCGCATGGAAGAATCTGTTTGCGGCGTTCGATGCGGCGCTGCGGCTGCTGCATCCGTTCATGCCCTTCTTGACGGAAGAATTGTGGCATCAATTGCCGCAAAAGGCGGGGGCAAAATCGATTGCGCTGGACCGATTTCCGGAGGCACGCGCCAATTGGAAGAATGCAAGTGCGCTGAGCCAGGTGGCATTGATTCAGGAAGTAGTGACGGCACTTCGGGCGATCCGGGCGGAATTGAAGCTGGACCCGAAGAAAAAGGTGACGGCGGAGTTTTCGACGGTGGACGCGTCGTCGCGCGATTTGGTTCAAGCGAACCGCACAGCGATAGAACGGTTCGCAGTGCTGTCGGAACTTCGCATCGTGCCGCGCGAGCAGTTTGACGCGAAGAGCGGTGCGGTGCGTTCGACGGCGGCGTTTGATGTGCGCTTCGCATACTCGGAAACCGTGGATGCAACGGCGGAAAAGGCGCGATTGAAGAAGGAAATCGAAGGTCTGCAGAAGGCCAGCACTTCGAAGGAAAGACAGCTCGGGGATGAGACGTTCCGCAGTCGTGCGCCGGAGAAAATCATCAAGGGGCTGGAAGCGACGCTAGCGGAACAGCGTATCGAGCTGCAGAAATTGCGGGAACGACTGGCGCAGCTTGAATCAGGCGCCTGACGAGTCCGCTTGTGGACGGCGCCGAGGAAACGTAAGCTAGGGCAGCGCGAGGACGCGCTTCATCGCCATGGCTCAGGACATACTTCCCGGAACAACGGACCGGCGGCTGGCGGGGCTGGTTACGCTGCTGGCGGAAAATTCCACGATCGTGATCAGCGGGGCGCGGATCGCGAGAGAGATTGGCGTTTCGCGCTCGACGGTATGGCGGCTGGTGGGGCGGCTCCGTGAATTGGGCGTGAAGGCGAAGGGCCGTCCGGCAACGGGATATTTTCTCGAGCAGGTGCCGGACATCCTGATGCCGGACATGCTGAAGCAACGGCTGAAGGGCGGCCTCTTCGGCAAGCGCATCCATCATTTTTTCAAGACAGATTCGACAAACCGTGTGGCGCTGGAGCTTGGTCACGCGGGCGAACCGGAAGGGGCGGTGGTGCTCGCGGAGGAACAAACCGCGGGGCGCGGGCGGGTGGGACGCGCGTGGGTTTCGGATCGGGCGGCGGGAATCTACGTGACGCTGCTTCTGCGGCCGAAGCTGGCGCCGGTGCAAGCGCCGCTGCTGACGATGATGGCGGGACTTTCCGCGCGCACGGCGATCGAAGCGGTGACGGGCCTGAACGTGGATTTGAAATGGCCGAATGATTTATTGATTCACGGCAAAAAAGTTGGCGGAATCCTTACGGAGATGCATGCGGAGCCGAGCCAGATCCGGTTTGTGATCGTGGGAATCGGGCTGAACGTGAATCAGGAGAAATTTCCGGGGGAGCTTTCGAACGCGGCTACTTCCCTACGCGCAGAGTCGGGCAAAGCGCAATCGCGCATGGAATTGCTGGTGCGATTGCTGCGCGAATTCGAGGCCGATTACGGCAAGTTCCTGCGGGACGGCGTGGCGAGCGTGGTGGCGCGATTCGAATCGGCGTCGAGTTACGCGAAAGGCAAGCGCGTGCGGGTGAGCAACGGCGTGGAAAGCTACACGGGAACGACGGCGGGGCTGGGGCCGGAGGGATTGCTGCAAGTGGAGCGTGAAGACGGGCGATTGACGACGGTGATTGCGGGCGACGTGGCGGAGGCGCGTTGATGCTACTGACGATCGATGTGGGGAACACCAACACGGTGCTGGGAGTTTTTCGCGGCGAAGAGCTCATTGCCAATTGGCGGTTGACGACGGCGCGCGAGCAGACCGTGGATGAATACGGAGTCCTGACGCGGAATCTTTTTACGCTAGGAGGGCTGGACCGCGACGCGATTACCGGAGTGATTATCAGCTCGGTGGTGCCGCCGGTGAATTGGACGCTGGGGGAAATGTCGCGCGTGTATTTTGGGAAGAAGGCACTGTTCGTCGAGCTGGGGGTGAAAACGGGAATGGCGGTGCTGGTGGATAATCCTTCGGAGGTGGGCGCGGACCGCATCGTGAATGGGGTGGCGGCGTTTCACAAATATGGCGGGCCGTGCATCGTGGTGGATTTTGGGACGGCGATTACGTTCGATGCGATTTCGGCGAAGGGCGAATATCTTGGCGGAGTGATTGCGCCGGGATTGGGGATCTCGTCGGAAGCGCTGTTCGCGCGCGCGGCGCGGCTTCCGCGGGTGGAGATCAAGGATCCTGGAAAAGTGATCGGGACGAACACCGTGACGCACATGCAGGCGGGATTGTATTACGGCGCGGTGGACATGGTGGACGGAATGCTTGCGCGGATGAAAAAGGAAATTGGCGAAGACGTGAAAGTGGTGGCCACGGGCGGGCAGGCGAAGCTGATATCGAAAGGTTCGAAGCACATTCAGCACACGGATGAATTCTTGACGCTCATCGGGCTGCGATTGATTTGGGAGAAAAATCAGGGAGCGGAGCACGGGAAAAGTGCAGCGGCGCCGGGACGAAAAGCGGAGAAGTAAAACGCGAGGGGCGTCGAGATTGAAATGCGAGTGACGGGAACGTTTGCGGCGTGTTGACCATCGGAATGAACGGCTGGAACTACTTTACTTACTTCACGGAAATTGAAGAATATTTCTGGAAGAAGCGCGGGGCACACCTACTAGTGTCGCCACTGGATTGGGCGATCATGGAGGCGTGGCACAAGGCGGGCGTGCCGCTGGAAGCGGTGCTGAAGGGGATCGACAAGGCGTTCGAAAGCTATCAGCGATCGCGGCGGGGAGCGGGCAAGCCGCTGAAGAGCTTGGCGTATTGTACGGATGCGGTGTTGGAGGCAGCGGAAGAGCAACAGGAAGCGGCTGCAGGGAGCGGGCCGAAGAGTGGACGCGCGGAAGCGGCCGAGACATTTTCGAGGGAAGAATTGAAAGGATACTTCGCGAAAAATGGGGAAAGGCTGCTGCAAGCGGCGGCAATGAGCGACGCTACTCATCCGGAGATGGCGGCACGGTTGACGGAAATTGCGAAGTCGCTGGAAGCAAACGTTACGCTACTGGATGTACCGGGGAAATTGGATTTGGAAGACCTGGAGAGGCGGCTGACGATCCTGGACGACAAAATGCAGGCCGCGCTCACGAGTCATGCGCCGGAGGAGATGATGCTGAAGATTCGGCGCGAAGTGGATGGGCAACTGGCGGCGTACCGGCGCAAGATGAAGGCGGACCAGCTTGCGTTGATTGAGAAGCAGTATGTTCAGAAGCGGTTGCTGGAGGAATTCGACCTGCCACGACTGAGTCTTTTTTATTTGACGTGAGCGAGTGCTGGTGCTCTTCGCGTAGCTACCGGCAAAGAGAGGGGCCTGCAAGGCCCCTACGCGGTTGCTCAGGGCAAGCAGGACAAGCGAGCTGAAGCTTTCCCCTACCCAGGCAAATCGAACCGAGATAGGATATTATTATGAATGATAAGTTAATATTATTAATCGAGAAACTTGTTTACGGCGGTGATGGCTTGGCGCATGCCGATGGAAATACCGTGTTCGTGCCGTACGTGCTACCTGGGGAAGAGGTGCGCGCGGCGGCCAAATCAAAGAAAAAAAAATTGATCTGGGGCGAGTTGCTGGAAGTCACATCGGCGGCGAAGGATCGCATGAAGGCGAAGTGCGCGCACTTTCAAAAGTGCGGAGGCTGCCATTACCAGCACATTTTGCCGGAGGAGCAGGTTCGGCTGAAGAAGGACATTTTGCGCGAGACGCTTTCGCGGCTGGGAGGGATCGCGTGGGACGGGCCCATTATCGAGCACTCGGCGGAACCGTACGGATACCGAAATCGCGCACAGTGGGCAGTGCGCAGCGGGATGCCGCGGGCGATCGGGTATTTCCTGCCGGAGAGCTCGGTCATTATTCCGATTGATGAATGCCCGGTGCTTTCCCCGCGGCTGACGCATGCGTTTGTGCAACTTCAGGAGATGGCGCGAGCGGGTACGCTCCCGGCGGGGATCCAGGAAATTGAGGCTTTTACGGATTCGGCGGATGAAAAGATTGCGTTGAACGTGGCGTTTGAAAAGTTCGCGAAACCGGCGGCAGAATTGGCGGCCACGTTTCAAGCAGCATTGCCAGAGCTTGCGAGCCTGCTGCTACTGGACCAAAAGAAAGGCCGGTTTGAACTGACGGGGCCGGGATACCTAGTTCATGAAGCAGGCGGGTATAAGTACCGCGTGAGTCACCTTTCGTTTTTCCAGGTGAACCGGTTCTTGATTGAAGATTTACTGAGAACCGTAACGGGCAACGCGCGGGGCACTTTAGCCTTGGACTTGTTCTCAGGCGTGGGATTCTTCACGCTGCCACTGGCGAAAATGTTTCAGAAGGTTGTGAGCGTGGACGCGAATCTCGCGGCGACGCGCGATCTCTATGCCAATGCCGAAGCCGCGGGCGTGGCCATCACATCGCACAACGAACACGCTGAAGAATTTCTGAAGAAGACGGGAGAGCGGCCGGATTTCGTGATTCTGGATCCTCCGCGCGCGGGATTGGGCGCAGCAGCAGCGGAAAAACTGGCGGAGCTGGGAGCTGCGGAGATTGCGTATCTTTCCTGCGATCCTTCCACGCTGGCGCGCGATTTGGCGGTGCTGACAGCGTCGCCCCGGAAGCCAAAAGAGATTGCCGGCCCGAGCATCCGCTACGAAATCACGGAAATGCATTTGTTCGATCTGTTTCCGCAGACTTTTCATATTGAAACGCTTGTGCGGTTGCGAAGAGTGCCATGAAGCTGCCGGCCATGGCGATCGCCGCTGCCTTTGCGAGCGGCATCGTACTCGGCCTGCATCCCGCGGTGGCGCGGCACACATTGTCGATCGCTTTCCTCTCCCTTTCGTTCGTGGCCGTGGCTTTGCTTGTCATGACAGGCATCGTGCTCTTGCAGTCTGGGCGAGTTTTTTCCGCTGCTGCGGCTTCCCTTCTCTGCTGGGTATTTCTCGGATGCCTCGGTGCCTGCGTCGCTGAGCAACCGCGGCCTGCAAACCACGTCCTTTCTCTCGTGGGACAAGGGCGCATTCGTTTGGGAACGCCTTTGCGCTGGCATGGCCATCTGTGCGATGAACCGGCGCGATTGCCTTGGGGTTACGGGTACGAAATCGGACTTTCGGGAGTCGAGTTCGAAGGGGAACTCCAGCCGACGAAAGGCGGGCTGCGGTTGAGCTTCACGACGCACCCGGACCAGCCGTTGCCGCTGGAACTTCATGCGGGAGATGAAATTGCAGTTTTGACGGAGGCGAAACGACCGCAAGTTTTCAAGGATGAAGGTGCGTTTGACCGGCGCGCGTACCTCCAGCAGCAGGATATCCACCTGGTAGCAACACTTCGCGCCCCGCAACTGATCGAACGCGTTTCCTCGCCGAACCCAACTGCTGGAACACGACTGGCGAGGGTACGGCGGCAATTGCGCGATGAAGTAGACGGGCTGCTCGCGCGCAAGCCGCAAGTCGCGGGTGTGTTGCGGGCGATGCTTCTCGGGGATCGAAGCTTTGTGGATCGCGCCGAATCCACAGATTTTCAAAGAACAGGCGTATTTCACGTGCTGGTGATTGCGGGCTTGCACGTGGGAGCGCTTGCGTTTGCATTGTATTGGATTTGCCGCAAGCTTCGCTTCACACCGCTCTGGAAGGCGCTTTTCACGCTTACGCTGCTGTTCTCCTACGTCGCGGTAGTGGAACAAAGAGCACCCGTGCTGCGCGCGACGCTCATGGCGGCGATCGTCGTGCTCGGCGGATTTTTCTTTCGGAGGCTCGATTTGCTGAACTCCGCGGGGCTGGCGGCGCTGGTGCTGCTTGTAGCAAAGCCACTGGCATTGCGCGACCCGAGCTTTCAATTAAGCTTTCTCGCGATCGGCTGCATCGCGGGACTGGCGGCGCCGTGGCTGGAGAGAACAGTACGGCCTTACCTGCGAGCGCTGCGCGGTTGGAGGGAAGTCACCCGCGATGCGGCGCACGAACCGCGCGCGGCGCAGTTTCGCATTGATCTTCGTTCCCTGGCGCGATGGATTGGCTCGCGAGTGCCGCAGCGGCTGGGAAAGACGGTAGAGGACGCGCTCGCGGGTGGACTGTCGCTCACGCTTCGCGTGTGGGAGTTGCTCGCTATTACGGTGGCGCTGCAGATTGGGATGCTTCCGTTGATGGCGCGCGATTTTCACAGAATCACGTTGTCCGGGCCACTAGTTAACCTTGCAGCAGTCCCGTTGACGGGCGTAGTTGTTCCTTTGGGATTTCTCGCGCTCGTTACCGGGCTGGTCTGGCAGCCCCTAGGAAAGATTGTTGCGGTCCCGCTCGCGTGGTTG